>JAFUVM010000038.1 GCA_017483665.1 Bacteroidaceae bacterium
AGAAGGTCAATTCCTGTCTCTGACTTCTTCTGCCCTCGCTGCATGTCCAATGTCTCAGCTACCAAAGCGTGGATGGCAGACATGTCCTCGGCATTCAGCTTGAAGGACTTGCCCGTGTCGTGGTCCATCCATTCCCAGATGATATGAGCATGGTAGTTCGGTTCCCACGATGCTGGGTCGTTAGTGTCCTCATAATGCCCTTCATCCTTATGGATGTGTATCTGTATGGCTCTGATGCCCCACCTCTCGTGCACTCTTTCGACATAGCGCAAAAGGTCTTCCATCGTCGTGTCGGGCTTGATGTTCACCACACCTTCACGGATAGGGCTGCACCCCTGACGGACACGCTGCTTGCCTTTCTTGTCGGTAAACTTCACGTCCTTCTCCTGCATCGTCCTGCCAGTCTTCTGCTTGATGGTGTCCGTCAACTGGCTCGTCTGCGAATTCTTGTCCGACCGTCCCGCATCGGAATTAGCCGTTTCATTTCTTAAATCGAGTTCAATGGTACGAAATTTCCTGCTATATCGTTTCAGTTCGCCCAACAAATGCACAAAAATTTAAGATTTTTGTCTATATTCGCTCGTTTTCGGAAGAATTTGTGTAATTTTGCCATCGTAAACAACAAGTAACATTATGCCAGAGATTAGCAAATTCTACGGAATCATCATCTATATGTATATTGATGACCACCGCTCGACCTTTGGTCGCTTGCTTAAGCAAGAACCCGCCGCACTTCCATGTGTGGTATGATGACTATGAGGCAGAAATCACGATTAAGGACGGCATCGTTACTGGTTCTCTTCCCCGTCGTGCCCTGCGTCTTGTTTATGAATGGCTTGACCTGCACCGCGATGAACTGATGGAGAACTGGGAGCGACTGACAAACAGTGAAGCAGCTAAGAAGATAGAACCACTTCGATAAGCGAGAGCAGAGAAAACTTGATTCCTATGCCGAGCGAAGAAGTGGTCGAACAAAGTTCAACCGTTAAAGTAATAAGGATGACATGAATATGATGACAAAAAATCCATTGCTCAAAATTGTTGCAGCCGAATACGTAAGTGACTATACCCTGCGCCTTACGTTCAATACTGGCGAAGTACGGTTAGTAGACTTTACTCCGCTGATGCAGAAGGGCATCTGCCGTAAGTTGCAAGACCTCGATTACTTCAGTCATTCCGTCTCGACCCCTTTACCGTTGACTGGAATGACGAAATTGGATTTGCTCCGAGATATTTGTATGAAAGAGGGATTGCTGCATAGAAATAGGAAACTAAAGCACTAAAAATCCCGTGGGTTGTTCACCCGCGGGATTTTATTCTATCTCACATCGAGATAACTCTTCAGTGCCTCCACGTATTCCTCGAACGCTTTCAATCCGGCGGGGGTTATGCGGCACAGCGTGCAGGGTTTCTTGCCCTTGAAAGTCTTCTCTACCCCGATGTAGCCCGCTGCCGAGAGTTTGTCTATCTGCACACTCAGGTTACCCGCCGTGGCTCCCGTTTGTTCTTTGATGTAGGGAAACTCGGCTTCCTCGGCACTGATCAGCAGCGACATGACGGCCAGTCGTAACTCGGAGTGCAGTAGTGGGTCTAATGGCTTGAACATTGTCTGTAATTATTTTAGTTTCAAGCCTGGGAGCGTCAGGCCGATAAATGCTAAGATAGCAACGATGATGGCGGGAATGATGCCGTGGGCTACGCCAACATAGTGAGCACTGGTATAATAAACCAACCATCCAGTCAGTGTCTCTGTGACGTAGAACGACTCCCAGATGAAGCCGCCGATGCCGCCTACGATGCCGCACCACACCATCAAGCTACTCTTCAATATGTAACCGTTGACGGTCCCGCGGCGCGGAGGATTTTGTCTGGCGTTGCGGAGAAGGTTGTTCCGCGCGGCGGAGAGGCTTGCGGTGCAAAAATGACACGATAAGAGAGAAAAGTGATGCTTTTTGTTGCTCGTTTTGTCGGAAAGCTGTACCTTTGTCGCCTGAAAACTGAAAACGCTAACATATAAAAATACAGAAGATATGGAGAAACTAAAGATTGCAGTTGTCGGCTACGGCAACATAGGGAAGTACACCGTACAGGCTTTGCAGGCTGCTCCCGACATGGAGATAGCAGGCATCGTCCGCCGAGGCGGAGCAGCCGACAAGCCCGCCGAGCTGGCAGAGTACAAGGTAGTGAAGGACATCACGGAGCTGGGCAAAGTGGACGTGGCAATACTGGCTACTCCGACGCGTTCCGTTGAGGAGCATGCGCTGAAGTGCTTGGCGCTGGGCATCAATACGGTGGACAGCTTCGACATCCATACGTCCATCCTCGACCTGCGCCGCTCGCTTTCGGCAGCCGCCAAGCAGCACGGAGCCGTCAGCATCATTTCGGCCGGATGGGACCCGGGCAGCGACAGCATCGTCCGCACACTCATGGAGAGCCTTGCCCCCAAGGGCCTGACCTACACGAATTTCGGTCCTGGCCGCTCGATGGGTCACAGCGTCTGTGTCCGTAGCAAGGCGGGCGTCAAGGATGCCCTCTCGATGACCATCCCCGTGGGCGAAGGCATTCACCGTCGCATGGTGTACGTCGAGCTGGAAGAAGGCGCCAGCCTGGAGGAAGTGACGAAGGCCATCAAGGCTGACCCCTATTTCTCCAACGACGAGACGCACGTCTTCCAGGTGGAAAGCGTGGACGCCCTGAACGATGTCGGCCATGGTGTCAACCTCGTCCGCAAGGGCGTAAGCGGCCAGACACACAACCAGCTCTTCGAGTTCAACATGAAGATAAACAATCCTGCCCTCACGGCTCAGGTGCTCGTCAACGCCGCCCGCGCCACGATGAAACAGCAGCCCGGAGCCTATACGATGATTGAGATACCCGTCATCGACTACCTCCCCGGCGACCGCGAACAGATTATCGGGCACCTTGTGTAAGAGTATTTTCCGTTCGGCCCGGGCCGTACGGAAACAGAGGGCGTTTCAAAATACACGTATTCAACTTTCGCATGTGTTGGAGATAAATGTAGACAAAAGGAGATATGTCGCTTCCAGCGACGAAGATAAAGGACGATACAACATGCAGCAGCCAAAACTGACGTCTTCTATCTCCTTATATCTCCATCTATCTTCTTCTGTCTTCTTCTGTCAATATGGCAAACAAAGCTTGCGAAACTTAAAACACTTATTATTATACAACAGCGGATTTGACGGATTACTCGGATTTAAGTTATACTGATAGCAGTAGATAATATAATCCGCGTAATCCGTCAAATCCATTGTGGTTTTTAAGGATTGACTAATTATATTGTTTATCATAAAGTTTTTGCAAAATAATCTGCAAATCTGCCACAAGACACACAATCGGTTGTAAGCGATGCAGTTGCAATATGACAGATGATATGGCAGATGTGATATATTAGGTTTTACGCTTTTGCTCATTCCCAGCACACGGGAACAATAGGTGCGACACGTGGGAACAGCGGGTACGACACGTGGGAATACAGAGGCATCGGTGGTATAATCGGTGGTATAAATGTGTATTGTCATAATAGAATAATGTGTATTTCCCTTTCTTTGAAACAAAAGAAACGTGGACTTCACTAGTCTACGTTTCTCGAGATATCGCCAAACACCATTGCAATCATATACGAGTAAAAGCCCACGCCTCGGCGTGAGCGTCAAGGCTTTACTCTTGATTGCTTCTTTAATTTTGGCGAAATTCCGAGAAACAAGAATCTAAGCGGACGCTTCTTTGTCTATGTGTCTAATTCTTTTTGTTTATTCTATAGGCTGGTACAATTAAAAGTTAAAGATTGAGATTGAAGTTATTATAGGTTTTGTGCCAGGTTTTGGGGTTCCCTGCGGCAGTCCCAAAAGGCAACTACTTCGATGTGTGTTTCAACTATACGATATACTATTTTGTTAAGATGTCGAACGACGATGCTACGGTATTGCAGAGGAAGGTCAGCAAGCAGAGTCTCTACAGGTCCGAGGTGGGGATTGTCTGCAAGGAGATTGTTTGTTTGCCGTACTGCTTGCATAAATTCATCCCTCGTCTTTTGTCCGAACTCTTGGTAAATGTATTGAGTCGTCTGGCGAAGTTGTTCCTTTGACTGTCTGTTCCACCTTACTTTCATACATTTGCAGGCATTTCCTGTTCCAGTTCACGAAACATCTCTTCACTATCTTGCCATTGGCCCTTAGCAAATTGCAATTCGCCTTCTGCTATCATCTGGTGTAATTCCTCAACAGTGTAAGGCTTGGGCGAGTGCGTTGTTTCTTTATCCTCAGCAACAGAAGGCTTTACACTATTGACAAGCATGGTTACCAGTTCCAACTTTTGGCTGTCGTCGAGGTCTTTTATCATCCCCCAATAGTGTGAGACAGGAAGTGCGGTACTCTTTCCAAGTGTCGTTTCCATGATTATAAATGAATTTCGATGGCAAAGTTACGAATTATATTTCATAATTCAAAATCAGAAAGCATAAAATTGTAGTTTACTCCAAAATCCACAGGTGTGTTCAGCCAAATCCTCGTGTATCGTGCAGCTCCAGCTGCCGCCGTTTAACATTATTTATATATATATTGAAGCATAGAGGCCCACATTATTTGCAAATAATTCGCGAATGTCGCGAAAAAGTCGTACCTTTGCGGCGAAAATGGGAGACTGCACCCCATTATGTATATGAAGAAACTGCTGATTGAGACATACGGCTGCCAGATGAACGTGGCGGACAGTGAGGTGGTGGCCAGCGTGATGGGCATTGCCGGCTATGAGGTGACGGAGAATATGGACGAGGCCGATGCCGTGCTGCTGAACACTTGCTCGGTGCGCGACAATGCCGAACAGAAGATTATCTCCCGTCTGGAGTTCCTCCACAGCCTGCAGAAAAAGGGGCGCCAGCTCATCATCGGCGTGCTTGGCTGCATGGCAGAGCGCGTCAGGGAAAAACTCATCGAGGAGCATCATGCCGACATCGTGGCCGGACCGGACGCCTATCTGTCCCTGCCCGACCTCGTCAGTCAGGTGGAGTGCGGACAGAAGGCCATCAACGTGGAGCTCTCTACCACTGAGACCTATCGCGACATCGTGCCGCAGCGCATCTGCGGGCCGCACATCTCGGGCTTCGTCAGCATCATGCGCGGGTGCAACAACTTCTGCCACTACTGCATCGTGCCCTACACCCGGGGCCGCGAGCGCAGCCGCGACGTGGAGAGCATCCTGCGCGAATGCCGCGACCTGCAGGACCGTGGCTACAAGGAGGTCACGCTCCTGGGGCAGAACGTGAACAGCTACAGAAGCCCCCTCCCCGCTCCCCCTTTGGGGGAGTGCCTCATTGCCATTGAAACTTCCAAGTGCAGCGAGGCAGAGGCACTCCCCCAAAGGGGGGGCGGGGAGGGGGCTTTTCCTCAGCTATTGCGTCTCGTGGCCCGCGAAGTGCCGCAGATGCGGGTGCGCTTTACGACGTCGCACCCCAAGGACATGAGCGACGAGACACTCCGCGTCATTGCCGAAGAGCCCAACATCTGCCACCACATTCACCTGCCGGTGCAGAGCGGAAGCAACCGTATCCTGAAGCTCATGAACCGCAAGTACACGCGCGAGTGGTACCTGGACCGCGTGGCAGCCATCCGCCGCATCATCCCCGACTGCGCCATCTCCACCGACATCTTCTGCGGCTACTGCAGCGAGACGGAGGAGGACCACCAGCAGAGCCTCTCCCTCATGCGCGAGGTGGGCTACGACAGCGCCTTCATGTTCAAGTACAGCGAACGTCCGGGGACGTATGCCAGCAAGCACCTCCCCGACGACGTCCCCGAGAATGTGAAGATACGCCGCCTGAATGAACTCATCGCCCTGCAGAACGAGCTGTCGGCCGAGGCCAACCGCCGCTGCGTCGGGCAGGAGTATGAGGTCCTCATCGAGGGCGTCAGCAAGCGCAGCCGCGAAGAGCTCTTCGGCCGGACGGGACAGAACAAGGTAGTCATCGTGCCGCGCGAAGGGCTCCACATCGGCCAGACCGTCCGTGTCCGCATCACCGAGAGTAGCAGTGCAACGCTGAAAGGAAAGAAAGAATAAAGAATGAAATAATGAAAAGGAAACATCGGTTGTCCTGGACCATGCAGGCCATTACGAGCACCATCAGCGTCGGGCTGGTGCTCATCCTCATGGGGCTTGTCGTGCTGCTCTCGCTCACGGCACGCGTCGTGGCCGACAGCGTCAAGGAGAACCTCACCGTCACCGTTGTGCTCGACGACGATGTGCAGACCGCCGATGCCCGGGCGCTGCAGGACTCGCTCAGCGCCAAGTGCTACGTCAGTCACATCGACTACATCAGCCGCGAACAGGCCCTGCAGGAACAAATCGAGAGCATGGGCATCGACCCCACAGAGTTCCTCGGCGCCAACCCCTTCTCCATTTCGATGGAGATAAACGTCAAGCCGGAGTATTCCTCCGCTGACAGCCTGCTGTGGATTAGCGACGAACTGCGCAGCACGAAGCTCGTGGCCGACGTTCTCTACCAGAAGGACCTGGTGGAGAGCCTCAACCGCAACCTGCACCGCGCTTCGTTCTTCATGCTCGTCGTGGCCCTGCTGCTGGTCATCATTTCGCTGAGCCTCATCAACAATACCGTCCGGCTGAGCGTCTTCAACCACCGCTTCGTGCTCTACACCATGAAGCTGGTCGGTGCCCGATGGGGCTTCATCCGCCGGCCGTTCCTGGTGCGCGGCTTCTGGATAGGCGTGGCCTCGGCCCTCATTGCCGACACCGTCATCCTCTCCGGCGTCTACTGGGCAGCAACCTACGACGCGGCCGTCCTGCGCTACGTCACCGGACAGAACATGCTCATCACGGCTGCGGCGGTCTTCGCCATCGGACTCGTCCTGACGCTCGTCTGCACGTACTTCTCCGTGACGCACTGCCTGAAGATGCGCGGCTCGGAGCTGTACTAAAGTGAAGAGTGAAAAGTGAATCTCCAACTAACCTCTAACCCCTAACTACAACATGGCATTTAACAAAACGAACTACATCCTGCTTGCCATCGGCATGGCTATCGTCATCGTCGGCCTTGTGCTGATGTCGGGCGAAGGCAGCGCAGAGGGTTTCTTCAACCCCGACATCTTCAGTGCACGTCGCATCAAAGTGGCTCCGCTGGTGAGCCTCTTCGGCTTCCTCTTCATCATGGTTGCCATCATGTACAGGCCCAAGGCAAAGACCGGGCTCGACATCAACCGGTAAGGAGGCACGGGTATGACAGTTATCGAGACTATCATCATCGCAATCGTGGAGGGACTGACCGAGTTCCTGCCCGTCTCGTCGACGGGACACATGATCATCACGCAGAACCTGCTCGGCGTGGAGAGCACGCCGTTCGTAAAGGCGTTCACCATCATCATACAGTTCGGCGCCATCCTCTCCGTCGTGTGCCTTTACTGGAAACGCTTCTTCCGTCTGGACCGCACGCCAGCTCCTGCCGGAAGCACGCCCCTGCAGGCCTTCCTGCACAAGTGGGACTTCTACTGGAAACTGCTGGTAGCCTTCATCCCCGCCATCGTCATCGGCTTCATCGGCAAGATGTCCGGCCTCATCGACCGCTTCCTGGAGAACGTGGAGGTCGTGGCTGTGATGCTGGTCGTAGGCGGCATCTTCATGCTCTTCTGCGACCGTCTCTTCAGCAAGGGCAGCGAACAGACCCGACTGACAGAGGGCAGAGCCTTCCGCATCGGCCTGTTCCAGTGCATCGCCATGATACCGGGCGTGTCACGTTCGATGGCAACCATCGTGGGAGGCATGGCGCAGAAGCTGACACGCCGCGCCGCTGCCGAGTTCTCGTTCTTCCTGGCTGTTCCCACAATGGCGGCTGCCACAGCGCTCGACGTGCTGCAGCTCTTCTTCGGCGACGAGGCCGACGCGAGCTGGGCCACGAGCGACAACCTGCTGATGCTGGCGCTGGGATGCGTCGTGGCCTTCGTCGTGGCCCTGGCCGCCATGAAGTGGTTCGTCGACTTCCTCGCCAAGTACGGCTTCCGGGCATTCGGCGTCTACCGCATCATCGTGGGCATCGTCATCCTTGCCCTGCTGTGGTCGGGTCATTCACTCGTAATGGTTGACTGATGGACTTCATAGAGGGAGAGATACTTTGCTTCGACAAGCCATTGAGGTGGACGAGCTTCAATCTTGTTGCCAAGATACGGAGCCAGCTGTGCCACCGGCTTGGCGTCAGGAAACTCAAAGTGGGCCATGCCGGTACGCTCGACCCGTTGGCAACTGGCGTGATGGTCATCTGCACGGGCAAGGCCACGAAGCGCATCGACGAACTGCAGGCGCATGTCAAGGAATACGTTGCCACGTTGCAGCTCGGCGCTACTACGCCAAGCTTCGACCTCGAGAAGCCTGTCGACCAGACATACCCCACGGAGCACATCACCGAGACGCTGCTTCGCGAAGCACTCGGCAGGTTCCTCGGCCGCATCGAACAGGTTCCGCCAGCCTTCTCGGCCTGCAAGATTGACGGAAAGCGGGCGTATGACCTGGCCCGTCGTGGCAAGGAGGTGGAGCTCAAGCCGAAGGTGTTGGTCATCGACACGATAGAGCTTCTCAGCTTCGACCCCGAGGCGATGCAGGCCACGATTCGTGTCGTCTGCAGCAAGGGAACGTACATCCGGGCCCTGGCCCGCGACATAGGACAGGCCCTCGGCAGCGGTGCACACCTCATCGCCCTGCGGCGTACCCGGGTGGGCGACATCCGTGTGGAGGACTGCATGAAGGTTGAGGACTTCCCCGGCTGGCTGGAAAGCAATTCACAATTCATAATTCACAATTCATAATAATTTCTTTGGCGGCCAAACTATATTCCCCAAACGACTAATTCCCTAAACGACCAAATACAACATGAAACTACAGCAATTCAAGTACAAGCTTCCCGAGGAACGCATTGCGCAGGAGCCTACACCCTTCCGCGACGACTGCCGCCTCATGGTGATACATGCCAAGCGGGGAGTCATAGAGCACCGCGAGTCTTTCCGCGACGTGCTGAAGTATTTCGACGAGAAGGATGTCTTCGTCTTCAACGACACGAAGGTCTTCCCGGCTCGCCTCTATGGTAACAAGGAGAAGACGGGCGCCAGGATAGAAGTCTTCCTGCTGCGCGAGCTCAACAAGGACATGCGTCTGTGGGATGTGCTGGTCGACCCCGCCCGTAAGATCCGCATCGGCAACAAGCTTTACTTCGGCGAGGACGAGTCGATGGTGGCCGAAGTCATCGACAACACCACGAGCCGCGGCCGTACGCTGCGTTTCCTCTACGACGGAACGCACGAGGAGTTCAAGCGTGCCCTGTACGCTTTGGGCGAGGCCCCCATACCCAAGCAGATTCTCCGGCGCGAGGTACTGCCCGACGACATGGAGAACTTCCAGACCATCTTCGCAGAGAAGGAGGGTGCCGTCACAGCGCCGACAGCCGGTCTGCACTTCTCACCGCAGCTCATGAAGATGATGGAGATTAAGGGCATCGACTTCGCCTTTGTCACCTTGCACTGCGGTCTGAGTAACTTCCGCGAGATAGATGTGGAGGACCTGACGAAGCACAAGATGGACAGCGAAGAGATGCACGTGGAGCAGGAGGCTTGCGACATCATCAACCGTGCACGCAAAGAAAACCACAAGGTTGTGGCCGTCGGCACGACCGTGCAGCGCGTGCTGGAGACAGCGGTCTCGACCGACGGACAGCTCAAAGAGTACCACGGCTGGACCAACCGCTTCATCTTCCCTCCCTACGACTTCCACCTGGCCGATGCCATGATAGCGAACTTCCACCTGCCTTACAGCACGATGCTCATGCTGACCTGTGCCTTCGGCGGTTACGACCTTATCATGACGGCCTACAAGGAGGCGCTTCGCCACAACGAGAACGACCCCGAGAAGCGTTACCGCTTTGGCACCTATGGCGATGCCATGCTGATACTTAATGATTGACCCCCTATCCCCCTTTAGGGGGAACAAATGGTAATTGACTTTATGTCAGAATCCAAGGCTAATAAAAGACTCCCCCTAAAGGGGGATGGGGGGTCTTCCCTTTATTTGTCTCTTGGCTCGAACCTCGGCGACAGGGAACAGACACTGCACCGTGCCATTGCGCTCGTTGGCGAACGCATCGGCACGGTGCAGCGCGTTTCTTCGTTCATTGAGACCGAGCCTTGGGGGTTCCGGAGCGAACATCCCTTCCTGAATGCTGCCTGCATGGTGCTGACAAAGCTTTCTCCCATGCAGTGCCTCGAGGCGTCGCAGCAGATAGAACGCGAGTTGGGACGGCGGACGAAGTCGCAAGGCGGCATTTATCACGACCGTCCCATCGACATCGACCTCCTGCTCTACGACGACCTCCACATCTCTACTCCCACGCTGACCTTGCCGCATCCCCGCATGCTGGAGCGCGACTTCGTGATGATTCCCCTGCGGGAAATAATGGGGGATGCGGAGGCGCTACTCGCCGGCCATCACGATGAGGCTCAGTCCTGTGATGAAGAAGGCGAACATCAGGGCGACCAATAGCTTTGTCTTGCTGTCGGCACCCTTGAATTCGTGCCATACAAACACGCCCCACAGGGCTGCTATCATCGGTGCTCCCTGACCGAGGGCGTACGAGATGGCGGCTCCGGCCTTGCCCGCTGCAATGTAGCTGAGCACGGTGCCCAGTCCCCAGACCAGTCCGCCGAGGATGCCCACGAGGTGCGTCCCGAATGCCCCTTCAAAGTAAGTCTTGTAGCCGACGGGTTTGCCTTCGACGGGATACTTCATCGCCAGCGTGCCCCAGAGGAAGTTGCTCAGGAAGATGCCCACGGCGAAGATGAAGAACGCGGTGTAGGGCGTAGCCTTGCCGGGTTCGGGAGTCTGGAAGTTGTCCAGGTCCATTGCGGCAGCCACGAAGCGGTAGAAGCATGACATCAGCACGCCGGCTATGACGGCCAGCACGATGCCTTTGCGACCCGTCGTGCCGCCCTTCTGCATGCGTCCCGAGGCGATGCCGTTCACGATGATAGCCACCATGATGACAGCCACGCCGGTGAAGAGCAGACAGGCGTCGCCCTTGGGCTGTCCGATGTAGTTGAGAATCACGCCGAGCACCAGCGCGATGCCCACTCCGACGGGGAAGGCGACGGCCATGCCTGCCAGCGACACACTGGCGGAGAGCAGGATGTTGGAGGCATTGAAGATGACGCCTCCGACGAGCGCACTGAGCACCGCTGCGCCCGACACCTGTTGCAGGTCGGGGATGAAGCTGCGGCCTTCCTCGCCCGTGCTGCCCAGCGTAAAGCCGATGAGCAGGGAGAGAATGACGATGCCGATGACGTAGTCCCAGTAGAACAGCTCGTAGCGCCAGTTCTTGGCTGCAAGTTTCTGTGTGTTGCCCCACGAGCCCCAGCAGATCATCGTGACTACGCAGAGCACGATTGCCAGTAGATAACTGTTTACGATAAACATGGTGATGTGTTATTTTTAGTTTGGTTGTTGCATTACAGGTCTATCTCGTTGCGATGCGGGATGCTCTGCCAGGCTCCCATGCGCGTGACGCTGATGGCGGCGGCGCGGTTGGCGAAGTGTATGGCATCGCTGAGCGGGCGTCCTTCGCTGATGGCGACGCACATGGCGCCGCAGAAGGTGTCGCCCGCAGCCGTGGTGTCCACTGCCTGGACGCGTTCGGAGGGGATGCAGACGAGGCGGTCGCCTTCCGTCGTATAGGCACCCTTCGCGCCGGCAGTGACGATGACGTTCTCTACGCCCTTGGCTTGTATTGCCTGGATGGCCTGCAGGGCGGAAGCCTCGTCGGTGACCTCGATGCCCGACATCATCGCGGCCTCTGTCTCGTTGGGCGTGATGAGTGCCAGACACTTCAGGAGTTCCTCCGGCAGCGGTTCCGGCGGGAACGGTGCGGGGTTGAGCACGACGCGTGCCCCGGCCTTGCATGCTATCTTGGCAGCGCGGACGAGCGTCGGGATGGGAGTCTCCAGCTGCATCATCACGATGTCGGCCTGGGCGATGAGTGTCCATGCCGCCTCGATGTCGTCCTCGCTCAGCAGTGCATTGGCGCCGCTTGCCACGATGATGTTGTTCTCGCCCTTGCTGTCCACGGGGATGAGTGCGACGCCCGTGGCGGCCAGCTTCGTGGGAAGGACAAAGGTGGTGTCGATGCCCTCGTCCCTCAGCATGGCGATAGCCTGACGGCCGAAGCTGTCGTCGCCCACCCGGGCCACGAATGCCACCTGTCCGCCCATGCGGCATGCGGCCACGGCCTGGTTGGCGCCCTTGCCTCCCTGGTTCGTCATGAAGTCGTGCCCAATGATTGTCTCGCCCGGGCGCGGCAGATGGTCCACCTTGATGACCATGTCCGTGTTGCTGCTGCCCACGACCACTATCAGCGGTCTGTTCTCTGTCTTTTCCATCGTGAAATGTAGGTTAGTCTGCTATTGTTTGAAGGTTTTTCAGCACAAAGATACTCTTTTTTTCTCAGAAACGTGCAAAACGCGCGGAATTATTGTTCGTTTCTTCCGGAAAGCGCCGTCCGTGCGGAAATGAGCGTTGGGGTTTGATTCCGAATGGCAGCGTGCTCTTCCGTGATAAGCCCCTTGGCAAAACAAGAAAAAAGCAGGTAAAGATGTAATTTTGAGCTCAATTATTTTGTAGTTCGGATAATTTGCCGTAACTTTGCACCCGCATTTGCGTCCACAGTGCCGACGAGTGGTGCTGTACGCCAAACAAGTTTAACACATAACACACAACATTATGTACTTAGATTCAGCTAAGAAAGAAGAGATTTTCGGACAGTATGGCCAGAGCAAGACCGACACTGGCAGCGCCGAAAGCCAGATTGCTTTGTTCACCTATCGCATCAAGCATCTGACCGAACACATGAAGCAAAACCGCAAGGACCACAGCACCGAACGTGCCCTGACGGGTCTGGTCGGCAAGCGTCGCGCCCTGCTCAACTACCTGAAGGCACGCGACATCAACCGCTATCGTGCCATCGTCAAGGCTCTCGGCCTGCGTAAGTAAACAAACGCAGACCCGCTGGAAAAGAACAAAGGCTGCATTCCCTCAGCGGGCGTGCAGCCTTTCTTCTTTTAATTCATAATTCGCAATTCATAATTCATAATTAGGCTTCGCCGTACAATGCTGTGTGCGAGGTAATTCTGAAAGTCGAGTTGCGCATTATGATGGAACAATTATGAATTATGTTCCGCGCATTAAAAGCGCGCCTTGATGTTAAAACATTCAAGAATTAAGAATTATGAATTGGAAAAAGTTTCTTCCCGATGTGCTGGCCGTCGTGTTCTTCGTGGCCGTCAGCGTCATGTATTTCATTGTCCCCATCCGCGACGGACTTGTCCTGACGGGGCACGACCATAGCGGAGCCGTAGGCAGCGGCGTGGAGATGGAGCAGTACCGGGCTGCGCACGACGGCGAGCGAACGCGCTGGACGAACACGCTCTTCTCCGGCATGCCCACCTACCAGATGAGTCCCAGCTACCCGAGCACCGACACGCTGAGCTCGCTGGAGCGCGTCTATCAGCTCGGGCTTCCGGCCCTCTCGGCCTATGCCGCCTACGTCTTCATGATGCTGCTCGGCTTCTACATCATGCTGCGGGCGTTCGACTTCCGCGTCTGGATGGCAGCCCTCGGCGCCGTATTGTGGGCATTCAGCAGTTACTATTTCATCATCATACAGGCCGGCCACATCTGGAAGCTGCTGACCCTGAGCTTCATTCCCCCGACCATCGGTGGCATGGTGCTCTGCTATCGCGGCCGGTATCTGCTCGGCATCGTGGTGACAGGCATTTTCACCGCCATGCAGGTGCTCAGCAATCATGTGCAGATGACGTACTATTTCCTCTTCGTCATCGGCCTGATGTCGCTGGCTTACCTCATCGAGGCCGTCCGCGAGAAGCAGTTTGCGGGATGGCTGAAAGCGACCTGCAGCTTTGCCGTCGGCGGCATCCTGGGTGTCTGCATCAACCTGAGCAACCTCTATCACACGTGGGAGTACAGCAAGGAAAGCATGCGTGGCAAGAGCGAGCTGACCCAAAAGACCAAGGACCCCGCAGACCAGACGGACAGCGGGCTGGAGCGTAGCTACATCACGATGTGGAGCTATGGCATAGGCGAGACGTGGACCCTGCTCGTGCCCAACACGAAGGGCGGCGCCAGCCAAGTGCTTGCCGACAACGAGACCGCGATGAAGCATGCTAACAGCACCTTCGCCCCTATCTACCGCGGCTTTACCCAGTACTGGGGCGAACAGCCCGGAACGAGCGGCCCGGTGTATGTCGGCGCCTTCGTGCTGATGCTCTTCTTCCTCGGACTGTTCATCGTGCGCGGCCCCATGAAGTGGTGTCTGCTTGCTGCCACCGTGCTCAGCATCCTGCTCTCGTGGGGAAAGAACTTCATGGGCTTCACCGATTTCTTCCTCGACTACGTGCCCATGTACGACAAGTTCCGCACCGTGGCCTCCATCCTCGTCATCGCCGAGTTCACCATCCCCCTGCTGGCTGTGCTGGCGCTGAAGAAGGTGCTGGACGACCCCGAGTGCCTGCGCGGCAAGGACGGCGCTTTCTCGCGCGTACATTATATAACTATATCGTTTGCCCTGACGGGCGGCATGGCGCTGCTCTTCTGGCTCATGCCCGACGTCTTCTTCGGCGAATACCTCTCCACGTCCGACCGCATGTACATGCAGCAGTACGTCTCGGCAGGCTACATCCCGCAGGAGATGTCCGGACAGATACTTGCCAACATGAGCGAGATGCGCAGGGCCATGTTCACAGCCGACGCCCTCAGGAGCTTCATCGTCGTGGGCATCGGCACCGTCCTGCTGCTGGTGTTCCGTGCCGGCAAACTGAAGAGCACGCCGCTGGTTGCTGCCGTCACGGTGCTTTGCCTCGTGGATATGTGGGGCATCAACAAGCGTTACCTGAACGACGGCATGTTCTCGCGTCCGAAGACCAACGAACAGGCCTTCCCCATGAGCGATGCCGACCGCCTCATCTGTCAGGACCCCGACACCTATTACCGTGTGCTGAACCTGACCGTAAGCACCTTCAACGACAACACCACCTCGTTCCATCATAAGAGCATCGGCGGCTATCATGCTGCCAAGCTGCGCCGCTACCAGGAGCTCATCGAGGAACATCTGCAAGGCGAGATGGGTCGCATCCAGCGGGCCGCCATTGACGGCGCAGGCTATCTCGACACCTGTTCGGGCGACAGCCTGTTCCCCGTCCTCGACATGCTCAATACGAAGTACGTCATCCTGGGCGGGAAGGACGGTGCAAAGATACCCGTTCGGAACCCTTGGGCCCAGGGCAACGGGTGGTTCGTGCGTGGCATCGACTATGTTCCCGACGCCGATGCCGAGCTGGCTGCCCTGCACAGTGCCGACCTCCGGCACGTGGCTGTCGTGGACGAGAAGTTCGCCGACGTCCTGGGCAAAGAAACCATGCAACCCGACTCTACGGCCTCGGTGGAACTCACCGCATACGAAGCCAACCGCCTTGCCTACAAGGTTCAGAGCCAGAAGGGTGGGGTAGTCGTCCTGAGCGAAATTTACTATCCCGGCTGGATCTGCACCGTGGACGGCGAACCGACCGACATTGCCCGCGCCAACTACGTGCTGCGTGCCATCAAGGTGCCTGCCGGAACACACGAAGTTGTCATGACCTTCGACCCGCAGACCGTGCACGTCACCGAGACCATCGCCTATGCTGCCCTGGCATTGCTGGCGCTGATGCTCGTCGTCCTGCTTGTCGTCCGGGTAAGAAAGGCCCGCCAGGCATAGCGTAGCAGCCGTCGTGTCAGTCCTGCCATCCGTTGGACGGCAGCCGGCATCCTGCAGACCATTTCCAGTACCACCGTGGGAAAACTCCAGTACTCCCGCGGTGGTACTGCAGTTTTCCCGCGGTGGTACTGCTGTTCCCACGTGGCGGTACTGCTGTTCCCGCGCGGCGGGAACGGCCTGACGGCACAGGTGTCCTGCCACATGTCTGTGCTGGCATGTTTTGTCAGTCGTGGCAAATAATCTGACGGCTTTGCCCGTTTTGGCACACACTTTGTATAGAAGAAGGTGGAATGTTTAACTCATTAATATAATTATACTATGAACGTAAAACCATTGGCAGACCGTGTGCTCATTGAGCCCGCAGCAGCAGAGACAAAGACAGTAGGCGGCATCATCATCCCCGATACCGCAAAGGAGAAACCCCTGAAGGGAACAATCGTAGCCGTCGGCGGCGGAACGAAGGACGAGGAAATGGTGCTCAAGGTGGGCGACCAGGTGCTCTACGGCAAATATGCCGGCACTGAGCTCGAACTCGAAGGCAAGAAGTACCTCATCATGCGTCAGAGCGACGTCGTGGCAATACTTAGTTAATTCATAATTAAGAATTCATAATTCATAATTACGCTTCGCTTGGTCGCGTGGACGTAGTTGTGAGTTATTATAATAATCAAGAAAAAGTGTTTAACCATCATAATTCATTCTTCGCTGGCATTATTGTGAATTATGAATTATGAATTAAGAATTGAATAAAATGGCAAAAGATATTAAATTCAACATAGAGGCCCGCGAACAGATGAAGCAGGGCGTGGATCAGTTGGCAAACGCAGTGAAGGTGACACTCGGCCCGAAGGGTCGCAACGTCATCCTCGAGAAGAAGTTCGGCGCACCCCAGATAACGAAGGACGGCGTCACAGTGGCTAAGGAAGTAGAGCTGGCCGACCCCTTCCAGAACGCAGGCGCTCAGCTCGTCAAGAGTGTTGCCAGCAAGACCGGCGACGATGCCGGCGACGGCACAACAACGGCTACCGTACTGGCTCAGGCCATCGTACGCGAAGGACTCAAGAACGTGGCTTCCGGTGCCAACCCCATGGACCTGAAGCGCGGTATCGACAAGGCTGTGGCTGCTGTCGTTGAGAACATCAAGACACAGGCCGAGCCTGTTGCCTCCGACTACCAGAAGATAGAGCAGGTTGCCACCGTCAGCGCCAACAACGACCCCGAGATAGGCAAGCTCCTGGCCGACGCTATGCAGAAGGTCAGCAAGGACGGCGTCATCACCATCGAAGAGGCTAAGGGCCGCGACACCACCATCGGCGTTGTCGAAGGCATGCAGTTCGACCGCGGCTACCTCAGCTCGTACTTCGTCACCGACACCGAGAAGATGGAGTGCGTCATGGAGAATCCCTACATCCTCATCTACGACAAGAAGATATCGAACCTGAAGGATTTCCTGCCCATCCTGGAGCCTGCCGTACAGAGCGGCCGTCCGTTGCTCGTCATCGCCGAGGACGTGGATAGCGAAGCACTCACCACACTCGTCGTGAACCGCCTGCGCACTCAGCTCAAGATCTGCGCCGTGAAGGCTCCCGGCTTCGGCGACCGTCGCAAGGCCATGCTGCAGGATATCGCCATCCTCACCGGCGGTCTCGTCATCAGCGAGGACACTGGCCTCAAGCTCGAACAGGCCACCATCGACATGCTCGGCACCTGCGACAAGGTAACAGTCAGCAAGGACAACACCACCATCGTCAACGGTCACGGCCAGAAGGAACTCATTCAGGACCGCATCAACCAGATCAAGAACGAGATTGCCAACACCACGAGCGACTACGACAAGGAGAAGCTGCAGGAACGTCTCGCTAAGCTGAGCGGCGGCGTGGCAGTGCTCTACGTCGGAGCACCCAGCGAGGTGGAGATGAAGGAGAAGAAGGACCGCGTGGACGACGCACTCTGCGCCACACGTGCAGCCATCGAAGAAGGTATCATCCCCGGCGGCGGCGTGGCATACATCCGTGCACAGCAGGCCATCGCAGACCTCAAGGGCAGCAATGCCGACGAGAACACCGGCATACAGATCATCCGTCGTGCCATCGAGGAGCCTCTGCGTCAGATTGTCGAGAACGCAGGTCTGGAAGGCAGCGTCGTCGTCAACGAAGTGCGCAACGGCAAGGGCGACTACGGCTACAACGCCCGCGTCGACAAGTACGAGAACCTGAAGGCTTCCGGCATCATCGACCCCGCTAAGGTGACACGCGTCGCCCTGGAGAACGCTGCCAGCATCGCCGGCATGTTCCTCACCACCGAGTGCGTCATCTGCGACATCAAGGAGGACAAGCCCGATATGCCTATGGGTGCTCCCGGCATGGGCGGCATGATGTAAGCATCCCTGCGAACAGACAAACGGAAGCTCCCTGACGGCCTTTTTGACCGGCAGGGAGCTTTTTTTATCTGCAAATTCCTGTGTGCAGCAAGCAATTCTTCGATACAAGTCTTTTTATGTTTGATAATGTGTCGCAGAATGAAGTTTTTTTCTTATCTTTGTGGCAGATTTGTGAACAAAACAGAAAGTTACATGAAAAGAAAAGTAATTCTCCTTGGCCTTTTACTTGCAGCAATGACACAGGTTGAAGGCCGCGCAGCCGATGCGCAGACCGGTGCTTCGGCATCGGAAAACCTTGCAAAGTACGTTGACCCGAAAATCGGTACGGGCGACCACGGACATGTCTTCATGGGTGCCAACGTGCCCTTCGGCATGGTCAATGCCGGCCCTACACAGATTGAGACGGGTTGGGACTGGTGCTCCGGCTACCACGAGTCGGGCAAGAAGATAATAGGCTTCGGCCAGATGCACCTCAGCGGCACCGGTTGCGGCGACTTGGGCGACATCGGCCTCATGCCTGCCTATGGCGACGTAGAACTCACCCGTGAGGGCATTGCCAGCGACTATCGCCACGAGACGGAAATGGCCGTCCCGGGCTACTACCGTGTCCTGCTCGACCGCTTCAGCATCATGGCCGAGGTGACAGCCACGGAGCGTACTGCCCTCTATCGCTTCACCTTCCCCCGCGGCAGCAACAATGCCCGCATCATCATCGACCTGGAGAACACCATTGGCGACGAGGCTCGCGACACACGTGTCATTCCCGTCGACGACTACACCCTGATGGGCTATCGTCGCAGCCACGGCTGGGCAAACGACCAGATTGTCTACTTCTGCATGCGCTTCAACAAGCCTATCCATAATTGGCTGAGCGAAGGACCGGACGCGAAGTACGGTCAGGCCACCTTCGAAGTGAACCCCGACGACCAGGTCATGGTCAAGGTGGCACTCTCGCCCACAAGCGAGGCCAATGCCCTCATTAACCTGAATGCCGAGCAAGGCAATGCCTGGGACTTCGACGCCCTGGCCAACGCTGCCTCCGAAGCTTGGAACCAGCAGCTCTCGCGCATCAAGGCAACCTTCCGCACCGAGCGCGAGCGTACCATCTTCTACACGGCGATGTACCACTACATGGTAGCGCCTCAGATCTGGTGCGACGCCACGGGCGACTACATGGGCTGCGACTTCAAGGTGCACCGCGGTGCCGACTACACGACACTCACTACATGGAGCCTCTGGGACACCTATCGTGCCGCTCATCCCCTCGCTACCATCATCATGCCGGACCGCATGCGCGACTATGCCAAGACGATGCTTGCCATGTACCGCGAATGGGGCGAACTGCCCGTCTGGCACCTTGTCAGCAACGACACATACTGCATGGTGGGCGAACCTGCCGTGCCCGTCCTGGCCGACATCATCCTGAAGGGTGAGGCAAAGGACATCGACATCAACGAAGCATACGAGGCCGTTTGTGCCAGCATGCTCCCCACAGAATACGCCAAGGTGCGCCGTGTGCCCCTGCGCGGCAAGGACTACCTGGCCGAGCTCGGCTACCTGCCCTACGACGGACGCGAGGGCGAAGTGGTCGGCAAGAGCATGGAGTACTTCATTGCTTCGTGGGCTGCAGCACAGTTGGCCGGTCGCCTCGGTCACAAGGAGGACAGCGTCCGTTTCTACGACATCAGCATGAACTACAAGAAGCTCTACGACCGTCGTGTCAACGTGATGCGAGCTCTCGACATGAAGGGCGAGTTCCGTCCCCTGCCCGAGAACTTCAATCCCAACCAGCAGACGCGCGACTACACCGAGGGCAACCCCTGGCAGTACACCTTCCTCGTGCCTCACGACGTGAAGGGTCTCGCTGAGCTGATGGGCGGCGACAAGGCGCTCGACAAACGCCTGGACGACCTCTTGGCAGCCAGCAGCGACCTGGGCGAAGGCGCAGCTCCCGACATCTCCGGCCTTATCGGTCAGTATGCCCACGGCAACGAGCCCAGCCATCACATATTATATATGTATAACTATGTCGGTCAGCCCCGCAAGGCACAGAAATGGATTCGCCAGGTCATGGACGAACTCTATACGGACCAGCCCGCCGGACTCTGCGGCAACGAGGACGTCGGTCAGATGTCCGCCTGGTACATCCTCTCGGCTCTCGGCTTCTATCAGGTTGAGCCTTGCGGCGGCGTCTACCAGCTCGGCTCGCCCATCGTGGAGGAGGCCGTCATTCCCGTAGGCGAAGGCAAGACCTTCACCATCCGCACACATGGCGGCAGCGACAAGGCCATCTACGTCAAGAAGTACGTCCTGAACGGCCAGACCCTGAAGGGCACCACCATCACCCACGAGCAAATCATGGCAGGCGGCACGCTCGACGTCTACATGACGAAATAACGTTATAACGAAATAGCGTCATAACGAAATAACGTTATAACGAAAACAAAGAAACACAACGAAAATAACGAAATAACGATGAAAAAGATTCTATTTGCCCTGCTGATGAGCGCACCGATGTCTGCCTTCAGCAACAGCGTCTGCAACATCCCCGTACCTGACAAGAAGCAGCAGGTGGCCGTGCAGAGCACCATCAAGGACCTTCGCCCCGAACCTGAGAAGCGCCTCTTCCGCAGCGATGCCATCGAGAAGCAGATACTCGACCTCAAGCAGAAGCTTACGGCCATCGACCCCAAGCTCTACTGGATGTTCGTCAATTGTTTCCCCAACACGCTCGACACGACCGTCTGGTACTCGAACGAGACAGGCGACGACGATACCTTCGTCATTACGGGCGACATCGAGGCCATGTGGCTGCGCGACAGTGCCGCACAGGTTTGGCCCTACCTGCGCTATGTAAACCAGGACGAACCCTTGCGTCACCTCATTCGCGGCGTCATCCGCCGGCAGTTTGCCTGCATTCTCATCGACCCGTATGCCAATGCGTTCAATATCAAGCCCAAGGACGGCGAATGGCAGACCGACGAGACGGACATGAACAAGATGCTGCACGAACGCAAGTACGAGATTGACTCCCTGTGCTATCCCCTCCGCCTGGCCTACGCCTATTGGCAGAAGACGGGCGACACCAGCATCTTCGACGAGAACTGGCTGAAGGTGGTTCGTGCCACACTCGACGTCTTCCGCGACCAGCAGAACTGGAACGGCTACAAGACCAACTACCACTTCCGCCGCAACACCAAGGCACTCCACGACACCCGCAGCAACAGCGGCTACGGCCATCCGGGCAAGCCTTGCGGCCTCATCGCCAGTGCCTTCCGTCCCAGCGACGACAGCACCATCTTCCCCTACCTCGTGCCCTCGAACTTCTTCGCTGTAAGCGTTCTGCGCAAGGCTGCAACCATCCTTCGCGACGTGAACAAGGAGAAGGTGCTTGCCGGCGAATGCGAGCAGATGGCAAGCCAAGTGGAGACAGCTCTGAAGGAGTATGCCGTGGTGGAACATCCCAAGTACGGCCCCATCTATGCCTTCGAGGTGGACGGCTACGGAAGCTATCTGCTCATGGACGATAGCAATGCGCCCAGCCTGCTTTGTCTGCCTTACCTGACCGATGTCGCCATCGACGACCCCATCTATCAGAACACGCGCCGCTTCGTCTGGAGCGAGGACAATCCCTACTTCTTCAAGGGCAAAGCTGGCGAAGGCATCGGCGGCCCGCACTGCGGACTGGACAAGCCTTGGCCCATGAGCCTGGTGATGAAGGCTTTCACCACCAACGACCGTGCCGAGAAGGAATGGTGCGTCCAGCAAATCCTCAAGACCGACGGCGGCAAGGGCTTCATGCACGAGTCCTTCAACAAGGACGATGCGACGGACTTCACCCGCAGCTGGTTTGCATGGGCCAATACCATCTTTGGTGAACTAATCGTTGACATGTATGCAGAATAAGAAGCAAACGCTACTGCAGGGAGCCCTCATAGTGGGGCTCCTTGTTTTTATGGCTGCTTGCACCGGCAGCAGTCGCGAGGAACAGGAGGCACTCAGCTTCCTGTACGAGAACATGCCTTTGCCCGACAGCGTGGACTATCCGCGCGGGTTCTGGGAGGCAAATGTCAAGGTGGCCCTGAAGGCTCGTTGCGAGATGCCGTGGGGCGAGAAGGTGCCCGGCAGGGAGTGGCGGCACTTCGTCCTGCCTCTGCGTGTCAACAACGAGGACCTCGACTCCTTCCGCATCGTCTATTACGACGAGTTGAAGGAGCGCGTCAAGGGCAAGACGATGTACGGCGCCGTGCTTGAGGTCAACCACTGGTGCCACGAGCACGTCAGCTATCAGCCCAGCGACAGCCGCACCTCGTCGCCCATGAACACGCTGCGTTCCGCTATCGGGCGTTGCGGCGAGGAGAGCACCTTTACCGTCTCGGCGCTCCGCACCATCGGCATCCCGGCCCGCCAGGTGTACACGCCGCGTTGGGCCCACACCGACGACAACCATGCCTGGGTCGAAGCCTGGGTGGACGGCAGGTGGTACTTCCTCGGGGCCTGCGAGCCTGAGCCTGTGCTCAACCTCGGATGGTTCAACGAGCCGGCAGCCCGTGGCATGCTGATGCACACGAAGGTGTTCGGAGCCTACGACGGACCGGAGGAAGTGGTGGGCCGCAATGCCTGCTACACGGAGATTAACGTCACGAAGAACTATGCCGACGTTGCCACGGTCAAGGTGACGGTGCTCGGTGCCGACAGCCTGCCCGTGGAGGATGCTACGGTCGACTACCGCCTGTACAACTACGCGGAGTTCTATCCCATTGTCACGAAGAAGAGCGACGCCAAGGGGCAGTCCTCGCTGACCTGCGGCAAGGGCGACCTCGTCGTGTGGGCCAGCAAGGACGGACGCTTCGGCTTCCAGAAGGTGAGTGTCGGGCAGGATGACTTTATCAGCGTCTATCTCGACAAGGACAGCACGTACACCGCCTCGTTCGACCTCGACCTGATTCCGCCTCTCGGCAAGGACAACAAGCCGGACGTCAGTGCCGAATCAGTGCGGGCGAACCGCAAGCGCCTTGCCGCGGAGGACAGCATCCGTGCGGCCTATATGCAGCAGGCGTTCTGTCCGGATGCCGCTCCCGACAGCTACGAGGCTCTGGCACGCGCCAACTGGCAGACCATTGCTGCGTTTCGCGAGAAGGTCGGCAACGAACGTTCCGCCGAGGTCTTTGCCGGACTCTCGAAGAAGGACTTCCGCGACGTGACGATGGAGGTCCTGATGGACGGAGTGGGCCGCGTTGCTAACGAACGTCTGACACCCTGCCGCACTGAGCTTAAGGAGTACTTCGACGGCATGACGGCCGGGCAGCTCCGGCAGTGGGTGAAGGACAGCATCACGGTGGACGACACACGCAACCCGCAGCATCTCTGCATGAGTCCGCTCGGCGTGCTCCGCCATCGGACGTGCGATGCCCACAGCCGCGACATCTTCCTCGTCTCGGCAGCCCGCGCCATCGGCATTCCTGCCCGCATGAACGAGATAGACCCCACCCAGCCTCCCTTTGTAGGCGAGGAGCATAATGTAGTCTCCCCTCTCCCCGGAGAGGGGTCGGGGGTGAGGCTTTCTCTCACCTACTCCGACCAGGCGGTGAAGGAGAACCCTGTATACTACACGCATTTCGCCCTCTCGCGCATCGTGGATGGCCGTCCGCAGGTGCAGGAATACCCCGAGGGAGCGACATGGAAGGACACTTTCAAGGAAGGTGTAGAGGTTGAGCCTGGGCAGTACATGCTGCTGAGCGGCACACGTCTTGCCAACGGCGGTGTGCTGGCACATGTGGAGATAAACAGCCTGCCTCAGGGAGGGTCTCTGCCCCTCCGTCTGCGTGTGGATGAGGACCGTCTGCGTGTCATCGGCAGCTTCGACTGCGAGCAGTACTTCACCAACGTGCACGGCGTGCACAAAAAGATACTCGACACCACGGGCCGGGGCTTCTACATCATCGCCCTCATCCGTAGCGGACACGAGCCAAGCACGCACCTCCTGCACGACATCGAGGCGGCCAACATCCACTTCTCGCAGTGGTCGCAGTGCTACCTCATGCTCTTCCAAAGCCAGGAAGACTACGACAACTTCAACCGCAAGGAGTTCGACGACCTGCCCAGCAATGTGCTCTTCGGCGTGGCCGACCCCGAGACAGCCGAAGCCATGCACATCCAGGAGCTCACCCACGGCAACGAAGAGCTGCCCATCGTGATGCTCTGCGACACGTTCAACCGCGTCGTCTGGTTCCGACAGGGCTACAGCATCGGCCTGGGCGACCAGATGATGGATGCCTTGCGCAAGATAATAATGAAAGAATAGGGATAGGCCTTCTAGAACTTCTAGGATTTCTAGAACTTCTAGGATTTCTAGAGCTTCTAGGATTTCTAGAGTTTCTAGAGCTTCTAGGATTTCTAGAGCTTCTAGGATTTCTAGAGCTTCTAGGATTTCTAGAACTTCTAGTTCCTCTAGTTCCTAGCTATCTCTCTCTTGTAGACGATGCCCGCGAAGGCGAGAATCATTGCCGTGCTGATGCCGAGATGCAGCCACACGGGAGCGTCGGCAGGGATGCAGGTTATCGCGTAGTAGAAAACGGCGGTGAGGAGCGTATAGCCAGCCATAGACCGTATCGGGTAGGGGATGGGATAGAGCTTCTGCCCGACGAAGTAGCTCAGCAGCATTGCTGTGCCGTAGCCTGCCACGCCGCCCCAGGCGCAAGCCATGTAGCTGTAGTGCGGGATGCCCCAGATGTTGACGGCAAGCAGCACGAGGCAGCCGGCCAGCGAGAACAGGGCACCATAGATGGTTTTGTCAATCAACTTGTACCAGAACGAGAGGTTGAAGTAGATGCCCATCATGATCTCCGCCACCATGACGATGGGAATGACGCGCAATCCATCCCAGTAATCTGAACCAATCATGTAGCGGAGCACGGGCAACCAGCCCATCACGCAGAGAAAAGCCAGCAGCGTGAAGATGACGAAGTATTTCATGCCCAGGGCGTAATACTCCGTCTTGTCGGCATCCTTCGCCTTGGCAAAGACGATGGGCTCGTAGGCGTAGCGGAACGCCTGCGTTATCATTGCCATGATCATCGCCACCTTCGCACAGCTGCCATACACGCCCAGCTCCACGTTGGCCTGTGCCTCGTCGGGGTAAACCTTCGGGAAAAGTATCTTGTCCGCCACTTGGTTCAGGATGCCCATCACGCTCAGAAGGAGTATCGGCCACGAGTAGGAAAGCATCCGTCGAAGCAGCTTGCCGTCGAATTTCCAATGGATCTTCATTAGCTCAGGAATGAAGAAGAAGGTGATGAAGCCCGTGCAAAGCAGGTTGATGAAGAAGACATAGAACACACTCGTCTTGCCGAGCAGGACGAAGAAAATGAGGTTGAGGGCGATGTTGAGGAAAATGAAGCCCATCTTCAGCGACATGAATCGAATGGGACGGTGCTGGAAACGAAGGAAGCAGAAAGGCAGCGCCTGTAAGGCATCCAGCGCAACCACCGTCGCCATCATCAGCAAGTATTCCGGATGCTCAGCGTATCCCAGGTAATTCGAAACGGGTGTGATGAAGCTGAAGAGCAGCAAAAGGAACACCGCGGCGAGGCTTCCCACCATCGCAAAGCCGGTAGAGAAGACCGTGTCGGGCGTCTCTCGCTCATCGTTGGCATAGCGGAACAGCGTGGTCTCCATGCCGAACGTCAGAATGGCGAAGAACAAAGCGGTGTAGGCGTACATGTTCGTGTTCACGCCATAGTCGCCGGAAGCCTTCGGCATGTAGTGTGTATAGAGGGGTACGAGCAGGTAGTTGAGGAAACGCCCCACGATGCTCGAGAGTCCGTATATGGCCGTGTCCTTGGCCAGAGCTTTCAGGTTTGCCATCTCACATTTACCATTTACTATTTACCATTTGCAGTTTACCTTTGGGCGGCAGCAAATTGTTCACTTTTCACACTTCACTTTTAATTTTTAATTTTTAATTTTTCATTTTCTACTTACATTGTCAGCGAAACGGGACAATGGTCGCTGCCCATGATGTCGTCGTGTATGTCGGCTGCCACGATGCTTGGTGCCAGACGTTCGGACACGAGGAAGTAGTCGATGCGCCAGCCCACGTTCTTCTCGCGGGCGTGGAAGCGGTAGCTCCACCAGCTGTAGCGGTCTCTGGCATCGGGGTGCAGGTGGCGGAACGAGTCGACGAAGCCGCTGCCCAGCAGCACGGTCATCTTTTCGCGTTCCTCGTCGGTGAAGCCCGCATTCCTGCGGTTCGTGGCGGGATTCTTCAGGTCAATCTCCTGGTGAGCCACGTTCATGTCGCCGCACACGATGACGGGTTTCTGCCGGTCCAGCCCGGTGAGATACTTGCGGAAGTCGTCCTCCCACTGCATACGGTAGTCCAGCCTTCGCAGTCCGTCCTGGCTGTTCGGCGTGTAGACGCACACCAGATAGTGGTCCGCCATCTCCAGCGTGATGATGCGTCCCTCGGTGTCGTGCTCCGCTATACCCATGCCGTAGGTCACAGCCACGGGCGTCTGCCGCGTGAAGACCGCGGTGCCCGAGTAGCCTTTCTTCTCGGCATAGTTCCAATAGGCCTGGTAGCCGGGGAAGCTCAGGTCGAGCTGTCCGGCCTGCATCTTCGTCTCCTGCAGGCACACGAAGTCGGCATCCAGTGCGTTGAACGTTTCGCAAAAATTCTTTCCGACCACGGCTCGCAGGCCGTTGACGTTCCAGCTGACGTATTTCATTATTTACGATTTTAAGTAGCTACACGAAATGAAATGACTAATAATTTATCTTACCACGAATTACACTAATTGCACGAATACTGGTTTTTCCTTTTTAATTTTTCAACTTTTATTCAAGCAGCAGATTACACGGATGATTACGTCACACAGAAAACACAGAAATCACAGAAGTATAATTCGTGCAATTCGTGCAATTCGTGGTTTTATATAATACGATAGTTGTGTTCATTTACATACTATCTACCATTTCTTATTCTCTCCATTTCTTATTCTCTATTTCACTGTGATGCGACGGGTCTGCACGTCGCGGCTGTTGCCGCCCATCATGATGTCGAACTCTCCGGCCTCGAAGAAGAGGTTGCCCTCTGCGTCGTACGAGCTGAGCTCCTGCTCCGTCAGACGGATGCTCACCGTCCGTGTCTCGCCCGGCCGCAGGGTGATGCGCTCGAAGCCCTTCAGCTCCCTGACGGGACGGGCGTAGCGGCAGGCCACGTCGCGGATGTAGCACTGCACCACCTCGGCTGCCTCTCTTTCGCCCGTGTTGCTGACGCTCACGCTGGCGGTCACGTTGCGTCCGTCCTTTTCAACCTTCATCTCGCCGTACTGGAACGTGGTGTACGTGAGTCCGAAGCCGAAGGGGAAGGCCGGACCGTTGCTCACCTCGAAGTAGTTGCTCTGGTACTGGCGGAAGGTGTCGTCGTCGTGGCGGACGGGACGGCCCGTATTGAGGTGGTTGTAGTAGAGCGGCTCCTGACCTGTTACCTGCGGCAGCGAGACGGTGAGGTGTCCGCTGGGCGATTTGTCGCCGAAGAGCACGTCGCACAGGGCCGGGCCTGTCTCCGTGCCGCCGAACCATACGTTCATCAGGACGGGCACGTGCTCCTTCTCCCATCCCATTGCGGTGGGACGGCCCGAGAAGTTGAGCATCACCAGCGGCTTGCCCAGCGACTGCAAGGCTGCCAGCAGTTTCTTCTGGCATTCGGGCAGGCTCAGGTCGGCACGGCTGTGGCTCTCGCCGCTCCATTCCGCACCTTCGCCGCCGGCAAAGACGATGACGTCGGCCTGGGCTGCCACGTGCATGGCTTCGGCCAGAGCCTGATGGCTGTCCACACGGGGCGCGGTCCGGTAGGGCGCATTGGCGAAGCCTGCCTTCTCCTGCCGCTCGTCGTCGGTCAGGTTACAGCCTTGGGCGTAGAGCACCTCAGCCTGTCCTTGCAGGTATTCCTTCATGGCACCGAGCAGCGAGGGGTAGGCGTCGCGCTGCGGACGTACCACGCACCAGGAGCCCAGCAGCCCGTCCGTCGTGTCGGCATTGGGACCGATGAGAGCCACCTTCCCCTGCTTCTTGAGGGGCAGGACGCCGCCTTCGTTCTTCAGCAGCACGAACGTCTCGGCAGCCAGGTCGCGTGCTGCACGGCGGTGCTCCGGGGTGAAGATGTGCTTGGCCTGCTCCTTGTCGCTCATGTCGCAGTGCTTGTAGGGGTCCTTGAAAAGGCCGAGCTTGTACTTTGCCTCCAGCACGCGGCGGCAGGCCTGGTCGATGTCCTGTTCCGTCAGGAGTCCTTCGCTGACGGCTGCCTCGCAGTGGTGCAGGAAGGCCTGTGCGCACATGTCCATGTCGGTGCCTGCCTTCAGGGCCTTTATGCCGTTCTCCTTCTGCGAGCCGAAGCCCCAGCTCGTCATCTCGGTGATGCTGGCGTAGTCGGTCACAACGAAGCCCGTGAAGCCCCACTTCTTGCGCAGCACCTCGTCCAGGAGCCAGGGGTTGGCTGTGGCATGCTGTCCGTCCACGATGTTGAAGCTGGTCATCACGCTTCCCACGCCTGCACGGACGGCAGCCTCGTAGGGCGGCATGTACTGGTTGAACATGCGCCATCGGCTCATGTCCACCGTGTTATAGTCGCGACCGGCCTCGGCAGCGCCGTAGAGGGCGTAGTGCTTCAGGCAGGCCATGATGTTGTGTTTCTCCTTGAAGTCGCCCTGATAGCCTCGCACCAGAGCCGCCGCGATGAGGCTGCCCAGGTAGGGGTCCTCGCCGCTGCCCTCCATGATGCGTCCCCATCGGGCATCCAGGGCAATGTCCACCATCGGGCTGTAGGTCCACGAGATGCCGTCCGACGAACATTCCTCGGCAGCGATGCGTGCGCCTCCCTCGATGGCTGGGATGTCCCACGAGCAGGCCTGTGCCAGGGGAATGGGCAGGATGGTCTTGTAGCCGTGAATCACGTCGAGCCCCACCAGCAGCGGAATGCCCAGTCGGCTCTTCTTCACGGCCACTTCCTGTATGGCGCGTATCTCGTTCTTGCCCGTCTGGTTCAGTATGGCGCCCAGTTCGCCTTTCATCACCAGACCGCCCACCTCGGTGTCCATCGCACCGCCCGTGGTGATGTTGCCCGCAGGCTGCAGGTTCAGCTGCCCTATCTTCTCGCGCAGCGTCATCTTCTTCATCAGCGTGCTGACGAAGCTGTCCATCTTATCGTCCTTCGCCGCCTCCAGGCAAAGCGTCGTGCCCATCAGAGCCAGCAGTAAACAGAGTTTCTTCTTCATGTGTAGAGTATGTTGTGTTGTCTTATCCAGTTGTGTTGTCTTGTTCTGTGGTATTGTCTTATCCTACTGCAAAGTTAAACGTTTTCTGCGAATGGTGCAAATCATACAGCATCTTTGTGCTTGCGGCCAGCCCTTTCTTCGCGAGTCTGCCTGATTTCCTCGTTTATCTCTTCCAAAGTCAAGTCGGGCAGTTGACCATTTTCCGCCATCTTCCTTATTCTGTGAAAAGCTTCAAGTCCTTTCATCGAGTCATTTCTCTCTGCCGCTCTCACTTCAAAAGGAATCCGCCGTTGTCTCACAACGGCATTTGCGAACACGTTCATCGCAGTGTTCACACTCATGCCAAATTGTGAACATAGCTCCTCGAATGCGGCTTTAATACCAGCATCCATCCTTACTGTCATAGAAACTTGTGCCATAATCATTCCTTTTTTTGTTTTACGCCACAAAGATAATGTTTTTATTTCATTCTGCCATCGTTTTTCATTAAAATTTAGTCAAAATGAGTGTTTCCTTCGTTTTCTCTCAACACGCAACATCAAAATACAAGGAAGATAACATGAAATAGGATTTAATTTTAACATCTAAAAGCACGGAATAAACGAAAGCCTTTGTCGTGGGCTTGTTTTGAGCTTTTCGTGTCTTTCGATGTTCATATATTATTCGTGTCAATTCGTGGCATTATGGTAATTCGTGTTTTAGTGTCTTTCGTGCCTTTCGATGTTCATATATTATTCGTGTCAATTCGTGGCATTATGGTAATTCGTGTTTTAGTGACTTTCGTGCCTTTCGATGTTCATATATTATTCGTGTCAATTCGTGGCATTATGGTAATTCGTGTTTTAGTGACTTTCGTGCCTTTCGATGTTCATATATATATACGCAGAAATGACGTTTCGTACAGCAAACCCAAGTTAAACAATGTTAATTCGGCGTCTTTAGTACACAAAAGTTCTTAAATACCGCATGGCTTGTTTGCGTGTGTTGCGCGGAAGCACTACCTTTGCCGAACGTCGTTAAGGCATTCATAGTGATGGGGCCTTGCAGTAAGAGAATGCATACCTAAACTTCAAACAAATCTCAACCTGTAATACCATATTATATTATACGTACGCGTAGCGCGCACGCGAAGAAGAAATCATGCGCCTCACAATCTGATACCAACTTGCCCCAAGCAGCCAAAGACAAATTCGACATACCTAAACAAATAATACATAATTAACTAACAAAACTTAAAACACTATGAAACAAAAACTAACCCTTTTGCTTCTCGCCCTCGTCACCTCGATTGGGGCCTGGGCAGATGTAACCGTGACCCTTGTAGATGGAACAAATGCTCCATTTGATTACTTTGGCACGCGTTCAACTGAAAACACTCCAAACACTTTTACGACTAACGCCACTTCGGGGGCGGCTGGACTTGTATTCAGCGCACCCGTAATTGACCGTTCGAATGGGTGGTGGTCTACTTACTGCTTAGGTTTGAAGCCTTCTGCCGTTCAGACAGATGAGACCATGACGCTGACCGCTCCGAAAGGTTATCTTATCACAGGTCTTTCTATGACCGTTCAGGCTATCAGCTCCAACAATCCCTATAGCATGACTGTTGGCTCAGACACTCAAACAATAACTGGCGCCAGTGCATATACCTTCACCCAGTCAGGTCTCAAGGTGAAAGAGTTGGACATGACCTTCCAGCAGACATCTTCAACGAATAATTGGTTGGCAGTGAAGGCAATGACCGTCACCCTAGCGAAGATTGACTACATCAGTTTAACCTTCGACAAGCCCGGCTCTGCCACGAACGATATTACAGTGAACGTCAAGGATGCCGATGGCGATGCTATCCCCGGCGTTACCGCCTCGCTCGAAAGCACATCCTGCACAGAGTTCAAGACTGGCTCGGCTGCCGCTCTTTCGCGCACAACGAATTCTGTTCTGGCTCCGAATGCAGGATATGACAATAAGCAAGGCAGCGCCATCACCTACACCTTCAAGGTCGTGGGTCTGCCCACCACGTTCACCTATAACAAAGCTGCCCTGGATGTGTATGCCTTGACTGGTGGCGGTGCTGCTCAGGGAAACACTGGCAACACCGTTCGCGATTGGACCTTTGATGTGGCTACTGGCTCGGCAGCTGATGACGTAACCTCTTTCGTAAACCAGACGGGCAATGACATCTGCACCGTCACAGACCAGGATGGCGACCTCTACCACAAGCTCTGGACAATGACTGGCACCGACAAGGCCGCCACAGACGCGCTCTACATCGTGGTGACGCTGACCAAGACCGCCAGCGATGGTTGCTACGCCGGCCTCGGCGAAGTGCAACTCTACAAGCCCGGTGCTACCGTTCAGTACGTCATCTCCGATGAAGGCGGAAACGTAGTCTTCACCTCCGATGCTGTGACCACCACTGAGGGCGCAGTCATCACCGATCTCCCCTCTGCCTACAAGCGCGACTTCTGCTCCTACAGCGCCATCAACCAGACGATGGTTGCTGGCGAGAACACGGTGAACGTGACGGTCACCTACAACCTGCCGTTTGAAGTCGGAACAGATAAGAAATACTTGGCTACACTACGCGGTCACTACGTTTATTATGACGAGACTAACACAGATGTCCGTACAAACCAGTCTTCTAAGGAATATAATGATAACTACTATTGGAGTTTCTACGGTAATCCCTACTCCGGTATTAAGATGAAGAATGCAGCTACGGAGACATACCTTGACAACACATCCACTACGGTTCAACTCAGTGGAGAGGGCTATAGCTGGACTATTGTCAGCCTTAATTCAACATCCACCTTTGGCCTTTACAACGGTTCAAACTATATCAATGAACAAAACAATGGTAACCATAATTTGATTTATTGGTCAAACTTCACTGGAGACACGGGTTCACAATGGACGGTAGAGGCAGCTCCCGATGGAACGGTTCAGGTGACTTATAATTTAGTAGTCAATGGTTCCACGGTGAACACGTCTACCGTTGAGCAGCCCATTAATAGCAATGTTTCCATTCCTACCAACCTCACCAGTGACTACAGTACTCTAGGCTATGACTTCTCCACAAGCGGCACCATTGGCATAGAGGACTGCACCATCACCGTCACAGCAACTCCAAAGACGGGTGTCGTCACGGACCTCTCACAGTTGAGCAACAGTAAGACTTATAATATCTATTGCTCACGTGGCTATCTGAGCACATATAATGAAACGACCCTGGCATCGACGGTGAAGACCGAACTCAACGTCTCCGCAGGTAAATTCGCTATTATTACGCGCGATGAGAACCTGTACCTCTATAGCGTAACAGATAAGAAATATGTGCAGGCCGACGGCTCACTCAGTGCTTATCCTACAGATGCCATATTGACCATCAATACCGCGAGCACCAAGCCCATATTCTGGTTTAAGTATGGAGAGAAGTATATGAACTCTAGTTCAGGGGAAACATACGGTGTTACTATTAACACATGGTCAACAGCCGATGACGGCAACCAGTATGTTATTGCAGAGGTTGATGATTTCTCGTCTGAAGATCTTGCCGATGCCCTTGCCGCCTTCGTCGATCGCACACCCTACTACGAGGCATTGGCAGCTGTCATAGCCACCGCTGAGGCCATGACCTTCGGCACGGGCGTGGGAGAATATACTAAAAGCAACAATTTTGACACGGCACTGAGTGCAGCAAAAACAACATACGACAATTCTGATGCCACTCAGACAGAACTTGAAGAGGCTGCAGAGGCACTATCAACAGCCATCAGCGCATGCACCATCACCAGCATCAACGGAAAAATCATCCGTCTGAAGAACACTTCTGTCAGCGGCTATTCCTACGTGGGTACTGCGGCCAGCGGCAAGGCTCCGCTCGTGGCTAATGTAGAAGATGCCGGCATTTACTTTGTGACAGACGACAGCAAGATTGTCAGCTACGACCAAGGCAAATACCTGTCTAAAAATGCAGGCGCTCAATGTACAGTTACAGATGAAGCCACATTCACCATCGGTGATGGTGGTAACGGCACATATACTTTCTACTATGGAGGTAACGGGTATCTGATTGCTTGGACAAACGGCTATACTGACCGCCTCAGCTCTGTCAGCGACTACGCTCGCTTCACCGTTGAGGAAGTTACGGAGCTTCCTGTCACCATCAACTCCATCGGCGGACATGGTTTTGCAAGCTTCTACTCACCTGTTGCTATTTCTTCACTGCCCAGCGGTGTGAAAGCATACATTGCTACCCTCACGACAACCCGCGTGAAGTTCTCTGCAATCACCGACATTCCGGCTAACACTGGCGTTGTACTCTACATGCCTTCATGTGAAGTTAATACCACAGTCAACCTGACCATCGGCAATGCTTCGGCAAGCACCACCGGTAACGTGCTCATCGGAACTGCTGCTGCTGTGGCTCGTGACGAACAGGAGGAGGTTCTGACAATGCAGGTGGTAAATGATGAACTTGGTTTCTACAAGTTCAACGGCGAATATCTGGCTGGCTTCAAGGCTTACATCAACAACACCTCTGGCATCAAGGGCTTCGCCTTCGACTTCGAGGATGACGCAACAGGTATGAGTGAAGAACTAAGAATGAAGAATGAAGAATCAAAGAGTGCCATCTACAACCTCGCAGGCCAGCGCTTGAACAAGCCCGTCAAGGGTATCAACATCGTGAACGGAAAGAAGGTAATGGTAAAATAAAATTCCAAGTCACTTAAATTCTAAAAATAAGATTATGAAAAAGACATATAGCACCCCCGAGACACTCGTAGTGAAGATTGGACTCAGAAGTCATCTCATGGATGTCTCCTATCAGGGCGACAACCTCAATTCTATGAGCCTCGACGTTAACGAAGTCGGCGGTAGTCAATTGGTGAAGGACAACAAGTCCATCTGGGACAACGAGTGGTAATCCCTGACGCAAGTCACAGATGATGTCGAGCCCCAGGAGCCTTTGCTAAGACTCTTGGGGCTTTTTTTAACATCTAAAAACACGAAAAACTCGAAAGGTAACTATTCAGCGGAAGGTCAACAGGTATCTTGTTGTTAGGAAACGAATTGGAATAATGATAATAACTCAACTTTAGCATTTGATTCAAAAGCGTAGTATTCAGGCACGAAAAAAGCTAAGGAATATTTGGGGAATTCCCCAAAAATCAGTACCTTTGTAATAGCAAAAAAACAAGATACTTCATTCCTTAGCTATGTGCAAAG
>JAFUVM010000039.1 GCA_017483665.1 Bacteroidaceae bacterium
AGAAAAAAGCCCCCTCCCCGCTCCCCCTTTGGGGGAGTGCTTCATTCCCGCTGAACAGAGGGGCGGCGGCATTGCGGCACTCCCCCAAAGGGGGAGCAGGGATGGGGCTTATGTACCCGTCTTTGCTTTGTGCCCACTTGAGGGTAATCCAGGGGCGGCGCTGCTGGTGGAAGGTGAAGAAGCGGCGGTTCAGATGGCGACACTCTTGCTCCAGTACGCCCACCTCCACTTCGCATCCGGCGTCGCGAAGCTTCTTGATGCCCATTCCGTTGACCTTGGCAAAGGGGTCGGTGCAGCCGATGACGACGCGCGGGATGCCGCTCCGGACGATGAGGTCGGCGCAGGGGGGCGTCTTGCCGAAGTGTGCGCAGGGCTCCAGGCTGACGTAGATGGTGCTGCGGCGCAGCAGTTGCTTGTCGCGGACGCTGGCGATGGCGTTCACCTCGGCGTGCGGACCTCCGCATCGGCGGTGGTAGCCTTCGCCTATGATGCGCCCGTCGCACACGATGACGGCGCCCACCATCGGGTTGGGGGCTGCGCCGGCTTCCCCGCAAAGGGCCAGCTGGATGCAGCGGAACATGTATTTCAGTTCATAGTCCATAGTCCATAGTCCATAGTTTATAGTCCATAGTCCATAGTTTATAGTTCATAGTCCATAGTTTATAGTCCATAGTTCATAGTTGGGTTCCGTTGTTGTGGCTTTGTCCGCGCGGGGTTAATTCTTGGCTGGCACGTCATAATTGTGGATTATGAATTGCGAGTTACGAATTAAAGTTGTACCTTTGCGGCATGAATGCACTTCAGATGTTGCGGGAGCGGTACGCCGAGGGCGAGGCCCGCGCCTTGTTCGAGCTCATCATGCAGCGGCGGTTCGGTCTGTCGCGCACGGACTTACTCCTTGGCAAAGATACGACATTATCGGCAAACGACAAAGCCGAACTGGAAATAATTGTCGGTAGAGTGGCGAAAGGCGAGCCTGTGCAGTACGTTTTGGGCTGTGAGGAGTTCTGCGGACGCACGTTTCTCGTCGGTCCAGGCGTGCTTATCCCGAGGCCCGAGACGCAGCAGCTGGTCGCGCTTGTGCGGCAGAATGTCCCCGCGGGGAGCACGGTGCTCGACGTAGGGACGGGCAGCGGCTGCATCGCCATCACGCTGGCTCTCGACGGTTACCGTGTGTCGGCCACCGATGTCTCGGACGAGGCTCTGCGCATCGCCCGACGGAATGCCGAGCGGCTCGGCGCGGAGGTGGAGTTTGTGAAGGAGGATGTAAGAGCCCCCTCCCCGCTCCCCCTTTGGGGGAGTGCCTCTGAGGCGGCAAAGGCTGCGGCTTTGTGGCACTCCCCCAAAGGGGGAGCGGGGATGGGGCTTCATGCCATCGTCAGCAATCCTCCCTATGTCTGCCGGAGCGAGACCCGCGAGATGGACGACAATGTCCTGCTCTACGAGCCGCATCTGGCCCTTTTCGTTCCCGATGACGACCCGCTGCTTTTCTACCGCGCCATTGCCGACTACGGGCTCCGGCACCTGTCCGACGACGGCTGGCTCTTCTTCGAGGCTAACAGACTGTACTGCAATCAGGTGGGAGAACTCCTGCGTCGGCAGGGATACGAGGACGTGGAGGTCAGCAAAGACCAGTTCGACAACGACCGCTTCGTGATGGGGCGACGGCGGAAAATGTAAAGCAAAGCAAGACAAACATGAAAGGAGAAATGACGAAAGAACAGGCCCTCGGACGGGCTGCGAGCCTTTGCAGCGGCAGCGAATACTGCTCCTCTCAGGTGCGGGAAAAGCTCTCTTCGTGGGGCATCTCCGACGACGATGCCGAGAACATCATCGGGCGTCTCACGGCAGAGCACTTCATCGACGACGGACGCTTCTGCCGCGCCTATGCCCACGACAAGTTCTGCTACAACCATTGGGGCAGGGTGAAAATCGCTCAGATGCTCCGTCACATGCGCCTGGACGCTAGGGAGATAGAGGAAGGGTTGGCCGAAATTCCCGAAGAGGCGTACCAGGAGGCGCTCCGCGAAGCGCTCCGGCAGAAGGACCGCACCTTGCACGACGCCGACACGTACCAGCGCAAAGGCAAACTCGTCCGGCACCTGCTTTCCCGAGGCTTCGAGACAAGTCTTGTCCTGGATGCCGTCGACGACTTCCTTGGCCTTTGATTCTGTATCTTATAAACAAGGAAGAAACATTACAAAACGCGGTGCGTGTTTCGGAACGAAATAGCGTAAATTGTCCTTCCCCGTGCCTTCCGAACCGACGGAAAAGACGCTTCCGGCCGACACGACACGTCGTTCTTCCCGGAAGAGCGAGGCGCTTCTGCCGGAAGCACGCGTCGTTTTTCCCGATTAAACGTGTGCTTTTTGACCCCGAAACACGCTTTACAAACGTAAATTCCGCACGTTTCCCGGGTACGCTTCTTTGTAAGGCGCTGACAATCACCTTTGTGGCTTGTCGCTCAAAAATTGCGTATTTGCAGCCTCGCCGAAGTCCGGCTGCAAACGCGCCATTCTCAGAGGCTCAAAACAGCGAATTTCTGCGACAAATACATGCTTCGGGTGCTGCAGCCCGAACCTGCACTTCCGAAGCCCGCCAGCTGTTCCCCGATTCCAACCCCTGTTGGCAAAAACAAGGAAGAAACAAAAATAATTCGCCATTCATAGTGCGTATGTGGTAATCTTTTCGTATCTTTGCACCATAATATACATTACATAATTAAACACATAGCAACAATGGACTTACAACTCATCAAAGAATGTGAAGCCAAGGCACAGGCTTGGCTCGACTCCCCCTACTACGACGCAGAGACAAAGGCCGAGATAAAGGCCATGCTGGAGAACGAGGACAAGACCGCCCTCGTGGATGCTTTCTACCAGAACCTCGAGTTCGGCACAGGCGGACTGCGCGGCATCATGGGCGCAGGCACCAACCGCATGAACAAGTACATCGTGGGCATGGCAACACAAGGATTTGCAAATTACATCCTGAAAAATGAAGAACAAAGAATTAAGAATGAAGAAGTTGCTGCCGCCCGTGATGGTAACTCTGATTCTTCACTCTCCACTCTTCACTCTTCACTCTCTGTCGTTGTCTGCCACGACTGCCGCAACAACGGACGCCTCTTCGCTGAGACCGTAGCCAACATCTTCTCGGCCAACGGCATCAAGGTGTATCTCTTCGAGAGCCTCCGCCCGACGCCCGAAGTCAGCTTTGCCATCCGTCAGCTCGGCGCAAAGGCAGGCGTCAACGTCACAGCTTCGCACAACCCCACGGAGTACAACGGCTACAAAGCCTATTGGGAAGACGGCGTACAGGTGCTGGCCCCGCATGACAAAGGCATCATCGACGAGGTGAACAAGGTCCGCATCGAGGACGTGAAGTTCGAGGGCAACCCCGACCTCATCGAAATCATCGGCGGCGAGATGGACTTCGACTATATGACTGCCGTCAAGGAGGCCATGATAGACCAGGACGTCATTCTCCGTCAGAAGGCCCTCAACATCGTCTACAGCGCCATGCACGGCACAGGCCGCGTCATCGTGCCGCTCTGCCTGCGCAGCTGGGGCTTCCAGAACATCCACGTCGTGCCCGAACAGATGGTGGTCGACGGCAACTTCCCCACCGTCGTCAGCCCGAATCCCGAGAACGCTGAGGCCATGACACTCGGCATGAAGCTCGGCACAAAGCTCAACGCCGACCTCGTCGTTGCCACCGACCCCGACGCCGACCGACTCGCCATCGTCTGCCGCGACAACAAAGGCGAATGGATCATCATCAACGGCAACCAGACCGCTATGATGTTCTGCTACTATATCATTAAGAACAAGATAGCCCTCGGCCAGCTCAAGCCCACCGACTTCCTCGTCAAGACCATCGTCACGACCGAAGTCATCACCGAGATGGCAAAGAAGAACAACATCGAGCTGCGCGACTGCTACACAGGCTTCAAGTGGATTGCCCGCGAGATAGCCATCAGCGAAGGCAAGCAGAAGTACATCGGCGGCGGCGAGGAGAGCTTCGGTTTCCTGCCCTTCGACAAGGTGCGCGACAAGGACGCCCCGGCCTCCATCTGCCTCATCTGCGAGATTGCAGCGTGGGCCCGCGACAACGGCATGACGCTCTACGACCTCCTCATGCAGATTTACCTCGAGTACGGCTTCAGCTACGAGCACACCATCAACGTCGTGAAGCCCGGCAAGAGCGGCGCCGACGAGATTAAGGCCATGATGGAAGACTTCCGCAACAATCCCATCACAGAGATAGCAGGCAGCAAGGTCGTCCTTGCCAAAGACTTCAAGACCCTGAAGGCACGCGACGGCGAAGGCAACGTCTGCGACCTCGACATGCCCGCCACGAGCAACGTCCTGCAGTACTTCTGCGAGGACGGCACGAAGGTCAGCGTCCGTCCCAGCGGCACCGAGCCCAAGATTAAGTTCTACCTCGAAATCAAGGACACGATGGGCTACCCCAATTGCTATGCATCGTGCGTAGAGAAGGCAAAGGCCAAAGTCGAGAAGATAAAGAAGTCGATGAGACTCTAAATCAATTCACAATTATCAATTCATAATTCATAATTCTTTCGCCATGCTGCTAATCTTGCGGGGCAAGGAGAATTGTGAATTATGAATTATGAATTATGAATTTCAAGTATTTCCTCTTCTGCCAGGGCGACCTCCTTCTTACCAAGGAAGGCACCATTCCCTGTGGCGACGAACCGCCCGTCGAACTGAAGCCTTGGGAAATCGTCACGAGGCTAAAAGCTCCCACCTGGACCCCCTCTAACTCCCCCTTTAGGGGGAGAACCTTGTGCAGCGAACACTCAGCGGGAATGAGTCCTCCCCCTAAAAAAGGGGGAGTTAGAGGGGGTCCAGGAGTTAGAGGGGGTCCTGCTCTTGTCGCCTCCCTCTCTGCCCCCGTCACCAACCGCCCCGACCTGCAGATGGTGCCGCTCAGGAAGACGTTCCACATCCTTCCGCCCGAAGACTATCAGCTCGCGGGCAAGTGCGCCGAGCTGGTCTACTTCCATCAGAACAACAAGTTCTGCGGTGTCTGCGGCGGACAGATGAAGTGGCAGACGGAAATCAGCAAGCAATGCTGCGAGTGCGGCAAGGAGCTTTGGCCCAGCCTCGCCACCGCTATCATCGTCCGCGTGCAGCGTGGCGACGAGATTCTCATGGTGCACGCCCACACCTTCCGCGACCGTCACTACGGACTCGTGGCGGGCTTTGTCGAGACAGGCGAGACGCTCGAAGAGTGTGTCCGGCGCGAGGTTTGGGAAGAGACACGTCTGCGCATCACCAACATCCGCTACTTTGCCTCGCAGCCCTGGCCCTATCCCTGCGGACTCATGGTGGGCTTCACGGCCGACTACCTCTCCGGGGACATCTCTCTGCAACGCGAAGAACTCAGCGACGGCGGCTGGTACTCCCGCGACCACTTGCCCTTCCTGCCCGACCCTTCCTCCATCGCTTATCGCCTCATAGACGACTGGGTGAAGCAAACAGACAAACATTTTTAGCCAAACATGCGCCTAATTAAAAATAATGTAGTACCTTTGCACTAAATTAGCAGACAAGCATGGAAACCCAGCAACAGTTTGAGAAGATAATGGCCGAGTGCCGCGCCCTGTTCGTCAGCAAACTGCACGACTACGGAGCTGCCTGGCGCATCCTGCGCCCCTCGTCGCTCACCGACCAGATATACATCAAGGCAAACCGCATCCGCAGCATCGAGACGAAGGGCGTCACGCTCGTCGACGAAGGCATCCGTCCCGAGTTCATCGGCATCGTCAACTACGCCGTCATCGGACTCATTCAGCTGGAGAAAGGCTACTCCGAGAAGCCCGACGACATGACCGTCGAGGAAGCCATTGCCGCCTACGACCGCCATGCACAGGCGGCTCTGCAGTTGATGCTGCGCAAGAACCACGACTACGACGAGGCCTGGCGAATGATGCGCATCAGCAGCTACACGGACCTCATACTCATGAAGGTCTTCCGCACGAAACAAATCGAGTCCCTCCACGGGGACACGTTGGTGTCAGAGGGCATCGACGCAAACTATATGGACATGTTGAACTACGCCGTCTTCGGTCTGATAAAGCTGACGTTCGGCGAAGACAAGCCGGTCTGGTCGCCCCAGTGACATGAGCATCTCCAGGCACAAGGTCATGATTCTCGTGGCGGGCGCAATGCGTCTGCTGCTCGGTCTGACTTTCGTGTTCTCCGGAGCGGTGAAGCTCATCGACCCGCGCGGCACGCAGTACAAGATAGAGGACTATGCCTCGGCCTTCGGCATGAGCGGCTTCCTGCCCGAAGCCTTGCCGCTGGTGCTGGCCTGCGTGCTTGCCGTGACGGAGTTCCTGATAGGCATCTATCAGCTCTTCGCCATTCGTCGCCGCCTGGCATCGTGGGTGTCGCTCTGCTTCATGCTCGTCATGACGCCCCTGACGCTCTACCTTGCCGTCACCAACCCCATCTCCGATTGCGGTTGCTTCGGCGACGCCGTCGTGCTCACCAACTGGCAGACCTTCGCAAAGAACGTCGTACTGCTCGCCTGTGCGGCAGTCGTCTTCCACTACCGCACCGCGTTGCCCCGCTTCGTGTCGAGGCGCAGCCAGTGGATTGTGGCGCTCTATTCGTTCGTCTTCGCCATCCTCCTGGCAGGCTATTGCCTCTGGCAGCTGCCTGTCATCGACTTCCGGCCCTACCATGTGTGCGCAGACATCCGGCAGGCTTGGACCGACGACCGACAGGGCTCGGGCGGCTTCGTCACCACCTTCATCCTGGAGAAGGACGGACAGCAGCGCGAGTTTACCCTCGAAGACTATCCCGACAGCACCTGGACCTTCGTTGACTCGCGCACCGTGCAGACGGGCGAAACGAAGCACAGCGGGGTGGGGGACCTGCTCATACAGGACGCTGCGACAGGCGAAGGCCTTACCGAAGCCATACTCTTCGACCCGGGCTACACCTTCCTGCTCGTGGCTCCCTACATCGAAAAGGCCGACGATGGCGTGATGGACCGCCTGTTCACGCTCTACGACTTCTGTCGCGAGACGGACTGCGCCTTCTACTGCCTCACCTCGAGCGGCGAACAAGCCATTGCCCTCTGGCAGGAGATGACAGGCGCCGAGTACCCCTTCTGCCTGGCGGACGCCGTGGTGCTCAAGACGATGGTGCGCTCCAATCCCGGCCTCCTTCTGCTGCACGACGGCAAGGTCGTCGGCAAGTGGCCCTCCACAGCACTGCCCGACCCGCAGCAACTTCCCCTGAAGGAAGCACAAATGGGAGTGCAGCAGGCAGAGGAAGACAACGTCCCTGCGGGGCAGGAGCTCGCGCCGGCAGAGGAAAACGCAGGCGAATCCATGATGAAGACTGCGGTCGGACTGCTGAGCTGGTACATCGTGCCGCTGCTCATCTTCCTCCTCTTCGATGCCGTCAGCATGGCCGTCAGCAAAATGAGACATAAACATAATACAAACCCTATAAAAACAATTAAACACATGAGAAAGAAAATCGTAGCAGGCAACTGGAAGATGAACAAGACCCTGCAGGAAGGCGTAGCACTCGCCACCGAACTGAAGAACATCCTGGCTGCCGAGAAGCCCAATTGTGAAGTCATCATCGGTACGCCCTTTATCCACCTCGCTACCGTGAGCGAGCTGTTGAAGGACAGCGTCATCGCCGTCAGCGCAGAGAACTGTGCCAATAAGGAGAGCGGCGCCTACACAGGCGAAGTGAGCGCAGCAATGGTGAAGAGCACTGGCGCAGAGTACGTGATTCTGGGTCACAGCGAACGTCGCGAGTACTACAACGAGACTCCCGAAATCCTCAAGGAGAAGGTCGACCTGGCACTTGCCAACGGCCTGAAGGTCATCTTATGCATTGGCGAAAGCCTGGAGCAGCGCGAGGCAAACCAGCAGGAAGCAGTCTGCAAGGCTGAGCTCGCTGGAAGCGTGTTCCACCTCACAGCCGAGCAGTGGAAGAACATCGTCATTGCCTACGAGCCCATCTGGGCCATCGGTACGGGCAAGACCGCTACCGCCGAGCAGGCAGAGGAAATACATGCCTTCATCCGCAAGTGCGTGGCTGACGTCTACGGCGCTCAGGCTGCCGACGACACCACCATCCTCTATGGCGGCTCCTGCAAGGCAAGCAATGCTCCCGAGCTCTTCGGCAAGCCCGACATCGACGGCGGCCTCATCGGTGGCGCAAGCCTCAAGGCTCCCGACTTCAAGGGCATCATCGACGCTTGGAAATAAGAACATTTACGAATTACCCAAATATAATGATGAAGTACACCGTAGTCATTGTGCTGTGGCTTTGCTCCGTACCATTGTTTGCCCAGCAGACTTTCACCGAGAAGTTGCAGCAGGCTGTCGAGACGGCGGGCAGAATCATCCTGCATCAGGATGTGTCCATCACCGACCTTGTCAATGGCAAGAAGAAGCAGCAGACTGCCGCTCCTTCGGGCAGGAGGCAGGATGACCTTACAGGCGCCTTTGCCGATTCTACGGCAGCGGACAGCCTTTCGCTGGGACCGAAGATAAAAATCAACGGCTACCGCATACAGGTGTACTTCGGCGACAACTCCCGTAAGGGAAAGACCGAAGCACGGGCAGCAGGACTGCGATTCAGGAATTCCTTCGCAGAGCTGCCCGTGTACGTCAGCTTTGTCTCGCCCCACTGGCTTTGCCGCGCGGGTGACTTCCGCACGATGGAAGAGGCCAGCGATGTGCTCCGACAGATTCGCGAGATGGGAATCTTCCCCGAGGCCGTCATCGTGAAGAGTAAAATCAACGTCAGAATGTAAGATGGAACAAGAGAAGAAAGAACTGTCTCCCACCCAACTAAAGATAGCAGAACACGTTAAGGCCACACTGGACCTCCTGGGCGAAGACCCGGAAAGGGAAGGACTGTTCAAGACTCCCCGCCGCGTGGCCAGGGCAATGTCGTTCCTCACCAGCGGCTACGGGCAGGATCCCGTGGCGATACTCAACTCCGCGAAGTTCAACGAGGACTACAGCCAAATGGTCATCGTCCGCGACATCAACTTCTATTCGCTTTGCGAGCATCACATCCTTCCGTTCTACGGCAAGGTGCATGTGGCCTACATCCCCAACGGACAGGTGACAGGCCTGAGCAAGATTGCCCGAGTCGTAGACTGCTTCTCCCACCGCCTGCAGATACAGGAACGCATGACGAAGCAGATACGCGAGTGCATCCAGACGGCCCTCCAGCCCCTTGGCGTCATGGTCGTGGTGGAGGCACAGCACATGTGCATGCAGATGCGCGGTGTGCAGAAGCAGGGCAGCATCACGACGACCAGCGACTTCTGCGGCGCTTTCAATCAAGCCAAGACGCGCGAAGAGTTCCTGCAGCTCATCAGAGCCTGAGGACATCCATAAGTCTTATGAGTCCTATAAGTCCTATAGGACCTATAAGTCCCATAAGTCTCATAAGACCTATTAGTCCTATAAGTCCCATAAAACCCATACAACAATCATGAAACAACTTCTTTTAGGTGATGAGGCCATTGCCCTGGGAGCCATCAACGCCGGACTGAGCGGCGTGTATGCCTATCCGGGAACGCCAAGCACCGAAATAACAGAATTTATACAGAACCATCCTCTTGCCCGCGAACGCAACTTGCATTCGCGCTGGTGCACCAACGAGAAGACCGCCATGGAGGCGGCTCTCGGCATGTCGTATGCAGGAAAGCGTGCATTGGTCTGCATGAAGCATGTGGGCATGAACGTTTGTGCCGATGCCTTCGTCAACAGTGCCATCACCGGCGTGAAGGGCGGTCTCATCGTGCTTGCAGCGGACGACCCCTCGATGCACTCCTCGCAGAACGAGCAGGACTCGCGCTTCTATGCCAAGTTCGCCCTTGTGCCTTGCCTGGAGCCCTCCAATCAGCAGGAGGCTTACGACATGATGTCCTATGGCTTCGACCTTTCGGAGCGCCTGGGAGAACCTATCGTCCTGCGAGTCGTGACGAGGCTGGCCCATTCCCGTGCCGCTGTCGAGGTGACGGAACCCATTGCGGAGAAGACGCTTTCGCCTGCCACCGATGCTTGGGTACTGCTGCCTGGCATTGCCCGAAAGAAGTACGTGGCGCTCCTCGAGAAGCAGGATGCCATGAAGCAGGCTTCCGAGCAGAGCCCCTATAACAGCCTGACAACCTCTGCAAAAGCAGGCAATGAGCCTAAGAGAGGCATCCTGGCTTGCGGCATTGCATATAATTATGTACGCGAAGCCCTGGGCGACGATGCCCGTCTGCTCAAGGTGTCGCAGTACCCTCTGCCCGAGGCGAAGATCAAGGCTCTGGCCGCCGAGTGCGACGAGTTGCTGGTCATCGAGGACGGACAGCCCGTAGTGGAAGAGATGGTGCCGGCGCTGCTCGGTGCGGGCTACCCTGTGAAGGGACGTCTCACGGGCGACCTGCCACGTACAGGTGAACTTACTCCCGACAATGTGGCAAAGGCGTTGGGACGGCCGACGGGTGCCGTCTTTGCTCCTGCCAAGAACATGGCGCCGCGTCCGCCGCAGCTCTGTCAGGGCTGTGGACACAGGGATGTCTACACCGCACTGAACCAAGTGTTGGCCGACTACCCGGACCATCGCGTGTTCGGCGACATCGGTTGCTATACACTCGGCGCGTTGCCTCCGTTCCAGAGCCTCTCGTCGTGTGTCGACATGGGCGCCAGCATTACGATGGCCAAAGGAGCTGCCGATGCCGGACTCTTCCCGGCTGTTGCCATCATCGGCGACTCCACGTTCACCCATAGCGGCATGACCGGACTCCTGGATGCCGTGAACGACAAGTCGAACATCACGGTCGTCATCTCCGACAACCTGACCACAGGCATGACAGGCGGACAGGATTCTGCCGGCACCAACAAGTTCGAGGCCATCTGTCTCGGCCTTGGCGTAGAGCCGGAGCACGTGCGTGTGGTAATGCCTCTGCCCAAGAACATGCCCGAGATAACGCGTGTCATCCGCGAAGAGATAGAGTACAAGGGCGTCTCCGTCATCATTCCTCGCAGGGAATGCATACAGACCTTCGCCCGACATGCAAAGCAAAAGAGGACCCTCCCCCAAACCCCTCCCTTGCAGGGAGGGGAGTAGATACTTTTCGGAATGAAAAGTCGGGAGGCATCATACAAGAGTTCTTCGCCGGACAGGTACATGATGTTGCGGGAATATGCCCGCAGAAATCGAAGGGAGGCCACATTGGCAGAGCAGTTTCTTTGGGAACATCTGCGGGGTAACGCCTTAGGAGTTGATTTCCTCAGACAGCACATTATAGGAGATTACATCGTAGACTTTGTTTCCCGGCACGACGGTCTTGTCATAGAGGTGGACGGCGGATACCATTCCGAGCCACAGCAGCAGGAGGATGATAATGCCCGAGAATACAACCTGCGAAGAATGGGATACCATGTGATGCGGTTCTCCAACGAAGAGGTACTCTTTGATATAGATAATGTATTAAGCCAAATAAAAGAATACTTTGAACAATGAATAACTGCCAGTCAAATCTTTCTACTCCCCTCCCTGCAAGGGAGGGGTCAGGGGGTGGGTCTAAGGTAGACATCATCCTCTGCGGTGTGGGCGGACAAGGCATCCTCTCCATCGCAACCGTCATAGGCGAGGCCGCTACCAGAGCGGGCCTCTATCTGAAACAGGCCGAAGTGCACGGCATGAGTCAGCGAGGCGGCGACGTGCAGTCGAACCTGCGCCTTTCTACCGAACCCATCTGGAGCGACCTCATTGCCGAAGCCGGAGCCGACCTCATCATCTCCATGGAGCCGATGGAAGCCATGCGCTATCTGGCATACCTCAGCAAGGAGGGCAGGATAGTGACCAGCTCTAAGCCTTTCGTCAACATACCCAATTACCCCGAAGAGGAAGCCTTGCAAAGGGAGCTCGACACCTTGCCAAGCGTAAAGCTCGACATTGAGTCTGTAGCCAAAGACTGCGGCAATCCCCGCGGCGCCAACATGGTGCTGCTCGGTATGGCTGCACCCTTCATCGGCATCCTCTCTGTGGATGACCTTCGCAAGGCCATTGCCACCGTCTTTGCCCGCAAGGGTGAGCAGGTGGTTGAGGCTAACCTCAAGGCATTCGACGCAGGCGTAAAGGCCGGAGCCTGACTGCCGTATCTAAACCTTCTCCCTATGGACAGAAAGACAGTAGAACAGATAATCGACGCGATGGGCCTGGGGGATTTCTCCCAAGCCACCATCCGCGACATACAGGCGCTCTCCCGCCTCCTCGAGGAGAAGACGGGCGAAGAGGTCATCCACCTGGAGATGGGCGTGCCGGGCCTGCAACCTTCCGAAATAGCGCTCAAAGCTGAGGCAGAGGCACTTGCCAATGGCTGCGCCACTATCTACCCGCCCAACGGAGGCATCCCGCGCATCAAGCAGGCTGCTTCCGACTTCGTGAAAGCCTTCATCGGCGTGGACGTTGCGCCCGAAGGCTGCGTACCTACGACCGGAAGCATGCAGGGCACCTTCGCCACCTTCATGGCTATCCGTCACGCCTTTGCAGGAACGGGCCGGGACACCGTGCTGCTCATACAGCCGGGCTTCCCTGTGCAGACTACGCAATGTGACGTCATCGGACTCCGTCACGAGGCGCTCGACATCTATAACTATCGCGGTAAGGACCTGATAACGAAGCTGGAGGAAATCATCGAACAAGGTCACATCTGTGCCATTGTCTACTCCAATCCCAACAATCCTTCGTGGGTTTGCTTCACCGAAGAAGAGTTGCAGGGCATTGGACAGATTGCCACAAAGCACGATATCCTCGTCCTCGAGGACCTGGCCTACTTCGCTATGGACTTCCGTCGCGACCTCTCCCACCCCTTTGAGGCTCCCTTCCAGGCTACCGTGGCACGCTATACGGACAACTACGTTCTGTGGGTGTCGGCTTCGAAGGCTTTCTCCTATGCCGGTCAACGCATCGGTGTGACGTGTATCTCCAATGCGCTTTACCACCGTGTCTTCGCTCCTCTCAAGGAGAAGTTCGGCGTCGGAGCCTTCGGCGACTTCTTCGTCGGACGACTGATGTACACGCTCTCCAGCGGCACGACGCATTCCGTGCAGCACGCCATGTCGGCCCTGATGGAAGCGGCCGTCAGGGGTGAGTACAACTTCCTCAACGATGTTCGCGAATACGGCCGTCGTGCCCGTTTCATGAAGGACGTCCTTCTTGCCAACGGCTTCTACCTCGTCTACGACAATGACATGGGAGCTCCCCTTGCTGACGGCTTCTATTTCACCGTTCAGTACCCCGGCATGAACGACCTGCAACTGACGCGCGAGCTCATGACCTACGGCATAGCAGTCTTCCCCCTCGACACAATGGGCTCCACCCAGCAAGGTGTCCGCATCTGCACGTCCTTCTTCCGCCGCGAACAGGAACCCCTCTTCACCGATCGCATCCAGCAGTTCCACCGCGACCACCAGGCCGTTCAGGATTAATCGCCGTACCTTAACGCACAATAAATCCGCACCCCTCGGAACGAATTTTGCATCTTATCGGATAGACTTGTGTACCTTATCGGATAGATTTCCGTACCTTATCGGATAGAATTCTGAACCGAACATAGCAATACCGCACGTGGATATCTTTCTTTCCACGTGCGGTATTTCCTTTTTCCTTGCGCAAAGTTTCCCTTCCCCTCGCGCAAAGTTTTCCTTTTCTTCGGACTGTCTTTTCCTTCCCTTCGCGCAGACTTTTTCTTTTCCTCTCGTTATAAAACTATTTCAAAGCCTTGGAAATATATTTTAGTGCCTTTGAAATCTATTTCCAAGCCTCTGAAATATATTTCCGTGCCACTGAAAAAGTTTTATTCCGTGGGGCGTTGGATATGTTCGCGCCAGATTTGGTCTTTTCCTATTCGGCTCTTGCCAAATGGGAAGCTGATGCCCATGGCGAAATCGTAGCTGCTGCGCATCGGTATGCCCTGCTTGGTAAACTTGCCGAGGCAGTGGTCCGAGCCTACGAAGAGGCTGAAGCCGCGCGGATGTATGTTTATTATCCAGCCGAGGTTGGCTCCGCAGGTTCCGATACCTACGTTGCCGCTCACCTCAAGCCACTTGATAGGGCTTACCGTGACGGCTACGCGCTCCTCGTTCCAGCTGTAGGTACCCTGCATACGCGTGGTGCTCAGCAGTCCGAACTTCAGACGGTCGTAGGCCGGGAGTGTATATTCTACGCCGATGTTCAGCGTGGCTCCAAGCCATGTAGCTTTGCTTATGTACTCGCCTGGCTGCAGGCTGTACAAGTCGCTCAGGCGGTCGGCCAGGTCATCCGCCTGTTCGCCTATCTTCACTCCTGCGGGGTCTCCCTTTACCTGTACGTTGTTAAAACCGTTGAAGACGAACGTCTCTCCGCGGTTTTGTGCTGTAGCCACGTTCTTCCACTTGATGAAGGACAGGTCCAGTAGTGCGGCGCTCACCTTCAGGCCGTCCACCCATCCTTGTTCCCCCAAGTCCCATTCGGCGCCGAGGTCAAAGCCTATACCGAATCCGTTGGGGCCGTACTTGTTGATGTCGATGTTGTCGAAGTCTATCTGCTCGTAGGTTCCCGGGCGTGACTTGTATTCCTTTGTCTTGGTCTTGCCCCAGGTGAAGTCCTTCACGCCTACTTCCGCTGTCGCGTCGGCCGTAGCAGTCCATTGGTTTTCGTCAGAGAGGTTCAGGTCTACCTCCGACATCTTCATATTGGCGTATCCCGCCCCTACCAGGAACTTCAGCTTTCCGCCGATGCGCCACGCCTCGTTTATCTGATGGCTGTGCCCCAGAGCGAGCTCTACCCAGCTCCGTGCCATTGCGCCTGCCGAACTGATGTTGTAGTCCTTGTTCGTAAGCTTCTTTGTCACTTCGAACAGCTCGTAGGGAATGTTCACTCCGGCATTGACGCGCAAGCCGAGTGAAATCGTGTTGTAGCCCTTGAAGGCATGGAAGCCGACGCTCACCAGGTCGTAGCGTGCATCCATCAGGAGTTTGTTTCGGCTGCTGAACGCGCTGAGTGCCTTGTCGCTGTCGATGCTTGGGTGCAGGTACGTCACCAGCCCGCTCCCGTTGGGGTTCTTGTAGAGGACATCCTTTAGGTTTAGGTTGCCCTTCGTGCCGAGATTCATGTAACCCATCAGTAGTGGCATGCTGACGTAGCCTTTTCTGTCGTATTCCTTGGCAGGGTTCATCTCGTGTCCGTGTGCAAAGCCTTCCAGGAAGTAAGCACTGTTCAGGTTCTGCGCAGTGATGGTTCCGCTTGCAAGAAGCGCTGCTCCTGCAATGACGATGTGCTTGATGTATGTTCTCATGATTATAAAGGGCTTCTGTTAGTTTGCATCATAGGTTAATTTCCCGTTTATGGTGATTTTGATGTCCGTCACCTGAATCTTGACGTTTTTCTTCATGCTCATCTCGGCATCGGTCGGGTGTTCGATGCGTGCTTCGTAGGTTATCCCGTCCAGGCGCTTCGCACCGTTCTTCCCAGCCAGCACGTCGTTCATGGTGTATGGCTTGACGGGCTTGATGGCGATGGTGATGGGGGTCGTGGCGCCGCCCTTCACTTCCACACTGCTCACTTGCAGGACGGAGCTTGGTATCTCGTTGCCCTCTGTGTCAAGGGGTATGATGTCCACGACGAGCTTTGCAGGCAGGTCGCTGTACACGTTGGCAGTTGCCACAATGCTATCCGCGTCGATTTTCTTCAGGTCGTCGACATCCTCGGCCCATCCCCTTTCCGGGTCGCTGCGATATACAAGTCTGAAGTCAGGGCCGAGGGTGAAGGGGACGTAGATGTCGTAGTCGACCGAGACGTGATAGTCGCGAGTGATGTCAAAGTCCTTGACGTTCTCCAGCTCCACGGGAGCGACGGCGATGTCCACCTGCTCGGGAATCCTGCGGATGAGTCCGGCCATTGTTCCGCTGTTTGCCGTGTATTCTATACGTGTGGCCTTCTGTTGGTAAACGTCAGGTATGGGAGTTTCGTCAGAATCCGCCATGTAGAAAAGTGTCGTGTCCCCAGGGACAGTCTGGTAGAGCTTAAAGCTCTTAGTCTCGACATCCTTTTCTGCCGTGTTGCTGCTTATCGTCATGGAGGTCGAGGCAGGGGCGGGGATTTCACTCGTTGCTTGAATCATCAAGACAGGATTTGCCAGGTCGAGTACCACGTCGTCTCTGTTGAGGAAGTCCGGCATATCGTCCAGCTTGATGGGATTCACTGTCCCTACATCGTGGCTCAGTTCTCCGGAAATGGTTCTCACGACAATGTCTTTGTCGAATGCAGCGTTGCCATTCAGCCTGATCTCCTGTGGCATGATGTTTTTCAGAGACTTGCTTTTCTTTATCTCGTCGATGACCTCCGGTGTGGCTTCCTTGCCCACCCAGTTGTCGAATGCGGTCTGGTCGATGTCCGTCGTGCTGATGCGGAAGTCTCCGTACACTTTCATGTCTGAATTCAGGCACACCTCGTGGTTCTGGAAAGTAAAGTTCTTGCCCACTTGAATGCCAGTCAGCGTGACGTCAAGTGAAGCCTCTGCCTTCCCGTCGACGATGTCGATGCGGTTGTTGCTTGCATCAGTCAGTGCAATGGTGCGGCCCTCAATACTCCTCTCCTGGCTGTTGAATGTGCATTGATCGATTTCGGGGTCATCGGAGACAGTGAGAGTCAGGTTGTCCATGTAGACACACTTCAGCCATGTCGGGAACCCCGAGACGGTCATCCGAACTCTTATTGTTGCATCGTCTATGCCGACATGGGACAGGTTCACGAGGTCAGGATTGATATTGCTGGCTTTGGCTCCTTCGATGTGATAGGTCACATTGTCCTCGGGCAGGAGAGTGTAATGGAATTCCTCATCTGGAATTTCCACCGAACTGACTCCTGGTATGACCAGCGTAACGCGTCGTTTTCCGGACTTGCGACCGCTTCCCTCCATATTTTTAGCAGCAGAAACGCCGGGGATGTTCAGCTTGATACCCCTATCGATGCTGTTGATGTCAGGTCTCTTGATCTTAATCTCGTCAATATGTATGTCCTTGATGCTGGCGCTTCCCTTCTGTTTTACGCAGAGGATGGAGTCGCCCGTCACAAGGTCCCTTACATATTGCACCACACCATCCTCCTTCAGGTTCATGAAGTTCTTCAGGTAGATGCCGCTCGTGCTGCTCGTAGGCAGTGTCAGGACAGCATTGGTGCTGAGCGTCATGTCAATGTCGTCCAAATCGTAAGTCTTGTCCACACAGCCCATCAGAGCCATACAGCTCAGTACAAGAATGGGCGTAGGCAAATGTTTGACATAATTTCCCATAATGTTGTTTCTTAGGTTTATGTGAGATGTTTGCTTAATGTTTCCTGTTTGTTTGATTTATATCTTAAATCTTTCCTCGGAATCCTGTCTTTTATTCTGTTCTCACTTGCAAAGGTATGAAATATAATAATATATTCCAAGTAAAAAGGAGAAAAAGTGTATAGGAAAGAGGGAATATGTACAAAGTCTCCGCGTTACTTATTATATATAAAAAAAGGTGTGTCTGAATAGTCAGACACACCTTGCCTCCAATTGAGGTTTGTTTCAGATGATACTAAGTTTCGTTTACTTAACAGTTACGTAAACTACGCGCTGGCTCTCGGGACCTGCAACGCCATGAGCGTTGACGTCGGCAACCTTCACGCCGCGACCCTGGAGGTAAGCCTTGACAACGTCGCAACGACGCTGAGACAGCTTCTGGTTGTAAGCCTTGTTGCCTTCGGGAGATGCATAGCCGTCGATGCATACGATAGCGTCCTTAGAGATAGCGTTCAGCTTAGCCTTTGCGGTATCGGTGAGCTTGTCCTTGTTCTGACCGAACTCAACAACTGTAATACCAGCAACGCCCTTCTCGACAACCTTCTCGACAACCTTCTCGACAACCTTCTCGACGGGCTTCTCGACAACCTTTTCTACGACCTTGGTAACCTCTGTGGGCTGAACCACTGCGAAATGATGTGTGCCATTGCTGGTCTTGAAGTGATAGGTGACACCTGCGGTAATCTGACCGAGGCAGTTGTCGGCGTAGGTGCCGTTGCCTTTGTCACAGACAACAGCTACACCTCTGCGAGACCAGCGAGTGGGGTCGTTGTCGCGAGAGGTCTTCAGGATAACAGCGGGACGCAGGCTGATAGTCCACTCTTTCTGCTTGCCAAGGTTGAAATCGAAGTCAAGACCGAGCTTGAAGTTGCAACGGTTGAGGTCGTTGCTGCTGCTTGTTCCGCCGTCGATAACTCCGAACCTGTCCTCGTTGTGGGGCCAGAAGAAGCGAGTGTAACCGATACCGCCACGAGCTTGAATCTCGAACAGACGGGGAGTACCCTTGTAGCCGCCAAACCAGTTCATAAGGTTGATCTTGGTGTTGGCATAGAAGCTTGCATTGTCGACAACATTAGCGCTCTTGTTCGCCCAGTTCCAGTTTTTGTCATCGTTGAAGCCTGCCTGCAGCTGGAATTCCAAGCTCAGGACGGGAGTGATGCCCTTGGTGAAGTTGATGCCTGCTACGCCGCCGTTGGGAGTGTTCCAATCGTGGAGGTTTGTGCTTACACCACCTTCTACGCCGATTGACCAGTTGTCAAAAAACTTGTGCCCATTGTACTGTGCACTAACCATTGTTGCCATACCAAACATAGCAACAAGAATGAGAGTAATTTTTTTCATGTTTCTCTACGGTTTATTTTGGTTAACTTTATTTATATCCTTTTTGTGTTAAAAAAGATTATTTTGCACTTTTTGTCGCTGCAAAGTTACGACATGTATTCTATATATGCAAGAAAAATGTGCATTATTTGTATGTTTTTGGGTGTTTTTATGCCCTTTTTGCTCTCATTGTATTGCAAAATACTGCTAAATTCAGGCGTTTTTGCCTTGTGAACTGCTTATTCGTCTGTTGTTTCTTCTTTCGGCTTTTTGTCTCTTACGACCAGGATGGAGAGTTCGTAAAGCACGTAGAGCGGGATGAAGACAAGCATGAGGGTGAAGGGGTCGCCGCTGGGGGTGATGATGGCTGCCGAGATGAGCAGGACGACGACCGCGTGACGTTTGTATTCGCGCAGGAAGCTCTTGCGCAGGATTCCCATCAGGCTGAGCAGCCATGCCAGGAGCGGCATCTCGAAGACGATGCCCATGACGAGGATGAGCATGGTGAAGTTGTCGATGTAGCTCTGCAGGTTGATTTGGTTGGTGATGTTCGAGCTCAGGTTGTATTCCACGAGGAAGCGGAAGGTGAAGGGGAAGACGAGCATGTAGCCGATAGTGCAGCCTACGTAGAACATGAGCGTGCCGCCCAGAAATGCCGGGCGCAGATGTTTCACTTCGTCTTCGAAGAGTGCGGGCTCGATGAACTTCCATATTTCCCAGATGAAGTAGGGGAAGGCAATGACGGCCGCCAGCGAGATGGACGTGCTGATGTGTGTCATGAACTGGCTGGCGACATTGATGTTGATGATCTGAACGTCGAAATCGGGCGAAAGCGTCACCATGCCTCCGCCGATACGGTTTATCAGTCGGTAAGTGAAGAAGTCGTTGGAGGTGGGAGCCAGGATGAAGCGGTCGAAGATGTAGGGCATGGCGATAAATGTGCCCACCATGATGACGGCCAGCACGCATGCGCTGCGGAAGAGCGCCCAGCGCAGCACTTCGAGGTGGTCCCAGAAGGACATCGCGCCTTCCTCTTCGCTCTCTGCTGCTGCGGCCGTCGTCTTGTCCTCCAGTTCTGCCGCCGTTTCCTTATTTTCTATCTCCATAATCAAAACAACAATTCATAATTCTTAATTCATAATTCATAATTATTTCCTTCGCTGATGTTCTGGGCGTAGCTTAATTATGAATTGTGAATTAAGAATAATGAATTAATGATAGGTTTACTTGCTATAGCTTGCTTTGACGAACTTTGCGGCCTTCAGGTAGTCGATGCTTTCCTTCATGCCGTCCAGGATGTTGGGCTTCGAGCTGCCTTCCAGCTCTACGACCAGGTTCTGCAGACCTGCCACGTCGGCATTGTTGAAGATGGCGTCGAAGCCAACCATGCCGCTCTGACCAAGTTCCTTGTGGTCCTTGATGTGAAGCAGGAGGAAGCGGCCGGGGTACTTGTTGAAGTACTCCACGGGGCTAACCTGTCCGCGTACTGCCCAGTAGACGTCCATCTCGAAGAACACCTTGCTGGGGTCCGTGTGCTCCAGCATATAGTCGTACCAGACCTTGCCTTCCACCTTGCCAAACTCGTGGCTGTGGTTGTGGTAGCCGAACTTCATGCCTGCTGCGTTCACCTTCTCGCCGATGGCATTCAGGTATTTGCAGATGACGTCGGCTTCCTTCAGCGTCTTGGGGTAGTTGACGCCCGGGTTGGCGATGTACTTCATGCCTGCACGCTTGTGACAGTCGATGCACTTGTCCCACCACTTGAGGGCTTCGCTGAAGTCGCCGCTGGCAAGTTCCTGGTCGCTCAGGTTGTGGCCTACGTGGCTGGAGAGCACGGCCATGCCGGAAGCTTCGATAGCCATTCTGTAGTCTTCGGGTGCAAGTCCGTAGAGCTTGCCGTTGTCGTAGTTGGCAGCCTCGGTGGAGGTGTAGCCCATCTTGGCGAGCTTGGCAAGCACTTCCTTGTGGTTCTGTGCAAACTTCTCGGGGCTTCCGATGAGTTCGCGCACACTGTACATCTGGAAGCAAGCCTCTTTTTTCTTGGCGTCTGCAAAGTTGCTGCAGCCGAAGATGGCGGCAGCCATGCAGACTATCATTAGAATCTTTTTCATCGAATGAATCCTTTCTTATATATATAATAATGTATAGACGCAGGCACTTACTTGAGTACCTTGACGCGGATGTTGCGGTACCAGACCTCGTCGCCGTGGTCCTGCATGCCGAAGTAGCCGGCGTCCTTGCCGCAGTCCTTCATGATTTCGAAGGCAAGGGGCCAGTTCTTCTGGCTGAACTTAGAGGACTGCACGAGGTCGACCCATGATTTGTCGGCCAGCGTGTAGCTGAGCACCTTCACGCCGTTCTGGAAGTGTGTCACCTTACCGTTCTTCACGACAATCTTCACTTTGTTCCACTGTCCGGCGGGGTTGGCGTTCTGAGGCTTAGCCACGATCATGTCGTAGAGGCTTGTACTCTGACGGATGCCGAGGGTAGCGCCGAGCTTTGCATCGGGGTGACGCTCGTTGTCGAGCACCTGGCACTCGGGGCAGCTGATGTAGATAGGCTGGTAGTTGAGCTTGCCGCGGTTGTCGATGGTCTGCGTGATGGTCACGTTGCCGGCCTTCGTCTCTTCGGTCTTCGGTGCATCGTTGTTGATGGTAGCGGTTTCTTTGCCAAGATAGAAGATGCCAGAGTTGCCGCCTTCGCAAATCTTCCATTCAATCTCGAACTCGAAGTTCTTGAACTTGTGTGCAAAGATGATGTCGCCGCCCTCGCCGTTGGATGTGCGTCCGTCGAAGTGCAGACTGCCGTCCTTGATGTTCCACTTGCCGGGGATGTGGTCCTTGCCGTAGCCGCGCCAACCGTTGAGGCTGGAGCCGTCGAAGAGGACGTAGTAGCCGTCCTTGTCCACCTTCAGTGTGCTGAGGTCGACCTGCGGGTTCTCGATAACGACGTACTGAGGCTGTGCCTGTACGCCCGCAGCAACAGTCAGTGCTGTTGCTGCGAGGATGTTTCTGAGTTTCATTTCGTCAGGATGTTACAGGGTTGTTATGCGGGCATGTCGGGCAGAACATAGCCATTCTGGTACTTGGGCTTGATGAGTTCTGCTGCGAATTCGCGTGCATTGACGGGATCGGTGTACGTCTTGTTGAACGTAGGATGTCCGTCGTGGATGGAGAAGCCGTCCTTGAGCATCGAGCGGACGGTTGCGTTCTCGGGAATGTTGGTGAAGCGCATGTTCTCGCCGTCCCATTCCAAGGTCTGGTTCAGACCCTGCAGACGTGTGGCGACAACGCCCATGGCAACCATTTCGTTGAAGGGACCTGCCTCGCTGAAGTCGGAAGCTGTCTTTGTCCAGTCGGTCTTGCCTGCACGGATTTCCTTGATGGCACGGATCCAGTCGCGCTGGTGGCTCTCGGTGACGCGACGGCAAACCTTCGGTGCGTTGGGCACGCGGCCGCTTACCAGGTAGGGCTTCTCGCCGTAGCAGCCTACAACGAGGATGTCCTTAGTGCCGTAGAAGATGGCGCCGCCACCGCTGACGTTGAGGTTCTTACCTACGGCCAGACCGTCGGGACGGAAGGGCACGATGCCGCCGTCGCTCCATGTAACGACAACCTCGGGCATAGCAACCTTCGGGCGGTTGGGACGAGCGGGGTAGGTGAGCTTAACAACCTGTGCGCTGGGGCAGCAGTCGGACATAAGGGGAGTGGAGCTGCCTTCAGCCTTGATGGGATAGCCGAGGTCGAGGGCCTTGAAGACGGGGTGCAGGATGTGGCAAGCCATGTCGCCGAGTGCGCCTGTGCCGAAGTCCCACCATCCGCGGAAGTTCCAGGGGTGATAGATGGAGTTGTAGGGGCGCTTGGGAGCCGGGCCGATGAAGGCATCCCAGTTCAGGGTGCTGGGAATCTCGTGTACCTCTTCGGGGCGTTCCAGACCCTGGGGCCAGATGGGACGGTCGGTGAAGGCGTCAACGCGGGTCACTTCGCCGATTTCGCCGTTCCAGATCCATTCGCAGGTCAGGTTCACGCCTTCGCCGCTGGAACCCTGGTTGCCCATCTGGGTGGCAACGCCAGCCTTGGCAGCGAGCTTGGTGAGCAGGCGGGATTCATAGACGGTGCGGGTGAGGGGCTTCTCGCAGTATACGTGCTTGCCAGCTGCCAGAGCTTCTGCGCAGATGATGGCGTGTGTGTGGTCGGCTGTGCCGCAGATGACTGCGTCGGCCTGGTCCAGCAGTTCGGCATACATCTTCTTGTAGTCGTTGTAGATCTTCATGTTGGGGAAGAGCTTCTTGTACTCTTCCAGGACGCCCTTGGCATACTTCTGGTCGACGTCGCACATGCCGATGAACTCGATGTCGTCGTAGATTTCGTCCTTGCCCTTGTAGGTGACGCCGTTGATGTCGGCGTGGCCGCGGCCGCCTACACCTACAGCGAGGAGCTTGATCTTGCCGGTCTGTACGTTCTTCTTTGTGTTCTTAGCCTTACCGAGTACGTCGGTGGGAGCCATTGCCAGAGCAGCTGTGGCTGCGGTTCCTGCCTTGAGGAAGGACCTTCTTGACATTTCTTTCATAGGAGTTGTTTGTTTTGTTAATGGAGTTAAACGTATAGGTTATTTGTTTTGTATTTCTTTGTTCTGTTCGGGTTCGGCATTGATTTCCTGTTCTATTTCGTTCATGCCTTTCTTGAACTGCGAAACGCCTTTGCCGAGGCCTCGCATGAGTTCGGGAATCTTTTTGCCTCCGAAGAGGAGCAGGATGACGAGGGCGATGATGATGATTTCCTGGCCGCCCAGACTGCCGAGGAATAAGAGCTGATGTGCCATTATGTGAAAGTTTAGAGTTTAGTGTTCAGAGTTGAGAGTAGTTCTGAGTTGAGAGTTGAGTGTTTAGAGTTGAGAGTTTAGAGTTGAGAGTTGAGAGTTGAGAGTGGGGGTGTTCAGCGGTTTGTGCAGGGGTCGAGCAGGCCGTAGCCGTTGGTGGCGTGTGCGCGGCGGTAGTGTATCTGCTCCAGCTCCTGCGGTGTGCCTTTGGATGGGAGGTCGTTCCGACGTGCGTCGTCGAGCATCTTCCATGCGTATTCGCTGGCGATGGCTGCGTCGCGGAAGCGTGGCAGGTGGTCGGGTCGGATGCCTGTGCTGATGGCTTGCCCCATGAGCAGGCAGAGGCGGTCGATGTTCTTGTCGCCGTAGGGCTTCTCGATGCGCTGCGTGATGTGTTCGCCGTGCATTTCGACGACGGCTGTCTTGAAGTCGTGTGTCATGCGGACGAAGCCGCGGCTGCCTATGAGCTCCATGTAGGAGTTGTGTGTCTGGTCTTTGGCGAGCTGTCCGTAGACGAAGCCTTGTGTGATGTCGTAGACGATGCCGTTCTCGAAGGTGCCGTGACATTGCAGCCACCAAGGGTCCTTGTAGTCCCACATGCGAATGGCCTGTGCGTGTCCGGTCTTGTATTCCGAGTCGGCAAACCAGCGGCAGATGTCGACGTAGTGCATGCCGCAGTCGTGGAAGGAGGGTCCTTCGTATTCGTGTCCCTCGCCCGGCGAGAGTCCGGGTGTCATGTGGCAGATGCGTATGATGGCAAGGTCTCCGATTTCTCCGCTGCGTGCGAAGTCCCTGAGGGCTGCGGTGTACCAGGCGTTGCGCAGGTAGAGGTTGACGGTGCAGAACTTGTCGGTGGACTCTTCGAGGCGTACGACGTCCCATTCGTCCTGCAGCTTGTAGGCAATAGGCTTTTCGCAGATGACGTGTTTGCCTGCTTTGATGGCTTCCTCGATGCGGCTGGCTCGGGTGTCGGCCAAGGCGAAGAGTCCGACGCACTCCACTTCGGGGTCGTCGAAGATGTCGCGTTCGTTGGTGGTGAAGATGGCGTCGGGGGCTATTTCGTACGAATGTCTGGCCTTCTCGGGGTTGATGTCGCAGGTGTACTTTACGTCCCAATAGTCGCAGGCCACAAGTTCCTTGAGGTGCTTGCGTCCCATTCGTCCGAGTCCGATGATGCCGATTTTTATTCGCTGCATTGCTTGTATTGTGCTTGTAAAAGCGTCTGTATTTGCTGTTTTTGCGCTTTTCAGTCTGTAAAGTTACTAATTATTATTTGCTTTAGCAAGGTATTTTGTTTTCTTTTAACCTTTTTTTGCATTGACCGTTGTCTGTGGAGCAAAAAAAGCCCACCGTGCTGTGTTGCATGGCAGGCTTTTTGTGCAGTTTGACGACGGGATTTGTCGTGGCAGTCGTAGCAGAGGCACTCGTAGTGCTCCGGTTGCTTCCGTGGGGTTATTTTCCTCCGCCCTTCCAGAAGTCTTCTTCGGCCTTCTGACGGGCCTTGAATTCGTTGTATGCCTTCATGGCTGCGGCGTTGGCGGCCTGGTTGGCCTGTGCCTTCTGGATGTTCTCCTTGAGACGTGTGGCCGAGCCGCTGACGGTGATGTCGGCCTGTGCTGCCTTGTCGCAGTAAGCTACTGCTTCGCCGTACTGTCCGAGCAGGGCGTTGATGTTAGCCATCTTGAGGTAAGCCTTGCCGGTGAGGTCTTCGTTGTAGGTGATGGCTTTCTCGGCGTAGGTCAGGGCGCCGGTGTACTGCTTGCTCTTTGTCAGGCCGTTGCTGATGTTCAGGCAGATGGCTCCGCGGCGTGCGTCGCTCGATGCGAGTTCCAGGGCCTTGTTGTAGTACTCGAGCATCTTGTCGAGCTGTCCTTCTTTCTGCGACTTCTGTGCCAGACCGATGGCGCTGGTGAAGGAGGGCTCCAGGGCGTAGGCGGCTTCGGCGTACTGGTAGTAGATGTCCGAGTCGTCGCAGTCGTTGTTCTGCATAATGGTCAGACTGGAGTTGAGCTTGTTGATGTCGGTCTTGTAGGCGTCGAACTTCTTGGTGTAGATAGCGATGAGCTGTGCGCTGTCGGCTGCTCCGCTCTGCGAGAATATCTGTTCGATGGCAGCCAGAGGTGCGTCGTAGGTTGCCACGAGCTTCTCGGCCTTTGCGTTGTCGCCGTTGGCCTGTGCTTCCTTGGCCAGCTGGAGCATCTTCTCGCAGGCGTCCTTGCTGTCGAGGTAGTCCTGGAGGTACTGCTCGCGCATAGCGCCGGGAGCTGCCTTGTACATGGCGTCGCTGACCAGGAAGAAGGTCTGGAGGAAGGAACCTGTGATTTCGCGTCCGCCCTGTTCGTTGACCATCTTGATGGCTTCGGCGAAGTTGGCGTATGCCTTGTTCAGGGTGTATCCGCTGCCTTGCACGTTGGGAGCCGTCCAGTTGTAGTACTCGGCCTTGACGCTGAGCACGTCGCCCAGGGTGCTCTTCGTGTTGGCGAAGGAGTTGAGGGCGTCGAGGTTCTTCTGACGGAGGTCGAAGAGTTCCATCATCTCGTTGAAGTATTTCAGCTTCTTGGCCTGGTCCTGTTCTGTATTAATAAGGTTATAGAACATGAAGGGGCCCTGTGTGTAGATGCCGTTGACGGAGAACGGAGCGTACTGCTTCAGCCACTGGTAGTCGATGTACATGTCGGCGTAGTCCTTGTTGGCGCCTGCCTGCTGGAACATCGTGATGTAGCCTCTGGCTGTCTTGATGCTGTCCTCGTTGTTTCCGGTGGAGTGTGCGATGCGGTCGTCCACGCTGCTTCCTTCGAAATTCTGCGCCATAGCTGTGGCAGACATTGCTGCAAGCACGATGGCTATTGGTAGTTTCTTCATTGCTGTGTGTGTTATTTAGTAATGTTTATAGTGTCGTTTTTGTTCTTTCTGTGTGCAAAGGTACGCATTTATTATCAAACTGCAAGCAGATGAAGTCTTAATGTAACTTAAAAAGCGCATTTCTTAGGGTTATTCCTCTGCTGCGGGGAATTTCCCCGGGGTGTTGACGGCCTTACTTCGCCCTGTCACTCCCGGGACAAGAGAACTATATATTATGTATAATGAGGAAACGTACACAAAGGAATCGGAGCACCGCCCTCTCCTGCGAAATGACAGAAAAACACAAGGCAGGCAGTATTTCTTCCCTAAAAATTTGGCGCATTGAAAAAATAGTCATACCTTTGCACCCGCAAAAGAATACAATTAACAGAACCGGCCCCTTATCTGCTTCCCGAAAGCAAAGCTGAAAGGAAGAACGGGGGCACAAAACAAGGAGAAAAAACAAAATGAAAAAAGGACTTCACCCCGAGAATTACCGCCCCGTGGTATTCAAGGACATGAGTAACGGCGACATGTTCCTGAGCCGTTCTACAGCCAAGACAACCGAGACCGTCGAGTTCGAAGGCGAGACTTACCCCGTGTTCAAGCTGGAAATCAGTAGCACCTCTCACCCCTTCTACACCGGTAAGAGCAAGCTGGTTGACACCGCAGGCCGCGTAGATAAGTTCATGAGCCGCTACGCTCGCACAAAGAAGTAATCGCCCTAACCACAGCCGCTCCTGCCTGTAGGGAGCGGACGGAATACGGAAAAGGACCATGCCTCGATTAGCAATAACAAAGAGGTGCAGAAGCATTTGGCTGTCTGCACCTCTTTTTCTTTCCGCCGTCATGGCTGGCTGCGGCAACGACCCCGTACAGGAATCCGCAGCAATCAGCGCCAACGTCAATGCCAACGCTGTCGTCACCCTGCCCGTCTATACCGAAACCTCGACACCCGCTGCCGTGAAGGCCGGTGCCGCAGGCGGCTTGGAGATTCCTTCCCTCGCCACGGGAAACGTGGACGCCTTCATCATCCACACCATCCCCGGCGGCACCCTGAAGCAAGGCTCGACGTTAGTCAACTACTGCATCGGCTACAACAGCCAGCTCAAGGCCAGCAGCTGGACGGCCTACAAGTGGTACAACGGCTTCTCCTCGAACGACAACCCCTGGAACCGCAACCGCTGGCGACAGGGCGAGACCTTCAACGGCTACGGCGGCAACGGCGACCCCTTCCAGCCAGACCCCGTGCTGCCTGCTGCCCTGCGCAACAACTGGGTTGGCAACGGCTACGACCGTGGACACCTCCTGGGCAGCGCAGACCGCCTCAACTCGAAGGAAGCCAACGGCCAGACCTTCTACATGTCGAACATACACCCGCAGCTGAACAGCTTCAACGGGCAGGGCATCTGGTGGAACCTGGAGAATTTCATCCGTGGCACCTACGACACCTCCTCCTTCCGCGACACACTCTATGTCGTGAAAGGCGGCACCATCTCACCCGGCAATTACACGATGGTCGGCAACGACGGCAAGCTCGTCTGCCCGAAGTACTTCTACATGGCTATCCTGGCATACGCCAAGAAGTACGCCAAGACCGACGGCGGCTACTTTGCCATCGCCTTCTGGATGGAGCATAAAGCCAACTCCGACGCCGTCAGCTCAAAGTATGCCATCACAATCGACGAACTGGAGCAGCGCACCGGCATCGACTTCTTCTGCAACCTCCCCGACGACATCGAGAACGCCGTGGAGAGCCGCCTTTATCCCGAGGACTGGAAGCTGAAAT
>JAFUVM010000040.1 GCA_017483665.1 Bacteroidaceae bacterium
ACACTTCTGTGTACTACAAAACGGATTCGCAGAAGCAAAACCGCGAAAACCGCGGAAAACAGCGGCTTTCTGACCGTTCTGTACCCGTAAATCACCCCAAATTTTTTGAAAAATTGTTCAGCGGGGTCAAAGTTGGGTTAATATCAATCCCTCTGCTATGGCAACTTTACCTAGAAAGCCTTCGAGTTAGACAGCAAAAAAGACGTCAGACCACAAAATTGTGGTCCACATACTTGTGTACTTTAAATCATTTGCTTATATTTGCACTCACAAACAAAATATCACGTTATGGAAAGGGCTTTTGTATATGGTATGTCTGTTGAGGGAGAGAACTTCACAGACAGGGTCAAAGAGACGAAGCGACTGAAGATGAACATGGAGAATGGAATCAACGTCATTCTTGTGTCACCTCGACGAATCGGGAAAAGTTCCATTGTGCGTAAAGTCACGAAAGAGATTACCAGCCCAAAGATTAGAACTGTCTACATGGACATCTACGATTGTCGCAGTGAATATGATTTCTATAACCGATTCGCTTCCGAGTTGCTGAAACAGACCGCCAACAAGACAGGACAAGTAATTGAAAACATAAAAAAGTTCATGGTCAGGTTGACCCCCAAAATATCTTTCTCACCAGAACCCATGTCCGAATTCTCTCTGTCATTAGGTATTACGCCACAGAACTACAAACCGGAAGAGATTCTTCAATTGCCTGAGATAATTGGTCAAGCACAAGGAGTTCATATCGTGGTGTGTATCGACGAATTCCAGCAGATTGGCGAGATGTCAGACACATTGACCATTCAAAAGCGGCTACGCGGAATATGGCAACATCAGCGCAACGTGTCGTATTGCCTTTTCGGCAGCAAGAAACATCTGATGAACAAACTCTTCCAGAATCGAAGGATGCCCTTCTATCAGTTCGGCGAAATGATGTATTTGGACAAGATACCGACAGAAGACTGGGTGCCGTTTATCTGTTCGAGATTTGAAAGCCAAGACAAAAAGATATCAGCAGAACTTGCACGACTTATCTGCGAGACAGTTGAGAGCAACTCCTCTTACGTCCAACAGTTGGCTTGGAATGTGATGGCAGAAACAGAGAAAGTTACCACAGAAGAAGACTTCCATCACGGCGTAGATGCTTTGCTGGCTCAATGTTCAGCACTCTTCGAGGAGCAATTGAAAGGATTGACCGGATATCAGATAAACTTTATCCGTGCCTTGTGTGATGGCGTAAGTTCCGACTTTGGAAGCAAAGCTATACTCGAGACCTACAATCTTGGCACGAAATCAAACATATCGCGCATAAAAACAGCGCTTCTTTCCAAAGAAATGATTGACTTTGACAAGGACAACGTCTTCTTGGAAGACCCTGTATTTAAAATCTGGTTTAAAAGATATATGAAATAGGAATCATGACGACTCCTCAGGGTACTCGTCAAGGTTTTGCAACCAATGTGCCAACATTATTCGCTGTATTCTCTATACCTTAATATATGTATAGCAGGAGAGATAGGCTACGAATTTTATTGAGCCTTGAACATTGAGCATTAATGTTTTTTTCGTACCTTTGTACTGAACAATCATCAAACAATAACTATGGAACTCATATATCTTCTCTATCTCATCATCGGCATCGCTATTGGTGCCATAGGTGTGTGGCTTGCCATGCGGTCGCAAGTGCAGGCAGCCGGGGAACGTATCGCCCTGACCGAACAGCAGAAACAGCAGGAAGGAGATGCACTCCGACAGCAGATGCGAGAGCAGCAGGAAACGTTCCGGCAGCAGATGCAGACTCTTCAGGAGACACATCAGCAGCAGATGCGGGAACAAAGGGAATCGCAGCAGGAGCAGATGCGCAGTCAGCTGGAGTCGCAACACAGGCAGATGGAGCAGCAGATGGCACTCTTGCGCGAACAGATGAAGACGAGTTCGGAGCAAGTGCTCAAGGAGCGGGCGGCGGAGCTCTCGGCCGTCAACAGCGAGCAACTCGCCAAGATACTCACTCCGCTGCAGCAGAACATCGTGCAAATGCGCTCTCAGACGGAGAAGATGCAGAAGGACCACGACGACTCTCTGCGCGAGCTGAAGACGGCCATACAGGTCAACATGGAACGCGAGCGGGCGATGGGCGAGCAGACGGAACGCTTGGCACAGGCGCTCACGGGGCAGAATAAGATTCAGGGCAACTTCGGGGAGCTCAAGCTGACGCAGATACTGGAACAGATGGAACTGGAGCGCGGCCTGCAGTACGACACACAGGAGACGCTGCGCGACGAGCAGGGACGCACCATCACGAGCGACGAAGGCCGACGCATGGTGCCCGATGCCGTGCTGCATTTCCCCGACGGGCGCGACGTCATCATCGACAGCAAGATGTCCTTCACGGCCTTCGTCGATTACCAGAATGCTGAGACGGATGCCGAGCGTGAGGCTGCCCTGCGCCGCCACCTTGCCAGTATGAGGCAGCACGTCCGCGAGCTGGCTCAGAAACAGTACTTTCGTTACGGCAAGACGGACAAGGGCCGGCTGGACTTCGTGCTGATGTACGTCTTCCAGGAGAGCGCCCTGCAGCTTGCCCTGCAAAGCGACACGACGCTCTGGAAGGAAGCCTACGACCAAGGCGTCGTCATCTCAGGCAGCCAGTCGCTCTACATGACCCTTCGTGTGCTCGAACTCACTTGGAAGCAGACACGGCAAGTGGAGAACCAGGAGAAGATGATGCAATGCGCCAACACCCTCGTGGAGCGCGTGCAGCTCTTTGCCGAGCGCTTCGCAAAGGTCGGCGAAATGCTCGACAAGACACGCCGCAGCTTCGACGACCTCAACACCGTCACCGCTCCCTCCGGCCCCAGCATCACCACCGCCGCCCGCAACCTCCTCCGCTTCGGCGCACAGGAGAACAAGAAGAAGAAATCCTTGGGCTCGCCCTCGCTCTTCGAAGACAAAGAGGAAGGCAACGCCCCAGTTCTTCCATTGGAAGAATGATATAAAACAAACACACATAGACGTGAGAAAGATGATATGACAAAGGACAAAGGACAAATACTGTTATATCAGACTCCCGATGGTGAGTCGCGAATTGAGGTGAGGCTGCAAGGGGAGACCGTGTGGCTGAGCCTTGACCAAATGGCAGAGCTGTTCCAGCGCAACAAATCCACCATCTCCCGACACATCAAGAATGTGTTTGAAGAAGGGGAACTGCAGCCAGATACAACTGTTGCATTTCTTGCAACAGTTCAAATGGAGGGTAAAAGGAAGGTGGAGCGTGACATCGCTTACTACAACCTCGACATGATTATCAGCGTCGGTTATCGCGTGCATTCCTATCGTGGCGTGCAGTTCCGCATGTGGGCGACAAAGGTTCTGAAAGAATACATCGTGAAAGGCTTTGCCCTTAACGACGACTTGCTGAAACGTGCAGGCGGCGGCAACTATTTCGACGAACTGTTGGCTCGCATTCGCGACATCCGCTCATCGGAAAAGGTATTCTACAGGAAGGTGCTCGAAATCTATGCACTCAGCATTGACTACGACCCTCGCGTGGAGCAGCCTGTACCTCGACTTTGCCGAACTCCAGGCAGAGGAACATCGCCCAATGTACATGAAGGACTGGATTGCCATCCTTGACGACTTCCTGCGCATCTCAAGGAACGATATTCTGACTCATGCCGGACGTGTCTCTGCCCAGTTGGCGAAGGCAAAAGCAGATGCTGAGTTCGACAAATTCAAGGAGAGGACAAAGAACGAACTGTCAGCCGTCGAGATTCACTTCCTTGAGCAGTTTGAAAGGGAACAGAAGAAGCTGACGAATAAGAGAGACAATAAATAAACCACATCAGATTTGGAAAATGAGATAGAGAGACGTGATGGGTTAATAAACCTCTTGCAACAGACTGACTAAGATATTTAACCACGAACCAGCACGAATTACACGAATCTCGTCTTTACCTTTTCTAAGGGCGTAGCCAATTCGTGTAATTCGTGCTGGTTCGTGGTTTATATAAGTTCCTTGTCGTGCTCTCCGTCAGAAGTGCTTTAGCTGCATGAGGAGCAGGACGGGGCTTGCCTTGATGTCGAGCTGACGGATGAAGGTCAGTGTCTTGTCGTCCAGCTGATACCACTCGGGGTGGGAGGCGTAGTACTTCAGTTGGGCGGGAGTGTGGAACGAGATGAGCGTGCCGTCCGCCGCCAGTCCCTGTGCCGCCTTTAGGCAAAGACCTTGCAGCTCATACTTGTTGGGATTGATTGACCAGGCCCAGCAGCTATGGCCCGACTTGCGGTCATAGACGAGGAACGAGTTGCTGTTGTTACTGGTCCAACGGAACGTGCTGTCCGATTCTTCCTCTATCTTGATATTGTAACGCTGTTGGTAGCGGCGCAAGAGGAAGCTGGGCGAGACGAGCAGCGAAGGACTGATGTCGGCTTTGGGAATAAAGATGTTCTCGGTGGCAAGCACGCGCCCGGACTGCGTCAGCGTGGAGTCGAAAGCCACAGAGCCAATGCCGAGGCTGTCGTCGCGCACCAGATAGCGGGCAAAGGCTCCTTCGGGTGTCACTTGCCAAATGGTGTCGGAGTATTCGGCAGCATAGAAGAGTTCGTCCCCAGAGTTGACAAGCGCGGCCTCCAAGTCGCAGGTGTAAACCGGCGAGGGACGGGAGAGACAGAAGCCCCGGGGCAAGAGTTCCTTGTCGTACACCGTGAGCTGCGGAGCAAAATCAAGTAACGAAGGACGCACATTGCTGACCAAATGATTCTGTGTAAAGCCCATGATGTTGGCATAATCATAATAGGTTACATCGTGACGCAGCAGGTTGCCTTCGTAATCGTAGGAAAGGAGGTCGCCCCAATTATCCCGCCATTTTTCCCAAAACATCAGGCTTATCTCCTTGGCCTCTCGGTTTAAGGCCATAGTGACCATGTCTTTGTCCTTGCTGACATTTGATACTTTCAGCTGAGCCACCAGGCTGCCGTCCCTGCGGAAGATGAAGCCTGCTTTCCTCTTGATGTTGTACTGAAAGACGCTTTCGCCACCCGCCTCCGTCTCGGCTCCAAGCACGAAGAGGAGGTCGCCGTCGGCCTCTATCTTCTCCACGTGGCCGATGCGGAAGCCGGGCGTAGGAGCCAAGGGCAGGATGGTGACGTCGCCTGCGATCTGTGGGTTGGTCTTGTCCTTTATCCACGACGTGGGTGTGCCCGGGCAGATGTTCTGGAGCGTGCTGTCGGTACGCGCAGGCAGGCGGGGAGCCTCCATGAGGTTGTCGTAGCACATCCAGGCTTCATAATCTTTGTCGGAGGCTTCTGGTTGACTGTGGCAGGCAGAGAGCAGCAGCATGACTGCCAGCAGGGGGGTGATTCGTTTCATTTTCTGTTCTGTTTTGATTGTTTAACCTTTTTGTTTGATTCAACACGCCGGACGTTGTTTTCTGCTGCAAAGTAACGTCGAAACGCCAACTCCTGCAAGAAAAGGCAGTAAACAAAAGTAAACAAACGGCTTTTTTACTGGTGTTTATCGCAAAAAGGCATGAAATGTGCGGAAAAAGCCTTACCTTTGTGTCGTGAAACAGACATTCATCATATTATTCCTTTCGGGTTTGCTGCTAACCTCCTGCCGCAAACATGTGGAGACGCCGCTGCAGATTCTGTACGCCGAGACCGCCGTGGAGAACAACTCCGACGCCCAATATGCCCTTTACCTGCTCAGCGAGGTGGAGGACACCATCCAATATTATCCCGATTCCATCCAGATGCGCTACCGCCTGGCACAGGCTATGGCACAGAACGCTAAGGGCGAGGCCATCGATTCCCTCTTGCCACCGCTCACGGAGTGGTTCGACGCCAACGGCCCGGCAAAGGAGGCTGCCCGCGCTCATCACCTGGCTGCCCTCTCGCTGCTTCAGCAAAACTGGATGGAGAAGGCACGCCACGAACTCTCCCTCGCGCTGAAGGCCGACCCGTCATACAAGGCCAGCCAGTTCATGACGGCCTACCTCTGTCTCTATACAGGCGCATATACCGAGGCGCTGGAGCACTTCATGCGCATCGAGAAGGACGAGGGCAGCGCCTATTTCGTCCTGCAGGGAGCCTATGCCCTGCGCAGCAGTCTCTATGCCAACCACAGCGACTTCGCCCAAGCCATGCGAGGCGAGGAATTGGAGGCGGCACGGCAGATACTCACCGACATGGACTTCTGTCTGCGCTACTTTCAGGAGCATCCCGACGACGACAGCGCCGACATCATCCGTCGCTGTGCCGCAGCTCGCGACTCATTGCTGCGCTCGCAATACCACACTCAAGACAACCCTGTTCAAACCGCCTCGAAGTCTCTCCCCATCGGAGAGGAAAAAGAAGAGACTTCATATATACATTATTATTTATTATTATCAGCGCTTGTCCTTATAGGAAGCCTATGGATAGCATTCCTTCGAAGGAAGAAGCCGACAGCAGAACCGCAGCCGGTCTTCAACGAGATAGTGCAACGCATGGAGGAACTGGCGGATGGCGGGCAGCAGCCCACGGCCGAGGAATGGGAACAACTTCATGCTTTTGTCCGCGACCGTTTCCCTGCCCTGCTCCGCACGCTCGAGAAGCAAAGCCTCTCGCGTAGCGAAATGCAGATGTGCCTGCTGTCGGCCGTCGATATGCGACAGAAGCAAGTGGCAACCTTGCTTGGCATCAGTCCGCAGAACCTCCGCAACCAGCGCCTCCGCCTACTCGCCCGCATCACGGGCCAAAACTGCGACAGCGTCGCAGATTTCATGGTTTGGATCGACGATTTCCGAGGGACAACCAAAAACTAAGCGTGGATAGTTGACTAACTTCACGTGCTTAGTTGACTAACTTCACGTGTCAAGTTGAGCAACGAGGCGTGGCTCGTTTGGGAACGAGGCTTAGTAAGTTTGGCAGCAGGCAACGTTGATTTTCTTCTTATTTGCTTGCATAGTTCATTATTTAATGCTAACTTTGCAACGAAAGTACATGGTTTTCGATGTGATTAAGCAAATAAATACCACTAAGTATCGATGAAACAACAGGGATTCTTCTGCACATTTCTGCTTATGGCGATGTGCTTAATGGTTATCCAGGATGTCCGAGCCGAGGAGGCTCAGGACACAGTGAAGGATGTTGACATCTGCATCTACGGCAGTACGCCGGCGGGCATCATGGCGGCCTACACGGCCAAGATGAAGGGCAAGAGCGTGCTGCTCGTGTCGCCTACGAAGCGGTTGGGCGGCATGACGACAGGCGGCTTGGGCTGGACGGACATTGGCGACAGCACGAGCCACCGCCGCATCATCAAAGGCTTCGCCCGCGAGTTCTACCGCCGCATCGGGCAGCACTATGGCATGGCCTCGCCGACGTTCTACTTCGAACCGAAGGTCGCCCTCGCCACCTTCAAGGGTTTCCTTGCCGAAGCCGGCTTGAAGGACAGCATCGACATCTGGTACGAATGGCGCATCGTCAGCGCTGAGAAGGAAGGAAACGAGGTGAAGAGCATCACGCTCGAAAATAAAGAATTAAGAATGAAGCATGAAGAATCTGGGCTGCGCACAGTCCGCGCCAAGATCTTCATGGATTGCAGCTACGAGGGCGACCTCATGGCAAGGGCAGGCATCAGCTATACCGTCGGACGCGAAGGCAAGGACGTGTACGGCGAACCCGAGAACGGAGCGCAATGCCTCAACAAGCATCAGTTCTGCGACGGCGTGGACCCCTACGTCATCCCCGGCGACCCGTCGAGCGGACTGCTCTGGGGCATCATGAGCGACCCGATGCCTGCCAACGGAACGGGCGACAATCACATCCAAGCCTACAACTATCGCCTCACGCTCACCAAGAACAAACCCTTCCGTTCCGTCACTGCGAAGGTGCCCGACAACTACGACCCTTCGAAGTACGAACTGCTGTTCCGATGGATGGCGAAGAAGGGATGGAGCGGCTACGGCGACTGCATCAAATGGACCTACATGAAGGACGCGTCGGAACCGAACTCATGGAATGCCATGAAGACGGACAACAACAATAACGGCGCCTTCTCTACCGACATGATTGGCTACAGCTGGGACTATCCCGAGGCAACCTACGAGCAGCGGGACTCCATCGCAAAGCTCCACGAGGACTACACCAAGGGTCTCCTCTACATTCTCTGGACCGACCCACGCGTACCGCAAAACATCAGGGATGAGTTCAATCTTTGGGGCTATCCGCTCGACGAGTACGAGGACAACGAGAACTTCACGCCGCAACTCTACATTCGGGAAGCCAGAAGAATGCTCGGACGGATGGTGATGACGGAGGACTACTGCCTGAAGAACAAGGTTGCCGACGACCCGATTGCCTGGGGCGCCTATACGATGGACTCGCACAACTGCGGTCGCTATGTCGTCAACGGTCAGGTGAAGAACGAAGGCGATGTGCAACGACACCTGACGAAGGGGCCGTACAACATCTCCTACCGTGCCGTGACGCCCAAGGAGAGCGAGGCGCGCAACGTCATCGTGCCCGTCTGCCTCTCCGCCTCGCACATCGCCTACGGCAGCATCCGCATGGAGCCTGTCTATATGGTCCTTGGCGAGACGACAGCCCTGGCTGCCGTCCAAGCCATCGACGAGCACGACGGTTGTGTGCAGGCGGTTGACGCTTCTCGTTGCATCGCACAACTCGAGAACGGACTCGACATCGAACGCTGCGAGACTTTGCCTGAGGTGATGAACTCTGTCGCAGTCGATATCACGAGCCGCGTCCTGACGAATCCCTCGTTCGAGGAAAGCTTCACGAAGACCACGCAGCCGCCGACGGGTTGGCAGGAGTTGCCTGCAGGCACGACCTTGCAGCGCAGCATGAACAAGACGGCGAAGAACAAGGACGGACAGCAAGCCTACGTCTGCAAGCCAGCCCAGAACAGCACTATCACCAAGCCGCTCCACCTCTATCAGCAGATTCCTGCCGAGAAGCTCGGCGCTGGCATCTACAAAGTCAGCTGCCGCATGTGGGTGGAGAAGGACTTCTACGGAACCGCTTGCCTGTTTGCAGCCCCCTCCCCCATCCCCTCCCCCGAGGAGGAGAGGCTTTCTGCCGCGGAACTCCCCTCCTCCTCGGGGGAAGGGATGGGGAAGGGGGCTTGTGTCCAATACTGGACGAACGAGCCCTACTATCGCAACGGCACGTCAGGCTACGACAACCTGACCTACACCGACTACCACACCTCGTTTGCCCGTCACGCGGGCGGATTCAACTCATCTACCGCACAGAACATGCAGCGCATGGTGGTCTATATCACCCTGCAGGAAGGCGACGACCTCCTGCTCGGCATTCGGACGAACAGCGCGAACCAGGGGAGCGACAAGAACGGGGCAGGCTACTTCATGGTGGATGACTTCCATGTGGAGAAGGTCACGGAACGGCCTCTCTCGCAAGATGAGTTCTGCGACCAGGTGCTCGTCAACTACGACTTCGAGAAGAACCCACAGGGCGTGACCTACGATTGGAACCTGAAGACGACCATCAACGAGGCTGGCAACGGTCCCATCCTTGGCTGGCAGAGCAATGCCTGGACAGACAACTACGGCGGCGTCAGCGACGGCACGAACCTCGAATGGAAGTGGGCAGGCTACGTCGCCAGCACGTCGGGCGTCATCCCCAACGACTTCCGGCTCTATCAGACGATTCCCGCCGAGAAGCTCACGCCGGGCATCTACGAAGTGAACGCCCGCATGTGGCAGTACGCATCGAAGCTCGGCATCACGCGCCTCTACGGTCAGGCGGGCGACAAGTGCTCTGTGCAGTACTACGGCGTGGAGAGCAAATACCCCGCCAGCGTACTGACGGAGGGCGAAACGGCAACCTTTGCAGGTCTCTCTGCCAACACCACGACGGGTCGCGTCAATGATATGGCGCTCGACATCGAGGTGGGCGAAGGCGAAGACCTCGAGATTGGCGTCAAGAGCGGCTACGGATTGGAGAGCAACAACACGCCCGGTGCCAATCACGGTAAGTTCTACGTCGACCTCGTCCGCACGTGGAAGGTCAGCGACCTGCCTGTCGCCTACGACGAGAACTCCGCGGAGAACGTCATCGTCCCGCGCGCGAATAATAATAAGGTAGTGCTGAACAAGACGTTCACGAACGGCGAGTGGCAATACGTCTGCCTGCCCTTCTCGCTGAACCTGGCTGACATCGAGACGATATTCGGCAGGGGGACAGAGGTCCTCAATCTCACCGGACCCACCCCCAACCCCTCCCTTGTAGGGAGAGGAGTATATAGTCTTCCAGAAGTTTCTTCTCCCATCCCTGCAAGGGAGGGGCTGGGGGAAGGATCCAAGGCTGGCGTTCCCTTCCTTGTCTGCCCGACGGACGTCCTGCCTTCGCCCATCATCCTGGAGAACGTACGCATCGAGACCGACACGCCGCAGTCACTTCCCCTCGGGGGAGAAGGAGAGGGCTTCATCACCGGCATCTTCCAAAAGACTGGCGACGTGCCCGCTTTCTCCGCCATCGTCACCGAAGACCCAGACGACATCAGGGAAGTGAATAGTGAAAAGTTAAAAGTGAAAAATGAGGGGACTACCTGGCACGACTTGGGAGGTAGTCGCGTCCCTTTTCCCCATAAGGGCGGCATCTACGTCACAAAAGGCAAGAGCGTCCTCAAGTAAACCCTGAAGACAATGAGAATACAACGCTTGGCGGCCGGGCTGCTGATGCTGGTCTGGTGCGGACTGACGGCTGGGGCACAGACATTCGGCGAGTGGTTCGAGGACCGCACCCTGCGGCTCGACTACGTCTTTGCGGGCGATGCCCGGAAGCAGGAACTCTACCTTGACCAGCTCAGCGCGATGCCGCGATGGTACGGACGGCGCACACGACTGGCCGAGCTGCCGCTGGCAGGCAACGGACAGATAACGGTCCGGGCACACGGCTCGCAGCAGGTCATCTACCGACACTCCTTTTCCACGCTCTTCCAGGAATGGCTCGCCACGGACGAAGCCAAGCACGTGCGGCGCTCGTTCGAGAACGTCTTCCTCGTCCCCTTCCCGCGCGACACGGTCGATGTGACGGTGGAGCTGCTGGACTTCCACAGTCATGTGCAGGCTTCCCTGACGCATACCGTCGTCCCGACCGACATCCTCATCAGCCGCAAGGGAGAGCGGAGTGTCTCGCCTTTCATCACCCTCCAGCAGGCAGCCGACACCATGCGTTGCATCCACATCGCCTACGTGCCAGAGGGTTACACAGCCGGTGAGATGACGTCCTTCCTCGACCACTGCCACACGGCCATGGAAGCCCTCTTCCGGCACGAACCCTTCAAGAGTCTGCGCCACCGTTTCAACATCGTCGCCCTGCTGACACCTTCTGCCGACAGCGGCGTAAGCGACCCGGGGAAGGGTCTCTGGCTGGACACGGCCCTCGGCTCGCACTTCGACACGTTCTACAGCCAGCGCTACCTCACGACGCTCCACCTGAAGCGGCTCCACGACCTGCTGGCCGGCACGCCCTACGAGCACGTCATCATCCTGGCGAACACCTCGCACTACGGCGGCGGAGGCATCTACAACTCCTACAACCTGAGCTACACCGGCGGAGAGCAGTTCGAGCCGGTCGTCGTCCATGAGTTCGGCCATTCGTTCGGCGGGCTGGGCGACGAATATCCCTACGGCGACGACGACCCCATGTACTTCCCCGACACCGAACCCTGGGAGCCGAACCTGACCACACGGCACGACTTCAGCGGCAAGTGGCAGAACCTCATCGACGAGGGCAAGGCAGGCCTCATCGAAGGCGGCGGCTACCTGTCGAAAGGCGTCTGGCGCGGCCGGGAGAACTGCCGCATGCGTACCAACGAGGAGCCCGACTTCTATCCCGTCTGCCAGCAGGCTCTGCGGCAGCTCATCGGCTTCTATACTGCGGAGAAGTGACAGCCACCCCGTGGCTTTGTCCTAAGTTAACTTCATCAGACAGAATTTAATTAACTCAACTTTAGCATTTGATTCAAAAGCGTAGTATTCAGGCACGAAAAAAGCTAAGGAATATTTGGGGAATTCCCCAAAAATCAGTACCTTTGTAATAGCAAAAAAACAAGATACTTCATTCCTTAGCTATGTGCAAAG
>JAFUVM010000041.1 GCA_017483665.1 Bacteroidaceae bacterium
CAGGTTCTCGCCCATTGGCCTGCGGTATATCTTTGTCTTCTCCATTGATTTCTCTATTTATACCACAAAGGTACAACTTTTTCTTGAATTATGCAAGTAACTTATCGATTATTAACACTTTAATTTATAGAACGCCCCTTATCTATATCTGCAAAACTTCCAATATCGTGACGAGACAGCCACAACAATATCCGACAATGGAATTCGCAATTTGTCCTTGTACACTCAGAATTTGGCAACATACTATAACTTAGACCCTAACGCAACATCAAAATATGACTACGTAGCTGATGCAGGTCAAAATTACATGTATTATCTTTCTGTCAACACTCCCGACATGTTCGATAAGGATTGGACATTCTTCAAATCAAACATGTATGATTTCTGTTATATTTTAGCTCCCAAATGTGATATCTGCTTTGGCCTCACTCCGGAAGGAGCTGAAGGATTTAGTCCCTATGGCAATGCTACATATAGTATCCAAAGTGGAAAAGTATATTTAGCTTATTGGGATTGGTTCCAGGTAGGCAACCCATATTTTGGCGTTGCAGATAACAACCATTGGAATAATTATCCTGCATCAAGAGCCTCTATTAAGTCTTATCCCTTTAAGCGAGGATTCTGTCTTGCTCCTTTCACTTCCATTACAAAAATCGATTAATGTCTGCACATTAGTTGGGATGCGTCTGTTTAGACACATCCCAACTAATACAAATCAATATAAACTTGAATATAATGAAACGCCTGTGGCTTTTTCTGTTCTTTGTGTTGGGATTTAACATGACACTATCTGCCGACATTGATGATGAGACAAGGAAGATTGCTGTCAATATACTTTGTTCAGATAAGATACAGACGATAAAGAATACAAAAAACTATTCCATAATAATCTCAAACAGCAAAAGTGGATTTGTCATTGTCTCAAAAACTAAAACACCTCAGGTGCTTGGCTATTCAAGAGAATCTGATTTTAATGAAGAAGAAGTTCCTCCTGTGGTAAAAGAATGGCTTGACAAGCTTGATGATGAGACGATTAGGAAACCTCTCGCGAACTCTTCATATACCATTTCAGGAAAAAACATAGAGAAACGCACATCTGTACTACCTCTAATAACAACACACTGGCATCAATCTTCTCCCTATAACAATTATGCTCCTGTTATTGTTGACGGGAATGTGAAAACAGCGGCAGGATGTGTTGCCATAGCCGCAGCACAAGTTACTTACTACTGGTGGAGAGACAATCCACAAGCAACGCTTAAAGACACGCCTATATACCCCTATGGGGGTGCCCCCGTCACATTTTCTATCCCCAAAGGGACTCCTAATGAATGGGAGCTTATCAAAACAGAATATGACGCTAATGACTCTTTTGAGTCAAGAGATGCCGTAGCACGATTATGTTACGTTATCGGGACAACATCTTATTTAAATTATGCCAGTTCCACCGGAGGACAAATATCTGAGGCAGCAAGGGCGATGTCATCTCAGTATGGCCTTGTTTCTGACTTACAATATCATAGCAATTGTACTCAGGAAAAATGGGACTCTTTATTGTATGAGGAAGTGTCAAAAAGGAGACCTGTTATATGTTCTGGTACAGCTTCCAGTGGGCATGCGTTTATCCTTGATGGGTACGATAAAGAAACAAATCTTTATCACTTTAATTTTGGGTGGGGAGGAAAAGGTGATGGATACTACCCTGTTGATGACAGTGAGTATTCAATGGGAGGATATAGCAGTAATCAATCAATAGTTTATAAAATACATCCCAAGAACAGAAATATCCTCGCATCCTTAAGTATTGATGACGTTGACGAAAAAAATATCAGAATTTCTGTAGTAATAAAAAATTGTAGCACATTGCCAGCAGAGATAAAACTTCTATGCAATTGCGGTACTACTTTATCCATGGAAGAAACACAGATTTGCTGGCAGAAGGTCGTTAATAACGATAGCCAAACCATGACATATCAAGTTGAAATAGAAAGAAATTCTTCATCAGATATGGTTGAATTAATGCTATATGATGAGTATAATACACTTTTGTGTGATTTGAAACAAGATGTTATAAGCAGTATTCATAATCATTGTATTGACAACGATGTTCTTATTTGTGATATACAAGGGAACAAAGTTCGTGGAAATATGAAACACGGCATTTACATAATCAAGGGAAAAACAAACTATATTAAGATCTTGAAATGAGCATTCAAATATTACCACCATTAAATGTCAGAAAATACTATTACATTGATTCTAATGGAAATCGAAAAGGACCTGTAGAGGCTTACAGATTACCTACACTGGGAATCGGGAGGAATAGCTACGTTTGGGCAAAAGGCATGAAAGACTGGGACATAGTGGACAATGTGCCAGATTTATATCATGTGTACGTCAACGTCAGGCTAGAATTGGGAAATAATTGTATCAGGGGTATAGAAATACCGCCCTTTTATGCGTTTACACGAAAGGATGAATTCACAAAATTACCAAAGGCTTCTTTCAACTCAAGAAAATATCACTTTAGTAGCTATTATCATAGATACCGTATCTGCATGAATTACGGAGAATATGTTCCTGACGACAATATCTGCCCCGCATGTGGCAAGAAGGAAATGGATATTAGAATAGCTGACAAATACAGCTATTCTAATCTGCGGAAATGTGATAATTGTTCTTATGAATCTTATTCTTTCTCTAAGTGTCCGAAATGCGACGGTGAAATGACTTTGGTTCATCCCTATCTCATTGGTGACTTTACTTCACTAGGCGAACACAGTCCAAGCATTTTGGATTGTTCAGAGGACGAAGAAATTATAGAGATATCTGAAACATATTTACGTTTCAATGCATCTTCTGATATCACAAAAAAAATAGACGCGAGGTGTAACTATTATGATTGGTATGTTGAAGATTGTCCAAAATGGATACGAGTTTCAAAAGATTGGGATGACTGTCGTTTCTTCAACTTAACAATCTCATCAAATTTAGACAAACAGGACAGAAGTGCTGCAATTGAACCAACTCGTGGTAAGAAAGAAACATAACTAACCGTATGTCGAATTGGAATAACTATTCAATAGGTAAGGTCTATGAAGGATTTGATGGCATATCTGAGGTGTTCAACAGACAGGCATAACAGCCTGAAAAACTTAGCACAGGTTACTCTTTTGGCCGTTTTCTCTTTCCTAAAGTCTGCGGCTCAGAACACAATGAGGATAAGCTACACGGACGGAAACATATCGGATATACCCATTGGACAGATAGACAGCATTTCCTTTATCGAAAAGACGGCGGAACCGATTGAGGCTTCTATCACGGGTGAATGGTTCTGGGGAAGTCAGGAGCAAGGCTACTATGAGGTGCTTACTTTCAATGAGGACCACACTTATACGGGGAACGACAACTACTTCTCGTATGGTTTTGATACAATGACTTATGGATACTGGGGGCAGATTGGGGCTATGCTTACCCTACAGTCGAATGGATTTGGCTACCAGCGTCGCTATAACTGGTATATCACAGACTTGACTGAAAACGCTCTTGCTGTGATGACAAAGATGGGACCCTTCACTTATTATAGACTGCATCCAGACACCATACATCTGAAGGCCGGTGAATCCATGCCGTGCACCAACGGTGACTCGTTCATCTTTGCAGACGGCGTTACTGTAAAGATTGCAGATGACGGGGCACTGGAAGGACTCTTGCCCGGCACAACCTATGTAGAGAAATATATTTCTGGAACGAACTCTGTCTTTGCCTACAAAGTGATTGTAGAATAATTATCTCATGACCGTGCCTACCGCCAGACGGTGCGGAGGAGGCGAAGTTTGGTTTCGGTGGCGGGGCCGGCGAGGGAGATGCGGTCGTAGATGGTCTCGGGGAAGACGAGGGTGGAAAGGATGACGGAACCGTCGGCGGTGGTGACTTCGACGTTCGACTGGTCGACGTAGATGCAGAGCGTTATCTGATCGAGGTCGGAATAGAGGGAGGAACGCATGGTGGGGATGGCAAAGTTGGCATTGAAGTCGGTCTTGCCGCTGTTGGCGCCTCGGTTGATGACAATATCACGGCGCTGGCTGTCGATGTGGATGCCGTACTCCTGACCAGCGGCGTTGGAGAGCCGGATGTCGCTGTCGGCTGTCATGTCGACGGTCACGTTCAACTGGTAGGCGTCGGGCAGGCTTCCGTCGGCTTTCTTCACGAAGGAGGCGGCTGCAGTGAGCGGCTGCCAAGGCTCTGCGATGTTCTCTATCTCGCTGACGACGGTGGTCTTGAGCAAGGGCTGGCCATTATATTCCTCAAGTACCATTTCGCGGGGCAGGGTCATGCAGCAGCGCCACGGCGAGACGGGGTAGCCGCCGTAGGCCTGATTGTTCATCCAACCGATGCAAACCCTGCGGTCGCCGGTGCCGGACCAGGTGACGCTGGCGTAGTCGTCCATGCCGTGGTCTTCCCAAAGGGGATAGTTGTAACGGTCGGCGGTGAATCTGCCTGCGGCGAACTTGCCGACGAAGTACATGGTGCCTGAACCGACGACAGGGCCGCCGTCGCTGACGTTGACGGTCAGCACCCATTTGCGTTCTCCCTTATACTGAATGGGGAAAAGGTCGGTACACTCCCAAATGCCGCGGTTGCAGCCTGGGGCATAGGTGGGGGCGGTGAAGGTGGAGCGCAGCGTCCACGTCTTGAGGTTGGTGGAGCGGTATATCTGTGCCGAGTGTTCTCCGCCGAGTGCGAGGATGCAGTACCAGGCTTTCGAGACGTCGTCCCACACCACTTTCGGGTCGCGGAAGTCGCCGTGCGTCGTATTCTTGATGACAGGATTCCCTTCGTACTTGGTGAAGGTCATGCCTCCGTCTGTGCTATAGGCGATGCATTGCTGTTCGTGGTCGCCGTGGGCTGTGTACATGGCGATGATGGCGTTCTCGCCGAAGCCGGCTGTGTTGGCCGTGTCGAGGACAGCCGAACCGGAGAAGATGTAGCCGAGGTTGTCGGGCTCGATGGCAACGGGCTGTTCCTGCCAGTGGAAGAGGTCGGGCGACGTGGCGTGCCCCCATGAGATGTTTCCCCAATCGGGGCCGGCGGGGTTGTACTGATAATAGAGGTGCCAGGTGCCATCGGCGTAGACCATTCCGTTAGGGTCGTTCATCCAGTTCTTGGCAGGCGTGAAGTGAATCTGCGGCCGCATCTTTTCGCGATAGTCGGAAGGAAGGGTCGTTGTGCCAGTCCCTTCGTAGAGTTCGCCGGACGCAAGGTATTCTATGGCATTCTTCGCTATGCGTAACACGTTGGACTGGAAGGGGCTGTTGTGCGGAAAGGCACTCTTGTCGGCAGTGCCGTCGGCGTTCTTGTAGGAGAACTCCAGGCCGCCGTTGCCGACGCAGAGGATGGTGCCCTTGTAGTCGGTATTGCCCTGACGAGCCTCCCAAACGTTGAGTTGCGAAATCCAGTCAATCTGCGAGTCCCACACGGCCAAGGGATAGATGCCGTAGGTCTGGGTGAGAACTTCGTAGCACTTGGGGTCCTGATTGCCGAGACCCGTCAGCTGAGCCGGAAGGTTGTGGAAGACGCAGTTGTGGTCCTCGGTCCAGGCCGGGCCCTTCACGGTGATATACTTCGAACGACCAGCCTGGCGGATGTCCAGGCCGCGGTAGAGCGGATGCTGCGAGAAGTCCTTCACGAAGCGGCTGGCCGGGTTCAGCTGTACGGCCATGTACCACTGTCCCTGGTTCCACGAACCGGCTCCGATGGTGATACGGTGGTCGCAGCTGCGCATCATGTTGCGGTCCATGCGCCCCAGGTCGGTGATGAAGGTGACGGCATGCTGCCAGAGCACGAGATTGCCGCCAGCCCGATACCAGTCCTGAATGTACGGCGTGGCCTGCCGGATGCTGGCGGGTTGCGTCCAGGCATTGTCATCGCTGCCGGAATCGAGGTCGCGTATGTAGAAGAGGACCTTGTAGGCAGCCAGGTCCTCAGCCTTCGTGATGTTGCCTGCATAGAGGAAGGGGCACTGGGGGTACGTTTCGTGGAACCAAAGCCAGGCGGAAGCCTCGTCGTCGTCGCCCTTCTGCACAATCTCGTCGGGACTGGCGTAGGGGCTCAGGAAAGCCACGCCTTCGGTGCTCACCTGCTCTTCGTCGGTACGGAAGAAGGAGGTGTCGCCCAGATAATACACATTATTATATATTATATAGGGGCGGAAGTAATAGGTCGTACCGGGTTCGAGTCCGGAGAGGTTCGCGCTGAATGCCGACCCGCCGTCTGCCTCCTGCTGCAGCTGAGCCTGCGCCTGCATTTGCGGCGACGGCGTCGTCCCGTAGAAGAAGCCGCAGGTGATACCGTCCAGCCCGGAGGTTTCGGCAACAAGACGGGCTGACACGGTGGCCGCGCCCGCCGTTATGCCATCGGCATTCCCAACCAGCACGCGCACGGTTTCCGTATTCTCGAAGGCCACTTGCTCCACTCGGGGGATGTCGAAACTCTGCACGGTTTTGTCCGTCAGCACAACGTTCATTCTCTCTTGGGCACTTGTCGGCACGAGGCTCAGCGCGGCCGGCAGGACGATAGTCAACAGTCTGTTCATGTTCTTCCTCTTTTTTTTCTCCCCGCGGGGAAGTTTTATATTTTGTCACATTCTGCATGCAAAGTTACAACTTTTTGGGGATTATAAAGCATTTCGCAGCAAAAAATGCACAGGGGACACAGGTTTTTATGTCAAGCCGAGGGCGGCTCCTCCGGAAACGCCGTGCGCTTCCGGGATAAGCGCAAGGCGCTTCCGAAATAAGCGCGAGGCGCTTCCAGAATAAGCGCGAGGCTCTTCCGGGAGAAGCGCAGGGAGTCTGCAGGAGGGGCAAGCGTCCTTGCTCCAGACACGGCTGTGTGCGTCCTGCCGCTGTCGAAACCGTAATTATCACAAAATAATTCGTGATTCTTAAATTGAGAATCGCTTTTTTTTCGTACCTTTGCGGGCGAAGAACCATACAAGACAGAGAGATATGGACGACATCAAGCAGATATCGCAGCGGCTGAAGGGGTTGCGCGAGATTTTCGACATTCCGTTGGAAAAGATGGCAGAGGTGTGCGAGACCAGCGTGGAACACTACCGCCGCATAGAGAACGGCGAGTGCGACCCGGGGGTCTATCGCCTCACGCGCATCTCCAAGCAGTATGGCATCGCCCTCGACGTGCTGCTCTACGGCGAGGAGCCGCGCATGAACGGCTATTTCGTCACCCGTCGCGGCCAAGGGCTGGAGGTGGACCGCCACAACGACTACAAGTACAAGTCGCTGGCCAGCGGCTTCAAGGGGCGTGCCATGGAGCCTTTCTTCACCGAGATCGAGCCCCTACCCGACGGCAGGAACCACGCCAAGAACGTCCACGACGGGCAGGAGTTCATCATCGTCTTCTCCGGCGTGCTGGAGGTCACCATCGAGGACAAGGTCATCGTGCTCAGGAAAGGCGACAGCATCTACTTCGACACCACCCGTCCCCACTGCATGCGTGCGCTGGAGAACAAGTCCGTGAAGTTCCTGACTGTGATAATTTAGCCCCCTTAGGGGAAGGAGGTAAGAGGTTAGGGGTTAGAGGTTAGAGAATACCTATGGACCCTAATCAGCATCCAAGGTCAATCCTCTAACCACTACCCTCTAACCTCTAACCACAAAAAAGTAAATGATTTGATGGAAAACAACCCCATTTTGAGTCGCTTCCTCAGGCAGACATCTTTTGTCTCGGAGGAAGACTATCGGGAGAACCTCGAGTTCATCATCCCGCAGAACTTCAACTTTGCCTACGACGTGGTGGACGTCTGGGCTGAAATCGCGCCCGACAAGATTGCCCTGCTCTGGACAAACGACGAAGGCGCAGAGCGAAGACTCTCCTTCTTCGACCTCAAGCGAGAGAGCGACCAGGCCGCTTCCTACCTGCAGACGCTTGGCATCGGGCGCGGCGACATGGTGATGCTCATCGAGAAGCGCCGCCTGGAATGGTGGACAACGATGCTGGCCCTGCACAAGCTCGGTGCCGTGCCCATCCCCGCCACGCACATGCTCACCAGCCACGACATCGTCTATCGCAACAACGCAGCCAGCGTGAAAGCCATCATCTGCGTGGGCGAGCCGTACGTGCTGGGCGAGGTGCAGAAGGCAATGCCCGAGAGCCCCACGGTAGACGTGCTCGTCTCCATCGGTCCCGACGTGCCCGAAGGGTTCCACGACTGGCATGCCGAGGTCGGCAAGGCGCCCGCCTTCCGCCGCCCACGCTTCGTCAATGCCAACGGCGACACCATGATTCTCTACTTCACCTCGGGCACAACGGGCGAGCCCAAGATGGTGGTTCACGACTTCCTCTACGCCATCGGACACCTCACGACAGGCGTCTTCTGGCACAACCTCACGCCCGACAGCATCCACCTCACCGTAGCCGACACGGGTTGGGGCAAAGCCGTGTGGGGCAAATTCTACGGCCAGTGGTTCGCCGGAGCCTGCGTCTTCGTCTTCGACCACGAGAAGTTTACAGCCGAAAAGATACTCCGACAGATGGAGAAGTACCGCATCACCAGCTTCTGTGCGCCGCCTACGGTCTACCGCTTCCTCATTCGCGAAGACTTCAGCCGCTACGACCTCACGGCCCTCCGCTACTGCACAACCGCAGGCGAGGCACTCAATGCCGCCGTCTACGAGAAGTTCTTCCAGCTGACAGGCATCCGTCTCATGGAAGGCTTCGGGCAGACCGAGACCACCATGACCCTGGGCACCTTCCCCTGGATGAAGCCCAAGCCCGGCAGCATGGGCAAGCCCAACGCCCAGTACGAGATAGCCCTGCTGCGCCCCGACCTCACGCCCTGCGAGGACGGCGAGAAGGGCGAGATAGCCGTCCGCCTGAACGAAGGCAAGAAGGCCATCGGCCTCTTCAAGGAATACTACCGCGACAGCAACACGACCTTCGAGGCCTGCCACGACGGTTACTACTTCACGGGCGACATGGCCTGGCGCGACAAGGACGGCTACTACTGGTTCGAAGGCCGTGCCGACGACGTCATCAAGAGCTCGGGCTACCGCATCGGACCCTTCGAAGTGGAGAGCGCCCTGATGACCCACCCCGCCGTAGTGGAATGCGCCATCACCGGCGTGCCCGACGAGACACGCGGCATGGTGGTGAAGGCCACCGTTGTCCTCGGCAAAGAGTGGAAGGACAAAGCCTGCGACGCCCTCGTCCAGGAGCTGCAGCAGCACGTCAAGCACGAGACCGCTCCATACAAGTATCCCCGCATCATCGAGTTTGTCGACGAACTGCCCAAAACCATCAGCGGCAAGATACGACGCGTGGAGATAAGGGAGAGAAGCCTCAACCCCACCCTCTCTCCGAGGAAGGGGAGAAGTGATGCAATAACGAAATAACGAAACAACGAAATAACGTCATAACGAAATAACGTCATAACGAAAAAAAGACAGAAGATGAAGAGTTTCCTTAACGTTCAAGACTTGGGCGACCTCGACAAGGCGCTCAACGAAGCAGCCCTGATAAGGGAAGTCCGCTATATGTACGACACACTGGGCAAGAACAAGACCCTGCTCATGGTGTTCTTCAACAACAACCTGCGCACACGGCTCTCGACGCAGAAGGCTGCCATGAACCTGGGCATGAACGTCATCGTGCTCGATGTCAACGCAGGAGCCTGGAAGCTGGAGACGGAGCGCGGCGTCATCATGGACGGCGACAAGAGCGAACACCTGCTGGAGGCCATCCCCGTGATGGGCAGCTACTGCGACATCATCGGCATCCGTTCCTTCGCAGGACTCACCGACCGCGAGTACGACTACGCCGAGACCGTCTATCACCAGTTCGAGCAGTACAGCGGCAAGCCCGTGTTCGCCATGGAGACGGCAACCGTACATCCGCTGCAGGCCTTCGCCGACCTCATCACCATCAAGGAGGCAATGATGGACGATTACTTCCCCATTTCCTTGAAGAAGCCCAAGGTCGTGCTCACCTGGGCTCCGCACCCCAGGGCGTTGCCGCAGGCCGTACCCAACAGCTTCGCCCAGTGGATGCTGGAAGCCGACAGACAGGGCATCAACATGGGAATCGGCCAGGACAAAAGCGGCGAGACGTATGGCATCGACTTCGTCATCACGCATCCCGAAGGCTACGAGCTCGACCCCAAGTTCACCCAGGGCGCCCGCATCGAGTACGACCAGCGCAAAGCCTTCGAGGGCGCGGACTTCATCTACGCCAAGAACTGGAGCTGCCCGGGCGTGACGCATCCCGAGGACTACGGCAAGATACTCCACGACTATCACACGATGATGCACTGGACCGTCGATGCCGAGCACATGAGCTGGACGAACAACGCCCACTTCATGCACTGCCTGCCCGTGCGCCGCGGCATGATTGTCACCGACGACGTCATCGAGGCTCCCACCTCGCTCGTCATCCCCGAAGCCGCCAACCGCGAGATCTCTGCCACGGTCATCCTCAAGCGCATCCTGGAGAGTCTGTAGCATCCACTCCTGCCCCGCCGGACAACCTCCGTACACACCTTACCCGAAAACATCAAAGCAATGAAGACACCAATCCGCAAGACAGCATGGCTCCTGCTTGCCCTCGCAGCAATGCTGCTTTCGTGCTCAGGCGACAGGTCGAAGTACCGCATCGGCGTGTCGCAATGCTCGTCCGATGTCTGGCGCGACAAGCAAAATGCCGAGCTGAAGATGGGTGCCTACTTCAACGAGGACATAGAGCTGAAGTTCGCCACAGCCTACGACAGCGACACGCGGCAGATTCAGCAGATTGACAGCCTCGTGGAGAGCGGCATCGACCTGCTGATTGTCGCCCCCAACCAGATACAGACCATTTCGCCGGCCATCGACCGTGCGTACGACAAAGGCATCCCCGTCATTGTGTTCGAACGCAAGACCAGCTCGCAGAAGTTCACCGCATTCATCAGTGCAGACAACTACGAGATGGGGCGCACGATGGGCAAATACGTCGTCACCCGTCTGAAAGGCCGCGGACAGGTGCTGGAGGTGAAGGGACTGGAAGGTTCGTCGCCTGCCATCGAACGCCACAACGGCTTCATCGATGCCATCAGCGACGCACCGGACATCAAGCTTGTGGGCTCGATACAAGGCGACTGGACAGAAGAGAGCGCCGTGGAAGCCGCAGGGCAATGGCTCGCGGAGAACCCCGGCACGGCTATCGACTACGTCTTCGCCCACAACGACCGCATGGCAATGGGCGCACGCCGCGTCCTCTCCGCGGAAGGCCGTCAGTCCCGGACGGAATATTGCGGCATCGACGGCTTGCCCGGCGAGAACGGCGGCATCCAGCTGGTGCGCGACTCCCTGCTCGACGCCTCGTACATCTACCCCACCCACGGCGACCAGATAATCGACCTGGCCGTACGCATACTCGAAGGCCAGCCTTACGAGAAAGAGACGATGATGATGTCGGCTCTCGTCACCCGCGACAACGCCAAAGTGCTGCTCATGCAAAGCGAGGAACTGATGCGGCAAGCCGACAAGCTGGACCTGCTGCACGAGAAAGCCGACTCCTACCTGCACAAGCTCGCCACCCAGCGCATCGTCAACGGGCTGGCTCTCGGCATCATCGCACTTCTGGTAGTGGTGTTCGTCCTCTTCTACCTTTATCATCTGCGCAAGATAGACCTGCAGAGGGAACGCGTCGTCAACACATTGTGGAACATCAAGCCGGAAAATGTTCCGGCTACAGCCGTACAAAGCCAGCCGGAAGAACCTGAGGTTCCGCAGCAGCCCGAGGAGAGTGCACCAGCCACCGTCTCCGTCTTCATCACCCGGCTGAAGGAGGTCATCGAGGCACGTCTGGAGAACAGCGATGTCAGCGTCGAAGACCTGGCAGCCGACATGAACCTGAGCCGCGTGCAGCTCTATCGCAAAGTAAAAGCCATCACCGGTTCGTCGCCCGTCGAGCTGTTGCGCACAGCCCGGTTGAACCGAGCCTACCACATCCTGCTCACCACAGACAAGAGCGTCTCGGAGGTAGCATACGCCGTCGGCTTCACCGCACCATCGTATTTCACCAAATGCTTCAAGGATGAATACGGAATGGTTCCCGGCGACGTAAGGAAGTAAGCCCGGTGAATAGAAAGAATCGTTCATCCCCTATCAATAATGTTACACTGCAACATTATTTCAACGGGATGAACGATTCTTTATGTGTTAACAACTCTAAAACAACGTCCTTTGCATCGTAAAAAACCTAAACAAACAGTATTAACTAACAAAAAAAGCAATGCAAAGACTAAGACGATTGTTAATGAGTTTCACACTCATTCTTGCTGGCACCATGCTTTGGGCACAGCAAGTGGACATTCACGGCACGGTGCTGGACGACCTGAAAGAGGGACTGCCCGGCGCATCCGTGAAGGAGAAAGGCAATGCCGCCAACGGTACCATTACCGACATGGACGGCAAGTTCACACTGAAGGTCGCGAAGGGAGCCACCCTGGTCATTTCCTTCATCGGCTTCGAGACACAGGAAGTTGCAGCCCAGGACGGAATGACCGTCACGATGGGCGAAACAGTCTCCGAGATGACTGAACTCGTAGTGACCGGCTACCAGGTGCAGCGCAAAGCCGACCTGACCGGAGCCGTATCTGTAGTCAGCGTAGACGAGCTGGCAAAGCAGAACGAGAACAACCCCATCAAAGCCATGCAGGGCCGTGTGCCCGGCATGAACATCTCTGCCGATGGTTCTCCGTCCGGAGCTGCTACCGTCCGCATCCGCGGTATCGGTACGCTGAACAACAACGACCCGCTCTACATTATTGATGGTGTGCCCACGAAGGCCGGCATGCACGAGCTGAACGGCAATGACATCGAGAGCATACAGGTGCTCAAGGATGCCGCCTCCGCCTCTATCTACGGTAGCCGTGCTGCCAATGGTGTCGTTATCATCACCACCAAAAAAGGCAAAGAGGGCAAGGTGAAGATTGACTTCGATGCCAGCCTTGCCATACAGACCTATGCGCACAAAATGAACGTGCTCAATGCGAAAGAGTTCGGACAGGTGATGTGGCAGGGCTATGTTAACGACGGACTGGACCCCAACCAGAACGGCCTGGGCTATCGCTATGACTGGACCTACAATGCCCAGGGCACACCCGTGCTGAACGGCATCAAGATGAACAAGTATCTGGACGCAGCCGGCACTACGCCCGCAGCAGACACAGACTGGTTCGACCAGACCACACGTACCGGCCTCATCCAGAAGTACGATGTCTCGCTGAGCAACGGCTCCGAGCGCGGCATGGCCTTCTTCTCTTTCGGCTACTACAAGAACAAGGGCATCATCAAGCAGTCGGACTTCGACCGCTTCTCTGCCCGTATAAACTCGGACTACAAGCTGCTCAAGCTGAACGACCGCGACATTATCACCATAGGCGAGCACTTCACCGTGAACCGCACCAGCGAGGTACAGGCCCCTGGCGGCTTCCTGGAGAACGTCCTGCAGTTCAACCCCTCACTGCCCGTCTATACCACCAAGGGCGAGTACGCCGGTCCCGTAGGCGGTTATCCCGACCGCGAGAACCCGTTGGCTCGACTGAACCGCAACAGCGACAACCGCTACACTTACTGGCGATTGTTCGGCGATGCCTTCATCAACGTTAACCCCTTCAAGAATTTCAACGTGCGCTCCACCTTCGGCATCGACTATGCCCAGAAGCAGCAGCGCATCTTCCAATACCCCATCACCGAGGGCACAGTGGCCAATCCCATCAACGGCGTTGAGGCCAAGCAGGAGCACTGGACAAAATGGATGTGGAATGCAGTGGCAAGCTACAACCTGGAGATTGGCAAGCACCGCGGCGATGCCCTTGTCGGCGTGGAGCTGAACCGCGAGGACGACGTCAACTTCAGTGGTAAGAAGTATGACTACTTTATACTCAACCCCAACTACATGTGGCCCAATGCCGGTGTAGGCGAGGCTGAAGCATACGGCTCGGGTGAGGGCTATTCCCTCGTCTCCTTCTTCGCCAAGGCGAACTATGCTTACGACAACCGTTACCTGGCCAGCGTGACAGTCCGTCACGACGGCAGCTCACGCTTCGGTCGTAACAACCGCTACGGTACCTTCCCCTCTGTCAGCGCAGGCTGGCGCATCAGCCAGGAAAAGTTCATGGAGAACGTAGGCTGGCTCGACGACCTGAAGTTGCGCGTATCTTGGGGTCAGACCGGTAACCAGGAGATTTCCAACATTGCCCGCTATACACTTTACGAGAGCAACTACGGTGAAGCAGGCTTCGGCGGACAGAGCTACGGCACAAGCTACGACATTGCCGGCACCAACGGAGGCCAGACGCTTCCTTCCGGCTTCAAGCGCAACCAACTTGGCAACGATGACCTGAAGTGGGAGACCACCACCCAGACCAACGTCGGCTTTGACTTCGGTCTCTTCCGCAATGCCCTCTACGGTTCTTTCGAATGGTATGACAAGCGCACGAAGGACATTCTTGTATATATGCCCGGCATCGGTGTGATGGGCGAAGGCAGCAGCCAATGGATCAATGCAGGCGAAATGAAGAACAGAGGTGTCGAATTCAACATCGGCTACCGCGGTAACTGGGGCAAGGTGAAATATGATTTTGCCGGCAACATAGGCACCTATCGCAATGAGGTGACCAAACTGCCCGAGACGATTGCTGCCAAGGGTACTTTCGGCGGCAACGGCGTGGAGAGCGTCGTTGGTCATCCCATGGGCGCACAGGTGGGCTATGTCTATGACGGCATCTTCAAGAGCCAGGCCGAGATTGACAACCACGCCGCACAGAATGGAGCTGGGCTGGGGCGCATCCGCTGGAAGGACCTCAACGGCGACAACGTCATCAACGAGAAGGACCAGAAGTGGATTTACTCTCCCGTGCCTGACTTTACATGGGGCCTGAATATCTACCTGCAGTACAAGGACTGGGACTTCACCATGTTCTGGCAGGGCGTACAGGGCGTAGACGTCATCAGCGACCTGAAGAGGGAAACTGACCTCTGGAGCGGTCTGAACATCTCCAACCTGAACAAGGGAGACCGTCTGCTGGATGCCTGGAGTCCGGCCAACAACGACTCCAACATACCCGCTATCAGCACGATGGACAACAACAACGAGAAGCGCGTGAGCAGCTACTTCGTGGAGAACGGCTCGTTTGCCAAGCTCCGCACCATACAACTGGGCTACAACCTGCCCGCCAAGCTCATAGAGCGTATGCACATGCAGCGGCTGCGCCTGTACGTATCCGCACAGAACCTCTTTACCATCAAGAGCAGGAGCTTCACCGGTGTCGACCCCGAGAATGCCAACTTTGGCTATCCTATCCCCCTGAACGTCACCTTCGGCTTGAATGTTTCTCTATAAGACAGACACATTATAGATTATTAAATACAGACAGAATATGAAAAAGAATATATCAAGATATATGTTTTACCTGCTGTCCGTTCTTCCCATGGGAGGCATTGTAGGAGGAATGTTCAGCAGCTGTTCGGGCTTCCTTGACGAACACACGCCGCAGGGAACGCTCAGCGATGAACAGGTGAAGACCCCGGAGAATGCAGAAAACACGGTTGTTTCTGCCTATGCCATCTTCACATCTTCGGAAGACATCAACTCCTCGTACTCCATGTGGAACTTCGATGTCCGCAGTGACGATGCTTACAAAGGTGGCAGCGGCACCAGCGACGGCGACGTGTTCCACCAGCTCGAGGTACAGCAGGGCGTGCTGACCACCAACTGGAACATCAATGATATGTGGGTTCGCCTCTACAACAGCATCTGCCGCGTGAACAGCGCCATCGCACTGCTGAACGAGAGTGACTACAGCCAGAAGGAGCAACGTCTCGCCGAGATGAAGTTCCTCCGCGCCTATGCCCACTTCCTGCTCAAGCGGCTCTACAAGAACATTCCCTTCGTCGTCAACGAGAAGCTAACCTACGAACAGTACAACAATCTGTCCAACCGCACCTACAGCAACGACCAGGGCTGGCAACTCATCATTGACGACCTCATGGAAGCATACAACGTGCTGCCCGAGAGCCAGGCGGACAAGGGACGTCCCACCAAGGCCGCTGCTGCTGCTTTCCTCGCCAAGGTCTATCTCTACAAGGCTTATCATCAAGATGACGAGAAGACCAACCAAGTGACCAGCATCAACGCCGAGGATTTGCAAAAGGTCGTTGATTTCACCGATTCCAAACTCTATGCCAACTACCGCTTGGAGGAGGACATGCACAACAATTTCCGTCCCGAGGAACAGTACGAGAACGGTCCGGAAAGCATCTGGGCCATTCAGTACTCACGCAACGACGGTAGCACATACGGCAACCTGAACTGGAGCTACGGCCTCATCCCGCCCAACATTCCCGGTGCCACCGATGGAGGTTGCGACTTCTACAAGCCCTCGCAGAATCTGGTCAATGCCTATCGCACGGGGGCTGACGGTCTGCCTCTGCTCGACACGTTCAATCAGAAAGACTATGACAAGGCCACCGACAATGCAGACCCGCGTCTGTTCCTCACTATCGGCATCCCCGGACTGCCCTATATGTTCAACAAGAACTACATGATGGAGGAAAGCAGCATCTGGAGCCGCTCCAACGGCTTGTACGGCTACAACGTATCGCTGAAGCACAACGTTGACCCCGCGCTCATCGGCCAGTACCTCATCAAGGGCAGCTACTGGGCGTCCAGCATGAACCGCATCGTGTTCCGATATGCCGACGTCCTGCTCATGCGTGCCGAGGCACTTGCTCAGCTTGACAAGACCGGCGAAGCCATCATCCTCGTGAACCAGGTACGTACACGTGCTGCCAAGAGTACACAGATGATTGGTAACTACCCCGCCCTATATGGTGTGAAGTTCTATGTGACTAACTACAAAGGCAGCTACTCGAAGGACGAAGCCATGCGCATCGTAAAGATGGAGCGCCGTCTGGAGCTGGGTATGGAGAGTGAGCGCTTCTTCGACCTCGTGCGCTGGGGCGATGCTGCAACCACACTCAACAAATACTATGCCGAGGAGATTTCCCACTGTGCAATCTACGCTTCTGCACACTTCACCGCCGACAAGGACGAGTATCTGCCCATCCCCTACGAGCAGGTTTCCGCAGCCAACGGCAACTACACGCAGAACATCGGTAATTGGTAAACACACAAAAAACTAAGACAATTATGAAAAGAAGAATTTCCAATATCATCTGTGTGCTCTGCATGATTTGCGGGTTCACAGCCTGCAACAACGACAATACGAGCGACCTTAGGCTCGGCGGCGACTGCCTGATTGAGTCCATCGCCCTCGACAACTTCCAAGGCATCATCGACCTCGCATCGCGCACCATCACGGTTCGCCTGCCCGAGACGTACGAGACCTCTGCCATGAAGGTTACGGCACTGGGCATCAGCGAGGGTGCAGCCTGCGACATCACACTTGGTCAGACCATCAACATGGATGCCGCCAAGATGATTCGCGTACAGAACGGCGATGCCATACTGGACTGGACCATCAAAGTGCTTCACGACGAGGCACGCATCTATGCTTTCATCCTGAACGACATCTACCAAGGTTCCATCGACCAGGGTGCTAAGACCATCACCGTCTATGTACCCGCATCCGTTGGACTTACTGACCTGGTGCCTACTATCACCTATAGTGAGAACGCCACCATCACGCCCTCTTCCGGCTCGGCACAGGACTTCACTGCTCCCGTCAACTATACTGTAAAGAACAATTCGGCAGAGAGCACCTATACCGTCACCGTCATTGCCATCGAAAAGCCCAAGGCTCTCTTCGTAGGCTCGGCTGCCACAATGAATGACCTCGACGCAGAAGCCAAGGAAGCCTGCTTGTGGATGCTCGGTAACGTAGAGGGTTCGCTCTACGCATCCTTCGCCGACCTCCGCGCCGGAACACTGGAGCTCTCGGAATGTAAGGTTATCTGGTGGCACTGGCATGTGGATGGCGGTGTGGACGGTCACGATGTCTTTGCAGCCAAGGCTACGGACGCCCTCGAGACAAAGAATGAGCTCCGCACCTTCTACGAGAACGGCGGTTCACTCTTCCTGACACGCTATGCTACCAACCTGCCTTCGTTCATCGGCGTAACAGGCGATGACGAATGGACAACTCCCAACAACTGCTGGGGTAAGAACGAGGATGCAGCTGAGCTTTGCGGAGGCCCGTGGAGCTTCCGCATCTACGATGGACAGAACGACCACCCGCTGTGGCAGAACCTCATTGCCGGTGACAACCCGCAGGAGGTGTATTGCACCGATGCCGGCTACCACATCACCAACTCTACCGCCCAGTACCACATCGGCACCGACTGGGGCGGCTATGACAACCACGACGCATGGGAGACACGCACCGGCGGTAAGATTCTCGGCATTGGCGGCGACGGCGCTGTCGTTGCATGGGAATATCCTGCCCACGACGGCAAGGGAGGCATCATCTGCATCGGCTCCGGCTGCTACGACTGGTATTCCTACACCTTCGAGGCCGGCTATGTAGAGAACTTCCACAAGAACATATCCATAATCACCCAAAATGCCTTCAACTATTTAAAGAAATAACCATCTATGAAAAAGACAATATATAACCTTTCACTTGCCAGCATGTGCTGCGGTTTTGCCGCAGCCATGACAAGCTGCTCCTCAGACAGCTACGATCCTGATCCGGACCGCAACTGGGCAGCTACGACAGAGTCCTTCACCCCAACAGACGATGCAGGGTTCAATACCTACTACAAACCCACGATAGGCCGTCTGGGCGACCCCATGCCCTTCTACGACCAGAAGGTGGGCGAGTTCAAAGTGATGTATCTGCAGGAGTATGACAACAACGGTGCCTGCTACCACCCCTTCTGGGCAGTCTCTACAAAGGACGGTGCCAACTACCAGCCGCTCGGTGAGATTATCCCCACTGGTTCCAGCACCGCACAGCAGGATGCTTCGCTCGGCACAGGCTGCGCCGTATATAACGAAGAGGACGGGCTCTACTACGTCTATTACACTGGTTACAACGTTCTGCTGCCCAACCGCGAAGTAGTGATGCGTGCCACATCGCCCGACTTCAAAACTTGGACGAAGGACAACAGCTGGGCGCTGAAGGGTGTCGATTACGGCTACGCTGCCACCGACTTCCGCGACCCACAGGTGTTCAAGGCCGACGACGGATTGTGGCACATGGTCATCTCCTCGAAGCTGAAGTTCGCTGAATTCAAGTCCAGCGACCTCAAGACCTGGGAGCACGTCGCTTCCTTCCCCATGATATGGGACCGCATGCTGGAGTGTCCGGATATCTTCAAGATGGGCGACTGGTGGTATTTGATCTACAGCGAGGCTTACCGCGCTTCCTGGAGCCGCAAGGTGAAGTACATGATGGCTCCCACCTTCGATGCACTGAAGGCTTGCTTCAACGACCCGGGGGCCAACTGGCCGAAGGATGGACATGAGGGCGTGCTTGACAGCCGTGCCTTCTATGCTGCCAAGACTGCCAGCAATGGTACAGACCGCTACATCTGGGGCTGGTGTCCTTACCGTGTAGGCTCTACCATCGACGAGCGAAACGTCAACGTCGGTGCAGACAGCGAGCCTGCCTGGGCAGGTGCGCTGGTATGCCACAAGATTATTCAGCATGCCGATGGTACACTGACCCTCGGTGCTGTGCCCGCTATGGCAGCCAAATATGGCAAGGAACAAGCCGTCACCGTGATGGCTCAGAACGGCTATGACGATGGCAAGCTCTCCGGCGACGGGGCATACGTGCTCTACAACCGCCTGGGTACTTGCAATCACATCTCCTTCACCGTCAGTACGTCCAACAACTGGGACAAGTTCGGCATCTCCTTCGTACGCGGCACCGACTCCAAGAAGTACTACACCCTCGTCGTCAACCCCGAATGGGAGGATGGCCGCAAGGTGAACTTCGAGCAGGAAGGCGAAGAGGGCAAGGGCTTCATAGAGGGCATAGACGGCTACAACTTCCAGCGCCCGCAGGACAACGTCTATCACATCGACATCTATACGGACAACTCTGTCCTCGTGGCCTATATCAACGATGTCTGTGCCTACACGCAGCGCATCTATGGCATACAGAAGAACTGCTGGAGCATCAACAACTACGGTGGCAACATCACCGTCAGCGATGTGAAAGTAAGCCAGCAATAGTGTCCCCCAGCATAACACATAGTCCATAGTCCATAGTCCATAGTCCAGAGTCCAATGAGGGGACGGCAACGCACGCTTTGGCAAACAACTTTAACCAATAACAAATATGATGAGAAAAAAGCTTTTATTATCAATTACTGCCGTGATGCTGGCTCTCGGAATGAAGGCACAGCTATCGCCCATCATCCTGGGCGACAGCCACGTCATGCTGAGGATGAGCCAGAGCTCACGCTACCTGCTGCTGCCCGTTCAGGAGACAGAGGACATCGCGGCAATTGCAGTATTGGATGGTCAGAACAACATGGTTCAGCGCCTGAACGTGAAGTTAGCCATCGACCGTGTCGACTACTGGGTACCCTACGACCTGAAGGGTGCCCGGCTGATGGACATAGAGTTTCACGGCGACCGCCGACAGAAGGGTGCCGTGGGCGAGTTTGTCTGCTGGCGCGAGATGAAGTTCTCCGACACGTTCGACACGACGAACCGCGAGCGTTTTCGTCCCCTCTATCACCACACCCCACTCTACGGATGGATGAACGACCCCAACGGCATGTTCTATAAGGATGGCGTTTGGCACCTCTACTACCAGTACAACCCCTACGGCTCGCAGTGGGAGAACATGCACTGGGGACACTCCATCTCCAAGGACCTCGTACACTGGGAGGCTCAGCCTATTGCGTTGGAACCGGACTGGCTGGGCAGTATCTTCAGCGGTTCGTGCGTGACGGCAGGAGACGAGGTGATAGCCATCTACACCTCTGCCGGACACCACCAGACACAATCGCTCGCCTTCTCAAAGGACGGAGGCCGCACGTTCAGCAAATACAGCGGCAACCCGGTTCTGACGGGTGACGTGCCTGATTTCCGCGACCCGAATCCTTTCTGGAACGAGGACATCAAGATGTGGAACATGATTCTGGCAGCCGGTCAGGAGATGCGCATCTACTCGTCGAAGGACATGAAGGAGTGGAAGTACGAGAGCTCGTTCGGCAAGGAATACGGCAACCACAGCGGGGTATGGGAATGCCCGGACCTGTTCAAGCTCGAGGGGAAGGACGGCGAAGACGCGAAGTGGGTGCTGATATGCAACATCAACCCGGGCGGTCCGTTCGGCGGCTCTGCCACACAATACTTCGTGGGCCAGTTCGACGGACATAAGTTCACATGCGAGTCAATGCCTAAGGTGACGAAATGGATGGACTACGGCAAGGACCACTATGCCACCGTCTCCTTCTATAACGCTCCGGAGAACCGCCGTGTAGTGCTGGCATGGATGTCGAACTGGCAGTATGCCAACCAGGTGCCCACCAAGCAGTTCCGCTCGGCCAACAGCATTCCTCGCGACCTGGGACTCTTCCGCTGCGGCGAAGAGACCTACGTGAGCGTAGTACCCTCGAAGGAGATGCTGGCCGCACGTGGAGAGAAGCTCAAAAAGCCCACCGAAGCTTGCGAGATAGTCGTTGACACGAAGGGACAGACTGAGATTGTGCTGTCCAACACCAAGGGCGAACAGGTCACGATGGTCTACGACGCTGCGGCTCAGACGTTCTCGATGGACCGCACCGCGAGCGGCGAAGTCGGCTTCAGCGAAGCGTTCCCCGTCACTACCGTTGCCCCCACCTTCGGACAGATAAGGCAGCTGCGCATCTTCGTGGACCGCTGCAGCATAGAAGCCTTCGATGCCGAGGGCAAGATGGCTATGACGAATTTAGTCTTCCCGTCGGAGCCGTACAGCACCATCAACGTGAAAGGCGGCAAGGCCACAATCTACGAGATTAAATAATTAGCGACATCCCGAAATCCCGATAAAATCACAAAATCATGAAACAGAACAAATCCCTCTACCTCATTCCCGTGATGCTCTGCTTTTTCTGCATGGGCTTTGTGGACCTGGTGGGCATTGCCTCAAACTATGTGAAGGAGGACCTTGCCCTGACCGACGGCGTGGCGAACATATTTCCTTCGCTCGTTTTCTTCTGGTTCCTCATCTTCAGCGTGCCTACGGGCATGTTGATGAATAAGATAGGACGCAAGAAGACTGTGCTGCTCTCGCTGGCAGTGACGGTTCTCTCGCTGCTGCTGCCCCTGTTTGGCGAGACCTTTGCCATCATGCTGATAGCCTTCTCGCTGCTCGGCATCGGCAATGCGCTGATGCAGACATCGCTCAATCCTTTGGTATCGACCGTGATGGGCGGCGGTAACTTAGTCTCGACGCTTACCTTCGGGCAGTTCATCAAGGCCATTGCCTCGTTCTCCGCTCCGTATCTTGCCATGTGGGGAGCCACACAGGTCATCCCCGAATTTGGCCTTTCCTGGCGAGTTCTCTTCGCCATCTTCTTCGTCGCAGGCATGCTCTCCACGATTTTGCTCTTCATTACCCCCATCGACGAGCCGCCTGTCGAGGGCAAGCCCTCCACTTTCGTCGAGTGCTTCAAGCTCCTCGGCACGCCCATCGTCCTGCTGTCGTTCCTTGGCATCATGTGTCATGTGGGCATCGACGTAGGCACCAACACGACTGCGCCGAAGATTCTGATGGAACGTCTGGGCATGACGCTCAACGAGGCGGCCTTTGCCACTTCCCTCTACTTCATTTTCCGTACCATCGGCTGTCTCACGGGCTCGTTCTTCCTGCGGGTCCTGAAGATACGCACCTTCTTTGTCATCTCTATCATCATGATGGCTCTCGCAATGTGCGGACTCTTCATCGGAACAGAGCAATGGATGCTCTATGCTGCCATCGCTCTCGTGGGTTACGGCAATTCGAACGTCTTCTCCATGTGCTTCGCCACGGCTCTCGAGTCGATGCCAGGGAAGCAGAACGAGGTCAGCGGCCTGATGATAATGGGTCTCTTCGGAGGCACTATCTTCCCGCTCTTCATGGGACTCCTGAGCGACTCGATGGGACAGACCGGCGCCGTGCTGGTCATGGCCGTCGGAGTTGTCTATCTCTTCACGTATGTCAAACAACTTAAAACCGCATAAACACCATGAATCAGAAACGTTATGTAGTAGGACTCGGAGAAGTCCTGTGGGATGTACTTCCCGAAGGCAAGAAGCTGGGCGGCGCTCCTGCCAATTTCGCCTATCATGCCGGACAGTTCCTTGGCATGGACAATACCATCGCCATCAGCGCACTGGGCGAGGACAAACTGGCCGAAGAGACTATTGAAGCCCTGAATGAACACGGACTGAACGACTTGCTGCCACGTGTGCCCTACCCCACCGGCACAGTGCAGGTGCAGCTCGACGAGCAGGGCATCCCCACGTACGACATCAAGGAGAACGTGGCCTGGGACAATATCCCCTTCAACGAAGAAGTTGCCGAAATAGCCCGCAACTGCCGGGCCGTCTGCTTCGGTTCGCTGGCGCAACGCAACGTCATCAGCCGCGAGACCGTCCAGAAGTTCCTGGATGCCACGCCTGCCGACTGCATGAAGATTTTCGACATCAACCTGCGACAGCAGTTCTACACGAAGGATGTCATCAAGGAATCCCTGCAGCGCTGCAATATCCTGAAGATTAACGACGAGGAGCTGGTGCTGATAGGCCGCATGTTCGGCTATCCGGGCCTTGACATCGAGAACAAGTGCTGGCTCATCTTGGGCAAGTACAACCTCGACATGCTCGTCTTGACCTGCGGCACGAACGGTTCCTACGTGTTCACTCCCGGCCACGTCTCGTTCCAGGAGACGCCCGTGGTGAAGGTGGCAGACACCGTCGGCGCGGGCGATTCCTTCACCGGTTCGTTCGTCGGCAGCATCCTGGGCGGCAAGTCTGTGCCTGAGGCTCACCGCATTGCCGTCCAGGTCAGCGCCTACGTCTGCACCCAGCACGGAGCCATGCCCACCTATCCCGCTGAGCTGCTGAAATAAGAAGCACTGCCCTCTCGCCAGGGGCACATTATCCTGCCGGGATATGTCCGTACGAGGGGGCATCTTTCGCCGAAAACATTTTATCAAAAAAAAATCGGCCTTCGCGTTTGCCGTTTCGGGAAATATGCGTACCTTTGCACCCGAAAAGCGGATAAACTATGCATAAAGTGCTACCATATCATGCTATGCTCGAACAAAAAGCCACTTTCGCTGTCTCTTAGCGATTGTGGCTTTTATTTTATTCCGCAGGGAAAGGAAAAGACAAGGATAATAACACTTAACACAACAACACGACTATGAAACTGAAGAAAGTTCTCGTATTAGGCAGCGGTGCGCTGAAGATTGGTCAGGCAGGCGAATTTGACTATTCGGGCAGCCAGGCGCTGAAGGCACTGCGCGAGGAAGGCATCTACTCGGTGCTCGTCAACCCCAATGTGGCAACCATCCAGACCAGCGAAGGCATTGCCGACAAGGTTTACTTCCAGCCCGTGACACCTTATTTTATAGAGAAGATCATAGAGAAGGAGCGTCCGGACGGCATCATGCTGGCCTGGGGCGGACAGACGGGTCTGAACGTCGGAACGGCTCTCTATCAGAACGGCGTGCTCGAGAAGTATGGCGTCCGTGTGCTTGGCACCAGTGTGGAAGCCATCATGAACACCGAGGACCGCGACCTCTTCGTGTGCGAAATGGGCAAGGCCGGACTGAAGGTGCCCACGAGCCATGCCTGCGAGACGATGGACGAGGCTTTGGCTACGGCACGCCGCATCGGATACCCCATCATGATTCGCTCGGCCTACGCGCTGGGCGGCCTAGGCAGCGGCGTTTGTCCCGACGAGGATACGTTCAGCAAGATAGCAGAGAGCGCCTTCACCTTTGCGCCGCAGGTGCTCGTGGAAGAGAGCCTGAAGGGATGGAAGGAGATTGAGTTCGAGTGCATCCGCGATGCCAACGACCACTGCTTCACCGTTGCCTCGATGGAGAACTTCGACCCCCTCGGCATACATACCGGCGAGAGCATCGTCGTGGCTCCCACCTGCTCGCTCAGCGACGAACAGGTGAAGATGCTGCAGGAGATTACCGTCCGCTGCGTACGCCACCTGAACATCGTGGGCGAGTGCAACATACAGTTTGCCTTCAATGCCGAGACGAACGACTACCGCATCATCGAAATCAACGCCCGCCTCTCCCGCTCGTCGGCTCTGGCAAGCAAGGCGACGGGCTATCCCCTGGCCTTCGTCGCTGCCAAGATTGCCTTGGGCTACAGCCTGGACCAGATAGGCGAGATGGGCACGACGAACAGCGCCTACGTGGCGCCTTCGCTCGATTACCTCATCTGCAAGATACCGCGCTGGGACCTGACGAAATTCACAGGCGTGAGCCGCAAGATTGGCTCCAGCATGAAGTCGGTCGGCGAAATCATGAGCATCGGCCGCAGCTTCGAGGAGATGCTGCAGAAAGGTCTCCGCATGATAGGTCAGGGCATGCACGGCTTCGTGGGCAACGACCATGTGAAGTTCGACAACCTGGACGAAGAGCTTGCCAACCCCACCGACCTGCGCATCTTTGCCCTCGCCCAAGCTTTGGAGGAAGGCTACACCATAGAGCGCATCGAAGAGCTCACGAAGATTGACCCCTGGTTCATCCAGCGCATGAAGAACATCGTGGACTTCGAGCACAAGCTGCAAGGCTACAACGCCATCGAGGAGATTCCTGCCGACGTCATGCGTCAGGCGAAGGTACTCGGCTTCAGCGACTTCCAGATAGCCCGCTGCGTACTGAAGGTACACACCGGCAACATGGAGAGGGAGAACCTGGCTGTCCGCGACTACCGCAAGAAGCTCGGCATCCTGCCTGCCGTGAAGCGCATCCCGACCGTTGCCAGCGAGCATCCCGACCTGACGAACTACCTGTACATGACCTATGCGGTAGAGGGCTACGACGTCAACTACTACAAGCACGAGAAGTCGGTCATCGTGCTCGGCAGCGGTGCCTATCGCATCGGCTCGAGTGTGGAGTTCGACTGGTGCTCGGTCAATGCCATACAGACCGCCCGCAAGCTCGGCTACAAGAGCATCATGATAAACTACAACCCCGAGACCGTCTCGACGGACTACGACATGTGCGACCGTCTGTACTTCGACGAGCTGTCGTTCGAGCGCGTGCTCGATGTCATCGACCTCGAGTCGCCCCGCGGCGTCATTGTCTCCACGGGCGGACAGATACCCAACAACCTCGCCATGAAGCTCTACCGGCAGAGCGTACCCATCCTCGGCACGTCGCCCGTCAGCATCGACCGCGCCGAGAACCGCGGCAAGTTCTCTGCCATGCTCGACAAGCTCGGCATCGACCAACCCCGCTGGAGCGCCCTGACCAGCATGGATGACGTGAAGCAGTTCATCGACGAAGTGGGCTATCCCGTCCTGGTTCGCCCGTCGTACGTCCTCTCCGGCGCAGCCATGAACGTCTGCTACACGGACGAGGAGCTGGAGCGCTTCCTGCAAATGGCAAGCGAGGTAAGCAAGGAGTACCCCGTCGTCATCAGCAAGTTCATGACAGAGACCAACGAGGTGGAGTTCGACGCAGTGGCCCAGCAGGGCGAGATTGTGGAGTACGCCATCTCGGAGCACGTGGAGTATGCCGGCGTACACTCGGGCGACGCCACGATGGTCTTCCCCGCTCAGCAGCTCAGCTTCGCCACTGCACGCCAAATCAAGAAGATGAGCCGCGCCATAGCTAAGGAGCTGAACATCAGCGGTCCGTTCAACATCCAGTACCTCGCCAAAGGTCGCGACGTGAAGGTCATCGAGTGCAACCTCCGCGCCAGCCGCTCCTTCCCCTTCGTCAGCAAGGTGCTGAAGCGCAACTTCATCGAGACGGCAACGCGCATCATGCTCGACGCGCCCTACACGAAGCCCGACAAGAGCGCCTTCGACATCGACCATATCGGTGTCAAGGCCAGTCAGTTCTCGTTCGCACGCCTGCAGAATGCCGACCCCATCCTGGGCGTTGACATGAGTTCGACGGGCGAGGTGGGCTGCCTGGGCGACAGCTTCGAGGAGGCCCTGCTGAACAGCATGATAGCCACCGGCTACAAGATTCCCAGCAAGGAGAAAGGCGTGATGATAAGCAGCGGCGGCACAAAGGAGAAGGCGCACATGCTCGACGGCGCACTCATGCTGACGAAGGCCGGCTACACCATCTACGCCAGCGAGGGCACGGCCAAGTACCTGAACGAGAACGGCGCAAAGGCCATCCCCGTAAGCTGGCCCGACGAGGACAAGCCCGGACAGGAGAACGTGATGAAGATGATAGCCGACCACCGCTTCGACCTCGTCGTGAACATCCCGAAGAACCGCACCAGCCGCGAGCTGACCAACGGCTACAAGATTCGTCGCGCTGCCATCGACCACAACATCCCCCTCATCACGAACGCGCGTCTGGCAAGTGCCTTCATCGAGGCCTTCTGCACGCTCGGCATCGAGGACCTCAGCATCAAGAGCTGGAACGAGTACTAAACCGGTAATGCCCGTGATTCGGGTCACACAAAGAGGACTGTGTCATAATTCAGCCATCAGCTTTTAACCACGAATTGCACGAATTACACGAATTTATAATTAGCTAACAACCAGCAGCCAATCAATTCGTGTAATTCGTGCAATTCGTGGTTTAATTATAAAAGAGAGTATGTTCGTTTGTTATGGACACACCCTCTTGTTTATATCGCGGCACACGCTTCTTTTCGTACCAAAATTCACACTGGTAAGGAGCCGTTTTGCAGGCAACGCTGGCAGACATCAGTCTGGCCGCTGCAATCTTTGGACTTACCTGATGAACAGCAGTTCGCGGTACTTAGGCAGGGGCCAGAGGCCGTCGTCGACGATGAGTTCAAGTTTGTCTATCTGGTAGCGAATCTTGTCGAACATCGGGGCGATGGTATCGTGGTAGGCGATGGCTTTCTGGTGCTCGTCCGCAATCTTGTTGGCAACCTTGCGGGCCTCAACAAGTTCCTCTACCAGCGTCTCGATGGTGGCAGTGCGTTCCGCTATCTCCTCGATGAGCTTGAGGTTGCGAGCATTCAGCTGGTTGGCCTTCTCCTTTGGGAACACGCCCGACATACGCTCGACGTTCCTCAGAAGCTGACTCTGATAGCTGGTGGCAACGGGGATGATGTGGTTCATGGAGAGGTCGCCCAGCACGCGGGCTTCAATCTGAATCTTCTTGGTGTAAGTTTCCCACTTCACTTCGTTGCGAGCCTCCAGTTCCTTCTTTGTCATCACACCGAGGCTTTCGAACATACGGATGCTGTCCTCGTCGAGATAACGCTCGAAGATGACGGGGCAGGAAGTCTCTGTGTCCAGTCCACGCTTGGCGGCTTCTGCCTTCCACTCGTCGCTGTAGCCGTTGCCATCGAAGCGGATAGGCTTGCACGTCTTGATGTCCTCGCGGAGAACGTCGATGATGGCGTGGTACGTGGC
>JAFUVM010000042.1 GCA_017483665.1 Bacteroidaceae bacterium
GGCAAGGCCCTCGTACATATTTATATTGCTGCTACGATTCATGGTGCAAAGGTAATAACTTTTTTGCAATTATGTACCGTTTAGCAACATGTTTTTGGGTTAGCGACTATACGCACTCCACAGGGTTTGTCGGTTGCGCCGAATCATCCTGATTTTTCGTTTTTTTCGTTTCTTTAGATGTTCAAGATTAATCCGTTGTTTGATGATACCCTGACATCCCCGTCAGGGTGTTGCGTCCTGTCGCTCTGCGGGTTTGACGAGTGACAAGTGTTTTATCGTGCATTGGTTGTCGCCTCTGGTGCCAAATCCGCTGAGCCGTAAAACAAGAACAAAACAAAAAAGAGAGCTCTGAAAAGAACTCTCTAAATGTGTTTTATTCGCAAAAGTGAATTGTCTTTCGCCTATCCTTGAGCCTCTTGTCGGATTCGAACCAACGACCCCGAGATTACAAATCACGTGCTCTGGCCAACTGAGCTAAAGAGGCGGGTGGGAAAGCTTACTATATCGCGCCGCTACGACCTGCTGCCCTTGCTGCGGTCAAGCCCTGGGGGATTCACAAGGAGCATGCCGTATAGGACTTTCCCATGTTTTGCGGCGCAAAGGTACAACAAATAAGTGAAAAGTGAAAAAATGTTTGATAATGCGTTTTTTTGCTTCCTTATACATTATATTAATAGGGATTTTCGTAACTTTGCACGCCATAATAAACAAAAAGTGACACCAAACAGCACCGAACAGCCAATGAACGAACAACCAACCGTGATGGAGACTGCAGGGCAGATGGCTCTGCCGCTGGGCGTGGCATGGGGAGCAAGCTTCCTGTGCACAATGTACGGAGTAGAACGCCCCATCCTTGGAATGCTAAGCACGGCTCTGCCCATAGTGAGCATCTTCATGCTCTACAGGATGCTGACCGGCTACCGACGCATGTTTCCGACGGTGAGCTGGCTGCACATCATGCGCATCTCGCTGGTCAGCTGTCTGCTGGCCGGCCTGCTGACCGATGCCGTGCAGTACTTCTACTTCATCGCACTCGACAACGGCCGTATGCTCTCGCACCTGACCGAAGCCATGCAGAGCGAGGAGTACCGCCAGGCTTGGCAGCAGCTGATGCCCGAAGTGAAACTGGAAGAGCTGCAACAGATGGTACAGTCGATAACCATTCGCGACATGGTTCTGCAGCTGGCGATGTTCAACGTCATGCTGGCGTTGCCCTTCTCGCTGTTTGCTGCGCTACCCGTACGTGCTCCCCAACCTCAGAAAGAGAATGAGGAGAAGAATGAAGAATGAAGAATGAAGAATGAAGAATGAAGAATGAAGAATGAAGAATGAAGAATGAAAAATGAAAAATGAAGAATGAAATAATGAATATGTTGGACATAAGTGTGGTAGTTCCTCTATACAACGAGGATGAATCCTTGCCGGAGCTTTTCAGTTGGATAAAGCGTGTGATGCAGAGTCACGGCTTCTCCTACGAGGTTATTTTCGTGAGCGACGGCAGTACGGACCGTTCGTGGGATGTCATCGAGCAGCTGAAAGCTGACAATCCCGACACGGTGCACGGCATCAAGTTCCGCCGCAACTACGGCAAGAGTCCGGCGCTCCATTGCGGCTTCGGTGCTGCCAAGGGCAACGTGGTCATCACGATGGACGCTGACCTGCAGGACTCGCCCGACGAGATACCCGAGCTTTATCGCATGATAACGCAGGAAGGCTACGATCTGGTGAGCGGCTACAAGATGAACCGCCGCAAGGGCGACCCCCTCTCGAAGACCATTCCCACGAAGCTCTTCAACGCCACAGCTCGCCAAGTGAGCGGCATTCACAACCTGCACGACTTCAACTGCGGGCTGAAGGCCTATCGCAGCGAAGTAGTGAAGAACATCGAGGTCTACGGCGAGATGCACCGCTACATCCCCTATCTGGCGAAGAACGCCGGCTTCACCCGCATCGGAGAGAAGAAGGTTCACCACCAGGCCCGCAAGTTCGGCAAGTCGAAGTTCATGGGGCTGAACCGTTTCGTCAACGGCTACCTCGACCTGCTCTCCCTCTGGTTCCTCGACAGCTTCGGTCTCAAGCCCATGCACGTCTTCGGTTTCGTCGGCACCCTGATGTTCCTCATCGGCTTTCTGGCCGTCACGATGGTGGGCGGCACGAAGCTCTACTGTCTGGCAAAAGGAATCCCCCACCCCCTCGTCACCAACAGTCCCTACTTCTACATCGCCCTGACCATGATGATACTCGGCACACAGCTCTTCGTGGCAGGCTTCCTGGGCGAACTCATCAGTCGTAATGCGCCCGAACGCAACTCCTATCAGATAGAGAAGACGATATGAGACGCTGCCTGCTGCCCCTCCTGACGATTCTGATGCTTGCTGCCTGCGAATCGTACGACTGCACCCTGAATAATCACGTGGGCCTCTATGCTGCGTTCGACAGAGAAGGCACTGCCGTGCAGATTGACGACACGCTGACCATCACCTACGGCCAGACGGGACCCCTTCTGCTGAACCAATCCGTCAAGACAGCCAGTCTGAACCTCCCGCTCACTTATTGGGAAGAAGAGGACACGCTGGTGCTCACCGTGAAGGGCACCGACTACCTGCTGCAAGACACCATTTGGATAAAGAAGAGCAACCAGGTACACTACGAGTCGCCCGACTGCCCGACAACCCTTTTCCATACCATCGAAGAGGTACGCAACACGAACGAGTTCATCAAGTCCATCACCGTCACACGCCCCTCAGTGAACTATGAAACGACAATCAACCTGCAGATACACCTGCTCTGACCTTCTGCCTTTCCTCATGCACGGGCGGAAGCTGGTCCTGCTGCTGATGATGGTTTGTCTGGCCGCAACGCCACTTCATGCACAGGAGCAGACGGAGCCACAGCAGGCCGCTCCCGCAGAGGCGAAAGCCACGAAGCCCGAGAAAGCGCCCCTGCTGAGCGGTGTAGCCGTCAGCGCAGACCTCGTGGGCTTCATCATGAGGGCCATGAATGCGAAGTTTGCCAACATGGAAGTTGCAGCCCGTCTGAACATCCTCGACAAGTACTTCCCCGTGGCAGAGCTTGGCATAGGCGACTGCCACCGCGAAGGCGCAGAGACGGGCAACACCTTCGACGCCACCTCGCCCTACATGCGATTCGGTCTCGACTACAACTTCAACAAGAAGCACAACGGCAACCGACTCTTCGCCATCTTCCGCTATGCCTTCAGCAGCTTCAAGTACGACATCGGAAACGAAACCTTCACCGACCCCATCTACGGCAACGATACGCCCGTTCCCCTTTACCTCGACGGACAGAAGGCAACGGCGCAATGGCTGGAGTTCGGTCTTGGCGTCGAGACAAAGCTTTGGCGCTTCATCCGCCTGGGATGGAGCATTCGCTACAAGGCCCGCGTAGGACTGAGCGCACCGGATGAAGGTGTCCCCTACTTCGTCCCCGGATTCGGCAAGAACGACAGCAGCGGATGGGGTGGCACGGTCAACCTCGTGTTCGACGTCGGCAAGTCGGTCAGGAAAGCAAAGGCCAAGAGCGAAGCAGAAATAGAGAACAAACAAAAAAAGAACAAAGAATGACGAAACGGAACATACTCCCCGCCTTGGTTGCACTCGTTGCTGTCGTCGGACTCCTTTTCTTCCTTCCGCCAAGGGAAAAAGCAAGCGTCGCGACCTACCAACACAACGAGGGAACCATCTTCGGCACCATCTATCATGCCAAGTACCTCTGCGACGAAGACCTCAACGCAGAGATAGAAGCAGCCTTGCAAAAGGTGGACGCATCGCTCTCGATGTTCAATCCGAAGAGCACCATCAGCCGCATCAACAGGAACGAAACCAGTCAGGCAGACGAGATGCTCTGCGAAGTGCTGCAACTCTCGTACCGCGTCAACGCAGCCACCGGCGGAGCCTTCGACCCGACCGTTGCCCCGCTGGTCAACGCCTGGGGCTTCGGTTTCAAGGAGGGACAGCTGCCCGACGGCAAACAGGTCGACAGCCTTCGCGCTTTGGTGGGGCTCTCGGCCATACATCTTCAGGGGGACCGCATCGCGAAGGACAAGCCCCTCGCCGTCCTCGACTTCAGCGCGATTGCCAAAGGCTACGGTGTGGACAAGGCTGCGGAGGTGCTTCGCAGTCACGGCATAAAGGACTTCATGGTGGAGATAGGCGGCGAGGTGGTGGCCGAAGGCATCAACGAGAAGGGAAGCTCCTGGCGCATCGGCATCAACAAGCCCGACGATGATTCCACATCCACGAACACCGAGTTGCAGGACATCGTGGGCCTCTCGGAAGGAGCCATCGCCACGAGCGGCAACTATCGCAGGTACTACATCAGTCAGGGACGCAAGATAGCGCACACCATCAACCCGCTGACCGGCTATCCCGCACAGCAGGACATCCTTTCGAGCACGGTGATGGCTCCCACATGCGCCGAGGCAGACGGCTTCGCAACGGCCTTCATGGTGCTGGGCATGGAAGAGGCCAGGCGTGTCCTCCAGTCGCAGCCGCGGCTCGAAGCCTACTTCATCTATACCGACGACGAAGGGCACTATCGCACCTGGTGCACGGAGGGATTCAAGAGTCTCATCATCAAATAACACAGGATGCAGGACCTCGCCAAAAGATACGCCCTCTTCACCCGGCTGCCCCTGCTGCAAGGCATCAGCAGCACGGAACTGCTCGGATGGGAAGAATCGCTGCGGCTCGACCCCGACGAACTGCCTGCATCCAGCCTGCCCATCATCCGGCAAGGCGACACGTGCAGCAGCCTGCTCTTCCTGACCAAAGGAGAACTGCTGCGCGAACACGTTTCGTCCGACGGAACCTACGCAACCCGTTCGCACCTGAAGACACCGGCTGTCATCGAGGCAGACAGGCTGTTCGGTCTCACGCCCGTCTACGAGTACACCTACCGAGCCCTGACCGACGTTGCCCTGCTCAACATCCCCAAGACATTGCTGGACAGCCATCTGATGAAGAGCGAAGTGTTCCGCCTGAATGTGCTGAACATGCTTTCGGCAACAGCGCAGAAGAGAGCGGCGGCTCTCCTACCCTTCCGGCAGGACAATGCCGAGGCCCGGCTGCGCCACTTCATCCGCATTCTCTTCCTGGGCTGCGAGGGAGAAGTGGAACTCATCATACAAATGAAGGAACTTGCCCGCTACATCGGCGAGACGCGCCTCACCACGTCGCGCCTCCTCAACCGCTGGGAAGAGGAAGGCCTCATCCGTCTGGGCAGGGGGCACTTCGTCATCCACGACCTGCAGACCTTCCTCGGAGGGGGAAAGGACACAGACCCTGAGACACAACCACACATCACGACCACAAACAACACGAATCATGAGCAATTCAAAGAACATACTGCTTGAACCGACCTTCAAGACCCTGCACGGCACAACGCCTTTCACCCGCATCGGACTCGAGGACTACGAGCCGGCCTTCATCGAAGGCATGAAGCAAGAGGACGAAGCCATAGCCGCCATCATCGCGAACCCTGAGCCGCCAACGTTCCAGAACACGGTGGCCGTGCAGACGGGAATGTTGCTCGAACGCGTCAGCAGCATCTTCTTCAACCTGGTCAGTGCAGACACATCCGACGCGATGGACGAGCTGGCACAGAAGCTGTCGCCCATGCTCACCGAGCACAATGCCCGCATCATGCACAATGCCGAGCTCTTCGCCCGCATCAAGCAAGTCTGGGAGAATCCCGGCGAGCTGACCGATGAACAGCGCAAGCTTCTGGAGGACACGTACGAAGCTTTCGTGCGTAGCGGCGCTTGCCTCAACGACGAGGACAAGGAGAAGCTGGCTGCCATGGAGACGGAGCTGGCACAACTCGGCTTGCTGTTCAGCCAGAACGAGCTCAAGCAGACCAACGACTACGAGCTTCACATCACCGACCCCGCCCAGCTCTCCGGTCTGCCCGAGACGGCCAAGGATGCCGCCGCCCTTGCTGCCAAGGAGAAAGGCAAAGAGGGCTGGCTCTTCACGCTGCACGCCCCGAGCTACGGTCCCTTCCTCACCTATGCCGACAACCGCGAGCTGCGCCGGCAGATGTACATGGCGCGGAACACGCTTTGCTGCAAGGGCGATGCCTGCGACAACCGCGAGACGGTGCGCCGCATCGTGAACCTCAGGCAGCAGATGGCCGCCCTGCTCGGCTATTCCTGCTTTGCCGACTATGCCCTGAAGAGCCGCATGGCGCAGAACACCTGCCGTGTGAACAAGCTCATCGACGACCTCTACGCCGCCTACATGCCTGTTGCCAAGAGCGAACAGGAGGAGCTATGCCAGCTTGCCCAAGAGCTGGAGGGCAGCGACTTCACGCTCATGCCCTGGGACTGGAGCTACTATAGCCACAAGATGCAGCTGCGCAAACACAACATCGACAGCGAGATGCTCCGCCCGTACTTCCCGCTACAGAAGGTCAAGGACGGCATCTTCGGTCTTGCCACCAAGCTCTACGGCATCACCTTCCGCCTGCAACCGGCCATCGAGGTGTACCATCCCGACGTAGAAGCCTACGAGGTGTTCGACACAGACGGCACCTTCCTGGCCGTTCTCTACGCCGACTTCTTCCCGAGGGCCAGCAAGCAGAGCGGCGCTTGGATGACGGATTTCAGCGAACAATTCGTCGACGATGACGGCAACGACCATCGCCCCCACGTCAGCATCGTCATGAATCTGACCAAGCCGACTGCCGAAAAGCCTTCGCTGCTCACCCTCGGCGAGGTGGAGACCTTCCTGCACGAGTTCGGGCATGCCCTGCACAGCATCTTCTCCCGCGTACACTACCGTGCCCTGAGCGGCACGAATGTGCGTCGCGACTTCGTGGAACTGCCCTCGCAGCTGATGGAGAACTTTGCCGTGGAACCCGACTTCCTGCATACCTTCGCCTTCCATTACGAGACGGGCGAAGCGCTCCCCGACGAGCTCATCCGGCGCATCCGGGCCAGTCGCAACTTCCATTGCGGCTATGCCTGCATCCGTCAGCTCAGCTTCTGCATGCTCGACATGGCCTACCATACGCTCACAGCTCCGCTCACCGACGACATCATGGACTTCGAACGACAGGCCTGGAGCCGCACACAGCTGCTTCCCGTCGTCCCCGAGGCAAACATGAGCGTGCAGTTCTCGCACATCATGAGCGGAGGCTATGCCGCAGGCTACTACAGCTACAAATGGGCGGAAGTGCTCGATGCCGATGCCTTCAGCCTCTTTCTGGAGAAGGGCATCTTCGACAAGGAAACGGCCACGCGCTTCCGCCGCGAGGTCCTGTCGAAGGGAGGAACGGCCGAACCCATGCTGCTCTACGTGAACTTCCGCGGAAAGGAGCCCGACATCAAGGCTCTGCTCAAGAGGAACGGCATAGAGAGCGACAAGCAGCGGGAGCTGGACCTGCGCTACCTGCGCATGGCGAAGATATGGAGCGAGAACAGCTACTGCCAGCGCCGGCAGGTGGGAGCCCTCGTTGTGAAGGACAAGATGATCATCAGCGACGGCTACAACGGCACGCCGTCGGGCTTCGAGAACGTCTGCGAGGAGAACGGCGTGACCAAGCCCTACGTGCTCCACGCCGAGGCAAATGCCATCACAAAGATAGCCCGTAGCGGCAACAACAGCGACGGCAGCACCCTGTACGTCACCGACTCGCCCTGCATAGAATGCTCCAAGCTCATCATCCAGGCAGGCATCAAGCGCGTGATATACAGCCGCGAATACCGCCTGACGGACGGCGTGGACCTTCTCCGCAGAGCCGGCATCGAAGTGAAATTCCTGAAGATAGAGAACCAGTAACACAATTCAAAGAACCAAATACTATTAGATTTTCGGAGAAAGTTCATGAAATACATTCAGCCACGACACGTGCCTAAACCGGTCACGACGCGTGCCTAAACCGACAACGACACGTGCCTAATCCGGAAGAGCCTCGCGCTTATTTCCGAAGCGCAAGGCGCTTATTCCGGAAGCGCAAGGCGCTTATTTCAGAAGAGCCTAGCGCTTATTTCGAAAGAGCCACGCGCTTATTTTGGAAGAGCCCCGCGCTTATTTCTGAACAAGAACTCCTGAAACAGTAACTACATTTACGTCATGACCCCAGACACCAAGCACCGCTTCACGCCGCTGCTCATAGCCCTCGGCACCATCGCAGGCATCTGCATCGGCACCTTCTATGCCAACCACTTCTCGGGCGGCCGCATCAACATCATCAACACCGGCACAAACAAGGTAGGCTACCTGCTGCAACTCATCGACAACAACTACGTCGACACCGTCGACATGAACACCCTCGTCGAGGACGCCATGCCGCAGATACTCAGCGAACTCGACCCGCACAGCAAATACTTCGGTCCCAAGGACGCCGAGGAAGCAAGCGAGGACCTGAAAGGCTCCTTCAGCGGCATCGGCGTGCAGTTCCGCATGGAGCGCGACACCGTGAACGTGATGTCCGTCATCCACGGCGGACCGGCTGAGAAGGTCGGCATCCTGGCTGGCGACCGCATCGTCACTGCCGACACGACGTCGCTCGTCGGCATGGAGGACACCAACGTCATGAAGCACCTCAAAGGCGCGAAAGGCTCTACCGTCAAGCTCGGCATCAAGCGGCACGGCACGCCCGACCTCCAGTACTTCACCGTCGTCCGCGGCGACATACCCGTCATCAGCGTCGACGCCTACTACATGATGGACGAGAAGACCGGCTACCTGCACGTCAAGAACTTCGGCGAACAGACCTACGCCGAGATGCTCGTGGCCCTTGCCAACCTCAACATGGAAGGCATGAAGGGACTCATCGTCGACCTTCGCGGCAATGGCGGCGGCTACATGCTCACAGCCATACAGATGGTCAACGAGTTCCTGCCGGGCGGCAAGCTCATCGTCTACACCGAAGGACGCAAGAGCCCGCGCGAAGAGTTCGAGAGCGACGGACGCGGCACCTTCCAGAAGCTCCCCCTCGTGGTGCTCGTGGATGAATTCAGCGCCAGCGCAAGCGAGATATTCGCCGGAGCCATCCAGGACAACGACCGCGGCACCATCGTGGGCCGGCGCACCTTCGGAAAGGGACTGGTGCAGCAACCCATGAGCTTCCGCGACGGCAGCGTAGTCCGTCTCACCGTGGCACGCTACTACACACCCAGCGGACGCTGCATACAGAAACCCTACGAGAAAGGGCACGGCGAAGAGTACGAAAACGACCTGCTGGCACGCTACGAGCGCGGAGAGTACTTCTCGCAGGACAGCATCCCGCAGGAAGGCGAACAGTACGAGACCAGCCTCGGACGCATCGTCTACGGCGGAGGCGGCATCACACCCGACATCTTCGTCCCCGAAGACACCACCGCCATCACATCCTACTACCGCGAGGCCGTCTTCACAGGACTCATCCATCAGTTCGCCTTCGCCTATGCCGACGAGAACCGCGCAAAGCTCACTTCGCTCCGGACCGTGGACCGCATAGAGCAGCACCTCCGCAAGGAAAACCTGCTGGAAAAGTTCGCACAGTTCGGCGAGAAGCACCAGCTGCGCCGTCGCAACCTCATGTTGCAGAAGAGCCGCCGCCTCTTCGAGCGGACCATCTACGGCAATATAATTAATTATGTAGGCGACATCAAGGACTACCTCATGTTCATCGGGAAAGACGACCCCGTAGTCAACCGCGCACATGAAGTACTCAAGCAAGGCCTCTCCTTCCCCCAAGCACCCGAAACAGACAATCAATAACCCGACATGGAAAACATATTATCCCCAGAGAAACTCAAAGAACTCAAGACCCTGCTGGCCGACTGCACAAAAGTTGTCATCAGCGCACACGTCAATCCCGACGGCGATGCCATAGGCTCCTCGCTCGCAATGGCGAGCTACCTCCGGAGGAAAGGCAAACAAGTCACCGTCGTCATGCCCAACATCTTCCCCGACTTCCTGAAATGGATGCCCGGGGCTGACGGCATCCTCGTCTACACACGGCAGCAAGGAAAGGCAAAGGCAGCCGTCGGACAAGCAGACCTCATCATCATCTGCGACCTCAACCAGCCCAGCCGGCTCAGCGGTCTGGAGGAAGCTGTGATGGCAAGCCAGGCACCCCGCATCCTCATCGACCACCACCTCGACCCCGCCTACTTCTGTCGGGTCACAGCCTCCGAACCCGAGATGTGTGCCACGGGCGAAGTCATCTGCCACCTGCTGCACCAGCTCGGCGAGCTTGGCAGCATCTCGCAGGATGAAGCCGTCTGCCTCTACGCCGCCATGATGTGCGACACCGGCGCCTTCTCCTTCAACTCCAACCGACCCGTCATCTTCGAATGCGTCAGCCAGCTCCTGGCCCGAGGCATAGACAAGGACCAGATCTACCGCAACGTCTTCTACACAGCATCCGAAGGCCGCCTGCGGCTGCAAGGCTATCTGCTCTACGTGAACATGAAGGTCCTGCACAACCTCCACACGACCATCATCACCCTCACCAACGAAGAGCGCCGCCGCTTCAACGTCAAGAACGGCGACACGGAAGGGCTCGTCAACATCCCCTTGCAGATGCTTGGCATGCGGCTCAGCATCTTCATCAACGAGGACACCGAGCACCCTGGCACCATGAAGCTCAGCCTGCGCAGCGTCGACGACTTCCCCTGCGACCAGATGGCATCACGCTTCTTTGGCGGCGGCGGGCACAAGAATGCTAGCGGCGGAAGGCTTGTCTGCACCATGCAAGAGGCATGCGAGACCGTCGAGAAGGCCGTCGAGAGCTTTTCCGAAATGTTAAAATAAGCAATATACACTCACTTTCAACCTCCCAAAAGAAAACTTTCCATATCTTTTTCGTACCTTTGCCACTAAATAAACACAAAAACATGAAGAAAACGCTATATCTGCTGCTCCTGCTCATCTCGGGCTTCCTTGCCTCGTGCAACAACCTCGAGACCTATGCAGAACAGAAGGAGAAAGAAAGCAAAGCCATCTCCTCATTCCTGGATCGCGACATCTGTGTGCGCGACGAGAACGGCGACACCGTCTGCTACGTAGGCAAAATAGAGGCCATCACCGAGAAGCAGTTCCTCGACCAGGACTCTACCACCGACCTGGCAAAGAACCAGTACGTACTCTTCAGCAACTCCGGTGTGTACATGCAGATTGTGCGCAAAGGCACAGGCGAGAAGCTCGAGTCGGGAAAGACAGCCCGCGTCATCTGCCGCTTCGTAGAGTTCAACATCCTGGGCGACAGCATCCAGCTCCGCAACGACGTCAACTACTGGCATCCCAACCCCGACATCATCAAAATCACCAACTATGCCGGAAGCTTCTCCGCCACCTTCGACACGGAATACAACGGAGGCGGAGCTATGTATCTTCAGTACAATAGCACCAGCGTGCCCAGCGGATGGCTCATACCCTTCTCGTACATCCGCATAGGCCGGCAGGAAAGCGAAGACGAAGGCATAGCCAAGGTGCGTCTGATCGTGCCGCACAGCGAAGGACAGGTCAGCGCCACAAGCAACGTCTATCCCTGCTTCTACGAACTCACCTTCCAGAAGATGCGCGACTGAAGCCGTGGCTGGCATTTATATCCACATCCCGTTCTGCCGGTCGCGCTGCATCTATTGCGACTTCTACTCAACCACTCTGGGCCGGGACACGATGATTTCGTATGCACACGCCCTGGAGCAGGAGATGCATCGCAGAAGACAATATATAAAAGGTACGCGCGTACATACTATATATATAGGGGGCGGCACACCAAGCCTGCTGCCGGCAGAAGTCCTGCAGGGAATCTTTTCATCCGTCAACGCATGCTTCAGTCTTGACGACGATGCAGAAGTGACCATCGAAGCCAACCCCGACGACGTCACTCCTGCATGGATGGAAAGCATCAGGCAGACACCCGTCAACCGCATCAGCATGGGGGCACAGACGTTCAGCGACCGCCTGCTCCGCTTCCTCGGACGCCGTCACAATTCCCGCCAAACGGTTAATGCCGTACAGACCTGCAAGGAAGCAGGCATCGCAAACATCAGTCTCGACCTCATCTACGGCCTTCCCGGACAGACGATGCACGACTGGCAAAGCGACGTGGAACAAGCCCTCAGCCTCGGTATCACTCACCTCAGCGCCTACGCCCTCTCGTACGAGGAAGACACGCCGCTCGACAGGATGCTCCGTAAAGGAGACATCCAAGAGACCGACGAGGAGCTGTCCCGACAGATGTACAATCACTTGATTGCCGCAACAAGGCAGGCGGGCTTCCTCCATTACGAGATTTCCAACTTTGCCTTGCCCGGCTGCCACTCACGCCACAACAGCAGTTACTGGCAAGGTATTCCCTACCTCGGGCTTGGCGCCGGCGCTCACTCCTACGACGGCCTGCGTACCCGGCGTGCCAACCTTTCCGACATCAAGTCATACATCGCTGCAAAGGACGACGTCCCGCACGAAGAAGAAATCCTCAGCGACGACGAACGCTACGACGAGTTCATCATGACGCGTCTGCGAACAAGCTCTGGCATCCCGCTCGACGAACTTCCTTCCGACGACCGCAACTATTGCCTCGAGCAAGCTGCGCCCCACCTCGCAAAAAACCTTTTGGAGGTCCGTAACGGGCACCTTTGTCTTACCCAAGAAGGCATATTTACCTCCAATAATATCATCTGTGACCTAATGAAATGATGTTTTATGTTGTTTAACATATTGCTGTGCCCTTGCCATTACAGGAATTTGTAGTAAATTTATGCCCGAAATAGCGAAAATAACCAATAAAAACACAACAAATATGAAGGTTTACAAGACTAAAGAGATTAAAAACATTGCCCTTTTAGGCAATGACGGTGCGGGCAAAACGACCTTGACTGAAGCTATGCTCTACGAGGCCGGCATCATCAAGCGCCGCGGCAGAGTAAGTCTGCACACAACAGTCAGCGACTACTTCCCCGTAGAGCATGAGTATGGTTATTCTGTATTCTCTACCGTATGCCACGTAGAGTGGAACGGCAAGAAAATCAACTTCATCGACTGCCCGGGCAGTGATGACTTCGCAGGCGCAGCACTTACTGCACTCAACGTCACCGACACCGCCATCATCCTGCTCAAGGGAGCAGCCGGCGTAGAGGTGGGCACACAGAACCATTTCCGCTATACGGAAAAGCTGGGCAAGCCCGTCATCTTCCTCGTCAACCAGCTCGACGACGAGAACTGCGACTTCGACCAGCTCCTGGAACAGCTGACAAGCATTTACGGCCCGAAGGTCGTGCCCGTTCAGTACCCTGTCGAGACAGGCCCCAACTTCAATTCTCTCATCGACGTCCTGCTCATGAAGAAGTATTCGTGGGGGCCCGACGGCGGCGAACCAAAGATTGAAGACATTCCTGCCGACCAGATGGACAAGGCTCTGGAAATGCACAAGGCGCTCATCGAAGCAGCAGCTGAGCACGACGAGACACTCATGGAGAAGTTCTTCGAGAGCGAAGATCTGACAGAAGACGAGATGCGCGAAGGCATCCGCAAGGGCCTTATCAGCCGCGGCATGTTCCCCGTATTCTGCGTTGACGCCGTTCGCGACATGGGCGTACGTCGCCTTATGGAGTTCCTGGGCAACGTCGTTCCTTTCGTCGACGAGATGCCCAAGGTGTTCAACTCCCGCGGCGAGGAAGTTGCTCCCGACTCCGCAGGTCCCGTCAGCCTCTTCTTCTTCAAGACCGCAATGGAGCCACACATCGGCGAAGTACAGTACTTCAAGGTAATGAGCGGCACAGTACAGGAAGGCATGGACCTGACCAATGCCGACCGCGGCAGCAAGGAGCGTATTGCTCAGATGTTCGCATGTGCAGGTGCCAACCGCATCAAGGTGGAGCAGCTGGAGGCAGGCGACATTGGCTGTAGCGTAAAGCTGAAGGACGTGAAGACCGGCAACACACTCAACGGCAAGGACTGTGATAACCGCTTCAACTTCATCAAGTATCCCAACTCTAAGTACTCGCGTGCCATCCGTGCCGTCAACGAGAGCGAGACAGAGAAGATGATGAACGCCCTGCAGAAGATGCGCGAGGAGGATCCCACATGGCAGATTGAGCAGAGCAAGGAGCTTCGCCAGATTCTTGTTCACGGACAGGGCGAGTTCCACCTGCGCACGCTGAAGTGGCGCATGGAGAACAACGAGAAGATTCAGATTGCATTCGACGAACCGAAGATTCCCTATCGCGAGACCATCACGAAGGCTGCACGTGCCGACTATCGCCACAAGAAGCAGTCGGGCGGCGCAGGTCAGTTCGGTGAAGTGCATCTCATCGTCGAGCCTTACGTTGAGGGCATGCCCGCTCCCGAAGTCTATCGTTTCGGCAACCAGGAGTATCGCATCAACGCCAAGAGCGAGGAAGTTGTTGATCTGGAGTGGGGCGGCAAGCTCGTCTTCATCAACAGCGTTGTGGGCGGCGCCATCGATGCACGTTTCATGCCCGCCATCCTGAAGGGTATCATGCAGCGCATGGAACAAGGTCCCCTCACTGGTTGCTACGCTCGCGACGTCCGCGTCATCGTCTATGACGGCAAGATGCACCCGGTTGACTCCAACGAACTTTCCTTCATGCTGGCCGGCCGTCAGGCCTTCGCACAGGCCTTCAAGGAGGCAGGTCCGAAGATTCTGGAGCCTATCTACGACGTGGAGGTGCTCGTGCCGAGCGACAAGATGGGCGACGTGATGAGCGACCTGCAGGGACGCCGCGCCATGATTATGGGCATGAGCAGCGAGAGCGGCTACGAGAAGCTTACGGCAAAGGCTCCGCTGAAGGAGATGGCAAGCTACAGTACCGCGCTGAGCAGCCTGACCGGTGGCCGTGCAAGCTTCAACACGAAGTTCGCAAGCTATGAACTCGTTCCTGCCGACGTTCAGCAGAAGCTCGTTGCTGAATACCAGGCAACGCTGAAGGACGAATAACAGGCAACGCTGAAGGATGAATAACAGGCTGACTTGCCCTGTGGGGAGAGACGAAGGTTGCTTCCCCGCAGAGCAAAGGCCAGAAGAGGCACAAAAGTTGACAGAACAGCAACTAAAGACAGCCCCAATTATTAAATAAGTTAAACGTCAGTACGAAAGTGCTGGCGTTTTTCTTTATCTTTTAACATAAAATCATTACCTTTGCAGCATGAAGAGAAGTTACATTTGGCTGATATGTGTCCTGGTTTCCGTGGCATTCATCACTCAGCTCTACCTGCAGGGAAGCTACGCAAAGACCATGGTGCGGATGCGGCAGGAGCAGTTCGACGAGAACGTCTACCGCAGCCTGGACCAGGCATCGCGCGACCTGGAGAAGGTCGAGACGTACCGCTACCTGCAGAAGGTGCTTTCCGAACACGGAGAAGAGACGTTCGAGGCGTCGCATACCGACATCCCGAACTTCGTACTGCCCCTCGACACCATAATCCCCAGCACGGGCAACATGTCACTTGGAGCCCTTTCGCTGAACAGGTACAACCGTGTGGCCGAGACCATCAGCCACTTGCAGAAGCAGGTGCGCGAGGCCTACGTCTACGAGCAGGGCGTGCTCGACGAGGTCATCTATGCCGTGATGTACACAGCCAGCGAGCAGCGTTTTCAGGACCGGCTCAACCCAGCCGTGCTGGACGGAAGCCTGCGCGGAGCCCTGCTTGCCAACGGCATCACGCTCCCCTTCCACTTCATCGTCTACACCAGCGACGGGCGCGAGGTGTACCGCTGCGAAGACTATGCCGATGCGGGAGACGGCATAAACAGCTACACGCAGATACTCTTCCGCAGCGACCCGACGGGACAGATGGGCACCGTGACCATCCATTTCCCCGACCAAAGGCGGTACATACACGGTGTGGCGGACTACGTGGCTCCGGCCATGGGGTTCACCGTCATACTGCTCATCACGTCGCTCATCACCATCTACCTCGTTGTCCGGCAAAAACGCATCAGCGAGATGAAGAACGACTTCGTGCACAACATGACACACGAGTTCAAGACGCCCATCTCGACGATATCCATTGCGGCACAGATGCTTGCAGACAAGACGGTGAACAAGAACGAGGCGACCTACGAACGGCTGGGCGGCGTCATCACCAGCGAGACGCGGCGGCTGCGCTTCCAGGTGGAGAAAGTGTTGCAAATGAGCCTCTTCGACAACAACAACATCGCGCTGAAGCTGCAGGAGCTCGATGCGAACGAGATAACGGAGAACGTCGTGGACACCTTCTCGCTGAAGGTATCGCAAATCGGCGGCACGCTCGACATGCGGCTCGAGGCCTACAATCCCTTCATCAACGCCGACGAGATGCACTTCACCAACGTCATCTTCAACCTGCTGGACAACGCCTTCAAGTACCGACGCGAGGAAGAGCCGCTTGCCATCCGCGTGCATACCTACAACCAGGGCGAGACGCACTTCTGCATCAGCATAGCGGACAACGGCATAGGCATACAGAAGGACAACCTGAAGCGCATCTTCGACAAGTTCTACCGCGTGCACACCGGCGACAAACACAACGTGAAGGGCTTCGGACTGGGACTCACCTACGTGCAGAAGATGGTGCAACTGCACCACGGCACCATCAAGGCCACCAGCGACCCCGGCAAGGGAACAAAGTTCACCATCACCATACCTCTGTCGGAATAACCGCGCAGGATGCCGGAGCAAAGAGAATCGTCAACACGAAACATCGTCATAACGTAATAACGAAACTTTGTAATAACGAGATAACGAAACATCGTAATAACGAGATAACGAAACACCGCAACAACTTCACAACAAAACAATCATTAACCAAATAACCTATTATTATGGAACAGAAACTGCACATTTTGCTTTGCGAGGACGAAGAGAGCCTCGGCATGCTCGTACGTGAATACCTCGAGGCAAAGGGCTATGATGCCGAACTTTACCTGGACGGCGAGGCCGGCTACCGCGCATTCATGAAACGGAAGTTCGACATGTGTCTGCTCGACGTGATGATGCCCAAGATGGACGGCTTCGCGCTGGCCAAGGAGATACGGCTCGTCAACTCCGAAGTACCCATCATCTTCCTCACCGCCAAGAACCTGAAGGAGGACATCCTGGAAGGCTTCAAGCTCGGTGCCGACGACTACCTGACGAAGCCCTTCTCTATGGACGAGCTGGTCTACCGCATGGAGGCTATCCTGCGCCGCGTCAAGTCGAAGGAGCAGAAGAACATCACGCGTTTCCAGCTCGGCAAGTTCACTTTCGACACTCAGCGCCAGATGCTTATCCTCGGCGACGAGCAGACAAAGCTCACGACCAAAGAGAGCGAACTGCTGACGATGCTCTGCGTACATGTCAACGACGTGCTGGAGCGCGACCTCGCCCTCAAGACGATTTGGATGGACGACAACTACTTCAACGCCCGCAGCATGGACGTCTACATCACAAAGCTGCGCAAGCTCCTGAAGGGCGACCCCGACATTGAAATCAACAACGTGCACGGCCGCGGCTACCGCCTCATCGTGCCAAACACGATGCCGGAGTAACACAAGTTCCCCTTTCCGCGGCACCTTTTTCTTCACCACGAGGATAAAAACTTTTTCAGTGCCGCGGAAATATATTTCAAAGGCTTGGAAATATATTTTAGTGCTTCTGAAATTTATTTCCAAGCCTTTGAAATAGTTTTTATCCACGCGGCGAAGAAGTTGTTGGCACGCGGCAAAAGATTTATGATCACTCGGCAAAGAATTTGCAATAACGTGTCGAAGGGAAATTAACAACGGGTCGAAAGGAAGTTGGCGACACGTCGAAGGGAAATTAACAACACGTCGAAAGGAAATTGACAACGTGTCGAATGGAAGTTAGCGACGCGTCGAAAGGAAATTATCCACAGCTATGCTTCGGTGCGGACGCGCTTCATCTCGATGACCTGCGTGCAGTAGGCGATGACGGCGGGGCGGTGGGTGACGCAGATGACGGTCTGATTGTTGCTGCGACGGCCGAGATTCTGCAGGAGTTGCTTCTCCGTCTGCATGTCCAGGGCACTGGTTGCCTCGTCCAGGAGCAGGACAGAACCCTTCCGGAGCAACGCTCGGGCAATGGCAATTCGCTGCGCCTGACCTTCGCTAAGCCCTACGCCCAGCTCGCCGCAAAGCACGTCGAGACCGCCCGGACGCTCCATGACGAAACCGGCACAGGCTGTCTCCAGAGCCTCGCGCATGTCTTCTTCGGTAGCATCCGGATTGCCAAGCAGCAGGTTGTCGCGTATGGTTCCGCTGAAAAGTGTGTTGCCTTGCGGCACATAGACCAGGTTGACGCGGGTGCGGGGCGACACGTTCACGCTTCGGTCTTCGTCGTACATCTCCACACGACCCTCGACGGGCCTGAGCAAAGCGAGAATGAGACGGATGAGCGTCGTCTTGCCTGCGCCCGTCTCGCCAAGCACGGCTGTGACGGAACCCTTGGGAAAGTCGCACGAGAAATGCGAGAGGATGGGGCGTCCGCCGGCTTTGTAGCTGAAGCTGACATCGTTGACGCGGACACCAGCTCCCGAGGGGAAGGCGATGGGCTCGGCGGCTTCTTCGAGCGGAAGTTCCTCCAGTTCCATCAGACGCTCGCTGGCAGTCAGGCTGCCGATAAGGGCGGGGACGAAGCGCGTCATGTCGCGGAACGGTCCCTGTATCTGTCCGACAAGCTGGATGAAGGATATCATCATGCCGTACGTGATGGTGCCTGCCTGCAGACTGTTCACGCCCCAAAGGAAGGTGACAAGGTAGCCGGTGCTGAAGCCAACGGCGAGCACGGTGGAAGACGTGCTGCTGAAGAGGGCGCGATGGCGAACGTGCCTTCGCAACTCCTTCTGTGTCTCCTTCAGCCGCTCAATCATGGTACCCGTCCGCTCCAGCGTCTTCAGGATGGCATGATGCTGGATGCTCTCCTGCAGGATGCTTTGCACACGACTGTCGGTAGAGCGTATGTCGCGCGTAATACTTCGCATCTTGCTCACATACAACTTGCTGAGAACGAAGAAGCACGGCACAATGCAGACGATGAGGCAGGCCAGTCGGCCGTCCATGCTGAAGAGATAGAAGAAGGCTCCCACGAGTCGGAACGACACTTCGAGCAGAGCGGGGAAAGTCTCGGTGATGGTAGAGGTGAGGTCGCGCACGTCGCGCTCCAGACGATTCAGCGTGTCGCCGCTATGCCGATACTCCTGTCCGTTCCATTGACTGTGCAGGAGATGGGTGAAGAGCCTCTGTTGCAGGATATTCTGCGAACGCACGCCGAGCAGGGCACTCACCCATTTGCGGGCGAAGGCGAGCAGAATCTTGCCGCTCATCACGGCAATCAGGGCATAGGCAGCCGTCCGCAGATTGCCTTCCACCCGAGCCGTGGCAATGTCTATCGTCCACTTTGTGGCATAGATGAACACGAAGTCGAGACAGACGGACAGAATGCCGATGACGGCATTGAGCGCCGCTTGCAGCCGCAGTCCGCGGGAGGTGCGCCAGAGCCAAAGGGCAATGGCAGGAAGGCGCCTTCCCGTTCCCATCTTAGCTGAAAGCCTTTGTGGGCGATTGTTATCGTTCTGGTTGTTACTCATCTGCTTTAGTCATTTCGGAAGCACAGGCGCTACCCCAGCGAGGGAGCCGCGAGAGGTGCAGTTCTTGTATCGCTTCCCCAAAGCAGCTTCTCGCGTAAAGTATGCAGGAAGGAGACTTCGGGATGCTTCAGGACATGCACCTGATAGGGAGCCCGACGGATGGTGAGGCAGTTGGTGTCCTCGCATGACTCGCTCCGTCCGTCAATGGCTACCAGGAAGTTATGGTTGCGACTCTTCACGGTGAGCGTTATCTCCTGGTCGTCGGGCAACGTCAGCGGACGTACCGTAAGACCGTGCGGCGCCACAGCCACGATGCCAATGTTGCGGCTGCCGGGCAACATGACAGGGCCGCCCACGCTGAGCGCATAGCCGGTACTGCCCGTCGGCGTGTTCACGATGAGCCCGTCGGCCTGGTACGTCGTCAAGTACTCTCCGTCGATGTCCACGCGGATGCTTATCATGCTGCTGTTGTCGCGCTTGAGAACAGCTACCTCGTTCAGGGCAAAGGGATAGGCTTGCGGCTCGCCTTCGGAGTACTCGACCCGGAGCACGCTGCACGCTTCCTGGCGCAAACGCCCGCAGAAGAAGTCGTCGAGCGTCGCGGCAATGTCGTCCAGCGAGAAGCTTGCCAGGAATCCCAGCCTGCCGGTGTTGATGCCGAGGATGGGAATCTGCTTCTCCCCCACCCTCATCGCCGTGGTCAGGAACGTGCCGTCGCCGCCCATGCTGATAGCCAGGTCGGCCCGGAACACATCGTCGGTAATCAGTTCGCATTCGGGTATGGCAATATGCAGCTCGCGGCTGAGGAAGTCGAAGAACGGGCGGTCCACCAGCGGAACGGCATCATGCCGCACCAGCGTGTCGAACAGTTTCAGCACCGCAGCGCTGTTCTTCGGCTGATAAGTATTCCCGAAGATGGCACATCTTTTAGCCTTTGTCATAAATAATTTCTCTTTGTGAAGGCAAAGTTACAAATAAATTAAGAATTAAGAAAGATGAATTAAAATTATTTTGTACCTTTGCATCAAAACCACAGGTTGCATCGCTGCAATCCCTGACACATTACCTATAATTATTAACCATACTGATATGATTTACGTTTTTCTCGCCACAGGATTCGAGGACGTCGAGGCCTTGGCACCGGTAGACATCATGCGTCGTGCATCGCTGGAGGTGCGGACGGTATCCATCACAGGCCAGCAGACCGTAGTGAGTGCTCACGGCGTGGGCATCGTGGCCGACTTGTTGCTCGGCGACGTTGACTTCCGGCAGGCACAGATGCTCGTGCTGCCAGGCGGACTGCCAGGTGCCACCAACCTGGACGCCTGCCGCCCCCTGACGGAAGCCATCGTCAGCCACCACGAAGCAGGCGGTGCCATCGCTGCCATCTGCGCGGCTCCGCTGGTATTCGGGCACTTAGGACTGCTCCAAGGTCGACGTGCCACTTGCTATCCCGGCTTTGAGCCCGAGCTGAAAGGAGCCGTTTGCACAAGCGCCATCGTGGAGCGCGACGGCAACATCATCACGGGCAAAGGCCCCGCAGCTGCCTTCGAGTTCGGCTACACCATAGTCGACTACATCCTGGGCGAAGGCGCATCCCAGCCTCTGCGCAAGGGAATGATATACGCCGAGCTGCTTCAAAAGTCTTAATACGCCTTTCGTCGGATGAATTGTTATACGCTTATCGTAGCCGGAGGGAAAGGCCTTCGCATGGGCGGAGACATTCCGAAGCAGTTCCTGCCCCTGGGCGGGAGACCCATCCTGATGCACACCATCGAGACTTTCCGCAAGGCTCTCGATGATGTGCAGATAGTGCTTGTATTGCCTGCCGAACAGCACGACTACTGGCACGGGCTTTGCCGGGAACACGGTTTCCGCTCGCCGGAACTGATTGCCAACGGCGGCGAGACGCGCTTCCACAGCGTCAGCAGCGGCCTGAGCCTCTTGCCGGAAGACGAAGATGCGGTGGTCGGCGTTCACGACGGCGTGCGCCCCTTCGTGTCGAGAGATACGATACGGCGTTGCTATGCCGCGGCCGCAGAGGGAAAGGCCGTAGTGCCGGTCGTGCCGGTCGTCGAGACAGTACGCCAGACCCTTCCCGACGGGAGCAGCATCACACGGCCTCGCGACGAATACCGGCTGGTGCAGACGCCCCAGACCTTTCCGCTCGCCATGCTGAAAGAAGCTTACCGCCAACCCTTCTCCGCAGCCTTCACCGACGATGCCTCCGTTGTGGAAGCTTTGGGGAAAACAGTCACGATGATAGAAGGCAACAGGGAAAACATCAAAATAACAACGCCGAGCGACATGCTTTTCGCTGAATTCATACGTCAGAGACATGAACTATGAATTAGAAAACGACGTTACCTACCTGCCGGGCATCGGTCCGCAAAGGGCGAAGCTGCTGGAGGCTGAGCTGGGCATCAAGACCTGGCGCGACCTCCTGTACACGTTTCCCTACAAGCACATCGACCGCAGCCGCCTCTACAAGATACGCGAGCTGACAACGGAGATGCCCTTCGTGCAGGTCATGGGACAGTTTCGCAGCTTCGAGGAAGCAGGCCAGGGACGCAAGCACAGGCTGACCGGTCACTTCTGGGACGGTGAGATGTTCCTCGACGTCACGTGGTTCCAGGGCATACGCTTCATCAAGCAAAGCGTGAAGGTGAACAAGGACTACATCCTCTTCGGCCGCCCCAGCGTCTATGGCGGCAGGCTCTGCGTCAACCATCCCGACCTCGACAGTCCGGAATCGACCGTGCTCAGCAAGATGAGCATGCAGCCCTACTACACCACAACGGAGCGCATGAAGAAGGCCGGCATGACTTCGCGCTCGATGGAACGCTTCACAAGTTCGCTCTTCAGCAAAATCACATGGACGATTCCCGAGACGTTGCCCGCCTACATCACCGAACGTCTGCACCTCATGCCCCTCGACGAAGCCCTTCGCGCCGCACACTACCCCACCACTGCCGACGAGCTTGCTGCGGCCAACATGCGGCTGAAGTTCGAAGAACTCTTCTTCATCCAGCTCGTCATCATGACCTATGCCCGCAGGCGTCAGCAGGAACGTGTCGGGCAACGCTTCACCCATGTGGGCGAACTCTTCAACACGTTCTACCGCAAATACCTGCCTTTCCCCCTGACCGAAGCACAGAAACGCGTCATTCGCGAGATGCATGCCGACATGAAGAGCGGCCGGCAGATGAACCGCCTGCTGCAAGGCGACGTGGGCAGCGGCAAGACGCTCGTGGCGCTCATGGTGATGCTCATTGCCATCGACAACGGCTGCCAGACGTGCATCATGGCCCCAACAGAGATTCTTGCCGAGCAACACTTGCAGACGTTCCGCTCCTTCCTGAAGGACATGCCCGTCCGCGTGGAGCTGCTGACAGGAAACGTCAAGGGAAAGCGCCGCAAAGCCATCGAGGAAGGGCTGCGGGAGGGAAGCGTCAACATCCTGATAGGCACGCATGCCGTCATCGAGGACAACGTGCAGTTCCGCAGCCTCGGACTCGTCATCATCGACGAGCAGCACCGCTTCGGCGTAGCGCAGAGAGCCAAGCTGTGGGAGAAAAGCCAAGCTCCCCACGTCCTCGTCATGACCGCCACGCCCATCCCGCGCACATTGGCAATGACGCTCTACGGCGACCTCGACGTGTCTGTCATCGACGAACTGCCGCCCGGACGCAAACCCATCCGCACAATCCACATCTACGACAATCAGCCCGAACAACTCTATCGCGGCGTCGTACGCGAGATAGAGGCCGGGCATCAGGTCTATGTCGTTTATCCGTTGGTGAAAGAAAGCGAGAAGCTCGACCTGAAGAACGTGCAGGACGAGTACGTGCACATCAAGGAAATCTTCCCGCAATACAACATCAGCATGGTGCACGGCCAGATGAAACCCGCCGAGAAGGACGCCGAGATGCAACGATTCGTCTCGGGCGAAACACAGATACTGGTCGCCACAACCGTCATCGAGGTTGGCGTGAACGTGCCGAACGCCTCGGTCATGATCATACAGAATGCCGAACGCTTCGGCCTCTCACAGCTCCATCAGCTCCGAGGTCGCGTGGGACGCGGTGCAGAACAGTCCTACTGCATACTCGTTTCGAACTTCAAGCTTTCAGCCGAGACGCGCAAGCGCTTGCAGATAATGACTGAGACGAACGATGGCTTCGAGATAGCTGAAGCCGACCTCAAGCTGCGCGGTCCGGGCGACTTGGAAGGGACGCAACAAAGCGGCATCGCCTTCAACCTTCACCTCGCCAACCTCGGCCGCGACGGTCAGCTCGTACAATTGGCTCGCGACACAGCTGCCTTTGTCCTCGATGCCGACCCCAAACTGCAAACCCCTGAGAACAAACTCCTTCATCGTCATCTGGTAGAGTTGCGCAAAGAACACAAAGACTGGAGCCAGATCTCGTAGCGAAAAAGCGAGTCGGCAACTGATTACGGATTGAATTACTCCTTTTCGACGGGTTCTGCAGTAAAGGTCAAGGCTCCGTTCTTTTGCTTGGTAACAACGAAAACCTGACGGATGAGGGCGTTGTTAGCGTGGTCGAAGACGCGGGATGAATCGAAAGCCTTGCCCTTTACACGAAGCTCGAAGTGAAGATGGTCCGTGGTGGCTCGGCCGGTTCGTCCCTCGATGCTGACAGGATCGCCTGCTTGCAGCCATTGGCCGACCTTGACAAGATTGCGCGAATTGTGGCTGTAAAGTGTCTCCAGGCCGTTTGCATGCCGCATGATGACACAGTTTCCATAACCATAATGGGCACCCGAAAGAATGACTTCGCCAGGAAAAGCGGCAACGATGGTGTCGCCGGCACGGGTCTTAATGTCTGTCCCGCCATGATGACGCGCTCCGCCATAAGGACTGATCACACGACCGCCGGGCAAAGGATAGTGCCATTCTTCCTCGGTATAGTTCGCAAAGTTGATGGTGAACTGGTTGCCGTTTGCAAAGGGGTCGCGTGCCGCTTCGACCTTCATGACCTGCCACTCGTCGATGTCGACAGATTCATCCTGAGCCTTCAAAAGTGAAAAGTGAAAAGTAAAAAGTGGAAAGTGAAGAAGCAGGCAAAGTAAAATTCTATTCATCTCTTAACTATGAATTACGTTTCCGCTATTTATGAATTATGAATTAAGAATTATGAATTGATTAGGATTCCGTTGTAGTTCCGGCCTGTGTTGATGGTCTCGCGACGGGCACTGTAGAAGTCCATCGAAGAGCGTGTACATGTACCTTCGACGAAGATGTCTTCTATGCCCATCTGTTCGAGGAGCCACTTATTTGCCTCCCAGAGGTCAATGTGCCAAGCCCCTACCCGTCCCTCCCTTGAAGGGAGGGTGTCCTCCCCCTTTAAGGGGGAGCTAGAGAGGGTCTTGGCTATTCTTTCCATCGGGAAGCCTGCAGCCTTGAACGCCTCATAGACTTCGTTGCCTACCTCGAACCATTCGAGCGAGATGCCCGGCCCGATGATAGCGTGAAGGTCGGCGGGATTGACGGGCTTCATCTCCACTATTGTCTTCTGCACGATGCGGCTGACCGTGCCCCGCCAACCTGCATGAACGGCTGCAACGATGCGTTGACGTGTGTCATAGAGAAGAACGGGAATGCAGTCAGCTGTCTTGACGCAGACACAGAGTGCCGTGCGGTCTGTAATGACGGCATCAGTTGCTTCGGGACGCCCGGCTTCCTTCATCCAACAGACGTTGGCGGAATGTACCTGACGTGGCAGGGCGAGGTCCTCGAGGCGAAGTCCGAGAGCCTCTACCCCACAATCGCGACCGGTTGTGAAAGCCGTAAGCCACGAGGGAGTGTCGTAGATGATGAGATTACGACTCGCCATTCTCGTCGTAGATAAAGTCGTCCAGTTCGTCCACGTCCTCGATGGCGTCGTCATCGAGGATTTCTATCTCTTCGTCCTCACCTTCGTCAAGCAACTCCTGGCGGAAGGTATTGATATCCTTGTTGCGGTGCACGATGCGTTCCTGCTGCGTGATGGCAGCCAGCTTGTTGCTTTCGCTGTTCATGGCCGTCCAGAGGAGGTTCTTGAGCTGGGAAAGTCCGTCGCCCGTGACTGCACTGATGAAGACGTGCGGGAGGTCATCGGGAAGGTCGTCGGAGAGCATCTGCCGGAGTTCCTCGTCGAGCAGGTCGTCCTTGGTGATGGCAAGGATGCGTTGCTTGTCGAGCAGCTCGGGATTGAAGTTACGCAGTTCGCCGAGCAGTATCTCGTACTCGTGCCTGATATCGTCCGTATCGCCTGGCACCATGAAGAGGAGCAGGGAGTTGCGCTCGATGTGCCGCAGGAAGCGAAGTCCCAGGCCGCGCCCTTCGGAGGCTCCCTCGATGATGCCGGGAATGTCGGCCATGACGAAGGATTGTCCGTCGCGATAGGAGACGATGCCGAGCGAGGGTTCCATGGTTGTGAAGGGATAGCCGGCTATCTTGGGCCTTGCGCTGGAGAGTGCGCTGAGGAGCGTGCTCTTGCCTGCATTGGGGAATCCCACAAGGCCAACGTCGGCCAGGAGCTTCAGCTCGAGGATGACAGTACGCTCCACCATCGGTTCGCCGGGCTGGGCAAAGCGTGGAGCCTGGTTGGTGGCGGTGGCAAAGTGCTTGTTGCCCATGCCGCCGCGGCCGCCCTTGAGGAGCATCACGACTTCGCCGTCAGTAGTAACGTCGCAGATGTACTCGCCCGTCTCGGCATCGTAGACCACCGTACCGCAGGGGACGTCGATGTACCGGTCGTCTCCGTCGGCACCCGTACTGCCGTTGGCTCCGCCGTTGCCTCCATGACCGGCAAACACGTGCCGTTCGTAACGCAGATGCAGGAGTGTCCAGTAGTTGTAGTTGACGCTCATGTAGACGTGGCCGCCACGCCCGCCGTCACCTCCGTCTGGTCCGCCCATCGGGACGTACTTGGCGCGATGCATGTGCATGGAGCCTCGCCCGCCTTTACCCGAGCGGCAACATATTTTGACGTAATCTACGAAGTTGCTTTCTGCCATGTTTAGAGGTTAGAGGTTAGGGGTTAGAGGTTAGAGGTTAGAGGTTAGGGGTTAGAGGTTAGGGGTTAGAGGTTAGAGGTTAGAGGTTAGGGGTTAGAGGTTAGGGGTTAGAGGTTAGGGGTTAGAGGTTAGGTTGGGGGTTAGAAGTTAGGTTGGGGGTTAGAGGTTAGGGGTTAGGGGTTAGAGGATTGTTGGGGAAGTTGATTAGGAGCCAAAGCTATTCTCTAACCTCTAACCACTAACCACTAACTCCTAACCACTAACTCCTAACCACTAACTCCTTATTTAACAGTATCGAGGAAGGCAAAGATGGATTCAATCATGGCTTCCTTGTTGGGTGTGTCGGCCCAGCGGAATGTGTGACGGATGCCTTCACGCTCGAACCAGTCAATCAGCGGGGCGGTCTGGTTCTGATAGACTGCGAAGCGCTTCTTGATAGTCTCTTCGTTATCGTCGGCACGGCCCTGTTCCTTGGCACGGTTGAGGAGGCGGGCCATGAGGATGTCTTCCTCGACCACGAGCTCTACCATCACTCCCATCTCGTGTCCGCGTTCTGCGAGCATCTTCTTCAGGGCTTCAGCCTGGGCGATGGTGCGCGGGAATCCGTCGAAGATGACGCCTTTGCCTGCGGGCTGAGCGTCGTAGGTCTTCGCCAGGATGTCTATCATGAGGTCGTCAGGGATGAGCTGGCCGTTGGAAATGTAGCCCTGAGCCACCTTGCCGAGCTCTGTCTCGTTCTTAATCTCAGCGCGAAGCACGTCGCCCGTACTGATGTGTCCCATGCCATAACGTTCTACGATTGCATCGCTGTAAGTGCCTTTGCCGGAACCCGGAGCACCAAAAATGATAATGTTCTTCATCTTATTTTGAATTTTGAATTTACCAATTTTGAATTTATTAATTTTGAATTTTGAATTTATTAATTTTGAATTATAGTATAGATATCCTTCGTGTTTCTGCCGAAGCCGTCGTAGTCGAGCCCGTAGCCTACCACGAAATCGTCGGGAATCTTCTTGCAGCAGTAACGCACGTCGAGCTTGACCTGCAGTTTGCTGGGTTTGAGCAGGAGTGTGCAGATGTCGATACTGGCGGGATTGTGCCCCCTGAGCGTCTCGAGCATGTGGGCCATAGTGAGACCGGTGTCGACGATGTCTTCCACGATGATGACCGGCCGACCTGTAATGTCGATATTGAGGCCGATTACTTCGCGGATGCTGCCCGTGGTGTTTGTTCCCTGATAGGAAGCGAGCTTGACAAAAGAGATCTCGCAGGGGAGGTCCACCTCGCGCAGAAGGTCTGCGGCAAAGATAAAGGAACCATTGAGTACAGCGAGGAAAACAGGCTGGCTTCCAGCGTAGTCGCGGCTGATTTCTTCGGCCACGCGTTTTACTTCTTTCTTTATTTCAGCTTCGGTGACGGAGACGGCGAATGTCTTGTCGAGCACCTTGATTGTTTTGGTTTGTTGCATGAGTTTATTTAGGTGTGGGTATGTGTCCACCAGGCATCGTTCTGGTCGCGGTCTGGGTTGTTTTTTGTTGTTGCTGAGGAGGCTGCTCCCCGCACTCGGCTGAGCGTCTCGGGAGTCATCTGCAGGAAGCTTGCGATGTGGACCATCGGTGCGCGGAGGATGATTTCGGGTTTCTCGCGCAGCAGGCGTTCGTAGCGTTCGGCGGCGTTCTCGAAGCGCTGACTGTCGGCGTGCTCCTGACTGCTGATGGCTACGTGTTCCAGTATCTTGCGGTAGAGCATCTCCAGCTCCTGGTTGCGCACCATGAGGTTGAAGAGTTCGTCGCGCGGGATGGCGTAGAGTTGTGTGTTCTCGAGAGCTTCGACGATGAGTCGGCTGGGTTCCTGCTTGAGGAAGCTTTCGATGCAGAAGACGATGCGGCCCTCGAAGGAGAAGTGTTCGGTGACGTCCTTCTTGTTTTTATAGTAGTACTGCCGCACCATTCCCTTGTCGACGAAATAGAGCGCACGACACACTTTCCCTTCCTCCAGGATGGTTTCGCCTTTCTGGAACTTCAGGGGGACGAGAATACTTGCCAGCACGCTGATTGCCGGTGGTGTGAGAGGGCAATAGATGCGTGCTATCTCTCGTGCTATGTCGCGGCGTAAATCCATGTTTTAAGGGAAAAGTGAATAGTGAAAAGTGAATAATTTGTTATCGCGTTGGAATTAACTCTGAACTATGAACTATGGACTATGAACTATGGACTATGAACTATGGACTATGAACTATGGACTATGAACTATGGACTATGAACTATGAACTATGAACTCTGAACTATGGACTATGGACTATGAACTATGGACTATGGACTATGAACTATGGACTATGGACTATGAACTATGGACTATGAACTATGGACTAGGCTCAGTCCAGTTTGAGGACGGCGAGGAATGCTTTCTGCGGCACCTGCACGTTGCCTATCTGCTTCATGCGCTTCTTGCCGCGTTTCTGCTTCTCGAGGAGCTTGCGCTTGCGGCTCACGTCGCCTCCGTAACACTTTGCCAGCACGTCCTTCCTGACCTGCTTCACCGTCTCGCGGGCGATGATCTTGGCTCCGATGGCGGCTTGTATGGCGATGTCGAACTGCTGACGGGGCAGGAGCTCCTTCAACTTCTCGCACATGCGGCGTCCGAAGGTCTCGGCGTTGTCGAAGTGGGTCAGCGTGGAGAGGGCGTCGACGGGCTCGCCGTTGAGCAGGATGTCCATCTTGACGAGCTTGCTGGGGCGGTAGCCGTCCTGATGGTAGTCGAAGGAGGCATAGCCTTTGCTGATGCTCTTCAGCTTGTCGTAGAAGTCGATGACAATCTCGCCCAGGGGCATGGCGTATTGCAGCTCTACGCGGTTGCCGCTGATGTATTCCTGCTTGAGCAGTTCGCCGCGCTTGCCCAGGCAGAGCGTCATGATGGGACCGATGAAGTTGGCCGTCGTGATGATGGAGGCGTGGATGTAGGGTTCCTCGATGTGGTCGATGAGTGTCTGGTCGGGCATGCCGCTGGGGTTGTGCACCTCGGTGCAGTTCCCCTGCTTGTCGTAGACGAGGTACGAGACGTTGGGGACGGTGGTGATGACGTCCATGTCGAACTCGCGGTCGAGCCTCTCCTGGATGATTTCCATGTGGAGCAGGCCGAGGAATCCGCACCGGAAGCCGAAGCCGAGGGCCACGGAGCTTTCGGGCTGGAAGGTGAGGCTGGCATCGTTGAGCTGCAGCTTCTCGAGCGAGGCGCGGAGGTTCTCGAAGTCCTCCGTCTCGATGGGATAGACGCCCGCGAAGACCATCGGCTTCACTTCCTCGAAGCCCGCAATGGCCTCGCGGCAGGGGTTCTCCACGGTCGTGATGGTGTCGCCGACCTTGACTTCCGTTGCCGTCTTGATGCCCGAGACGATGTAGCCCACGTCGCCGCACGTCAGCACCTGCCGGGGCACCATGTCCATCTTCAGCACGCCTATTTCGTCGGCCTTGTACTCCTTGCCGGTATTGATGAACTGCACCTGGTCGCCGCTCCGCATCGTGCCGTTCACTATCTTGAAATAGGCGATGATGCCGCGGAAGGAGTTGAACACGGAGTCGAAGATGAGCGCCTGCAGGGGAGCCTTCCCGTCGCCCCGGGGAGAGGGAATACGCTCCACCACGGCCCTCAGGATGTCCTCCACGCCCATGCCCGTCTTGCCGCTGGCGCGGATGATTTCCTCGCGCTTGCAGCCGATGAGGTCCACTATTTCGTCCTCCACCTCATCGGGCATCGCATTGGGCATGTCGCACTTGTTGATGACGGGAATGATTTCCAGGTCGTGGTCGATAGCCATGTAGAGGTTGCTGATAGTCTGCGCCTGCACGCCTTGCGTAGCATCGACGACGAGCAAAGCGCCCTCGCAGGCAGCGATGCTTCGGCTCACCTCGTAGCTGAAGTCCACATGTCCCGGCGTGTCGATGAGGTTGAGGATGTACTTCTGCCCCTCCAGGCTGTACTCCATCTGTATGGCGTGGCTCTTGATGGTGATGCCGCGCTCCTGTTCCAGGTCCATATCGTCGAGCATCTGCCCCTTGGTCACGGTTATGGTCTTAGTGTACTCCAGCAGGCGGTCTGCCAAAGTGCTCTTCCCGTGGTCAATATGGGCAATGATGCAGAAGTTGCGAATGTTTTGCATTGAAGATGTGTGATGTGTTTTGCATTGCAAAGGTACGAAAAAAAATCGAGAAAACCTAATGCGGCCACACATTATTATACTTTTTTATGCTTTTTGTTTATAAACTCCGAAATAAGCACGCAAAAAGCGCGCCCACTCTTCTATAAGTATTCAGTATGCCCGTGGCGTTTGGGTGCGTAACGCGTAACGCGTAACATGTTACGCTGAGACACACCCCACCCCATCCACACACAGACTTAAAAATTCTATTATTATATTATTATAATAATATAATAATAGACCTTTGGTGTGTGTATATAGGAGGGGCTCTTATCGTAACATGTTACGCGTTACGCGTTACGCTGAAAAAGCCATCAGGTGACCGTAACATCGTGCCTGACGATGCGTGCCTACTTTGCCAACGACACGTGCCTACTTTGCCGACGAAACGTGCCTACTTTGCCGACGAAACGTGCCTGTCTCAGATTCTTACGAGGCGAAGATGCAATTATGCGGCGTTTTCTTCCGCAAAAGTTTGGAAAATAGAAAGAAAAGTCGTAACTTTGCAGAGAAAAGAACCGACAAAAGAAAAACAATTACCACTATGCTGACAAACGACAGACGATTATATGTAGCTCACGGGAGCAACGGACCGATATGCCTCTGCGGAAAGATGGCAAACCGACACGGACTGATAGCCGGCGCAACGGGCACGGGCAAGACGGTGACCCTGCAGGTGCTGGCCGAGACATTCTCGCAGGCAGGCGTGCCCTGCTTCATGGCCGACATGAAGGGCGACCTCTCGGGCATCAGTCAGCCCGGAAAAATGTCCGGTTTCATCGAGAAACGCTGTGCCGAGTTCGGCATCGAAGACCTGCAATGGAGCGGAGCACCCGTCTGCTTCTACGACGTCTACGGCGAACAGGGACACCCCCTGCGCACCACCATCTCGAACATGGGGCCCGACCTGATGGCACGACTGCTGGAGCTGAACGAGGTGCAGGCCGGCGTGCTGACCATCCTCTTCAAGGTGGCCGACGAACGCGGGCTCCTCTTGCTCGACCTCAAGGACCTGCGCGCCATGCTCACCTACATTGCCGGCCATGCCAAGGAACTGACCACGAAGTACGGCAACGTGAGCGCCGCCAGCGTGGGAGCCATCCAGCGTGCCCTGCTCACCCTCGAGAACCAGGGTGCCGACAAGTTCTTCGGCGAACCGGCCTTCGACATCATGGACCTGATGCAATGCCGAGCCGACGGACGCGGCATGATGAACATCCTGGCGGCCGACAAGCTGATGCTCAACCCCAAGCTCTATTCCACCTTCCTGCTCTGGCTCCTCTCCGACCTCTATGCACGTCTGCCCGAGGTGGGCGACCAGGAACTGCCACGGCTCGTCTTCTTCTTCGACGAAGCCCACACACTCTTCACCGACACGCCGAAGAGCCTGGTGGACAAGATAGAACAGGTGGTGCGACTCATCCGCAGCAAGGGCGTCGGCGTCTACTTCGTCACGCAGAACCCCACCGACATACCCGACTCCGTGCTGGCTCAGCTCGGCAACCGCGTCCAGCACGCCCTCCGCGCCTTCACCCCCAAGGAACAGAAGAACGTCCGCGCAGCCGCCGAGACCTTCCGCGCCAACCCCGACTTCAAGACCGAGGACGCCATCATGGAGCTCGGCACAGGCGAAGCACTCGTCTCCTTCCTCGATGAAAAAGGAACGCCCTGCATCGTGGAACGCGCAAAGGTGCTCTTCCCCCTCAGTCAGATTGGAGCCATCACGGAAGCCGAACGCGAAGGCATCGTCAAGACCTCGCGCATCTTCGGGAAATACGATACCATGATAGACCGCGAAAGTGCCTTCGAAGTTCTGCTTGCAGAGAGCGAGAAGGAAGCCGCCGAGCAGGAACCCGCCGAGACAAAGAAGACAAAGAAAGCCGACGCAGAGAGTAAGGAAGAGAAGAAGGGAAAGGCAAAGAAGGGCTTCCTCTCGAAGATTATCTCAGCCGTCATCACCAGCGTCACAGCCGCCCTCGGTACCTACGTGGCAAACACCGTAACGGGCAAGAAGACACGCTCGAAGGAGTCCATCGGCAAGAAGGTGACAAAGAGCGCCGTCAGCACAGCCACCAGGACCGCCACACGCGAACTGACGCGCAGCATCCTTGGCAATCTGGCAAAATAAAGGTCATGCGAGTCCGGGCATCGGCGGTCATTGCCGTCTTCCTCCTGGCAGCTGCGTGGTACTTCTTCCCGGCTGCAACGTGGCATGTCTTCCCCGCTGGCAAAGAAACATTTCCGCCTCTGCTTTTCGCCATGCGACTCGCTCTGCCCGCAGCAGTATTGGCCGCTGGAGGCATCGGGTTGCTTCCTTGGCTGATGACGCTCGGCTTCTGCTTCTGCACCCTGGGCGACGCGATGGGAGTCGCCGGAAGCTTCGAAGGCCAGATGGGCGGTTTTGCCTTGGCGCAGATATGCTTCATCGTGCAGTTCGCGAAAGACATACGCCGGTCGGCAAAAGCCGTTCCGCGACGCAAACCACATCCCGTCGCTTTCCTGGCCGCCACCCTGCTCTGCCTGCCGCCACTCGTCCTTGCTGCCCTGAAGGTAATACCTGCCGTCAAGGAGTTGCCCATTCGCATCGGCTGCACCTTCTACGCGTTGCTCCTCGTGCTGGCTTCGTGGACAAGCATCGTCCGCGCCTTCACTGTCAGGAACTATATTGCCATGGCCGGTTGTCTCTGTTTTCTGGTATCGGACTTCATCCTTTCCTGGAACAAGTTCACGGAACACATCCCCCGGGCCTCGCTCCTCATCATGAGCACCTATTATGCCGCCCTGCTGCTTCTGTTCTGCGGCACGGCAGGCCCCCGGGCAGTCAGAAATCCAGGTCGAGCTTGATGGCTTCCTCCGAATCGCGCCGCGCCTCGGCCTCGCCCTGCTCGTCGCCGACAAAGCCGATGGCCTCGTCGAATGCCTCGCGGAACTTGGCAAAGTCCTCGCGGAAAAGGAATATCTTGTGCTTCTCGTAGCTCACCTGCTGCTGCTCCGGCTGCTCGCCCGAAAACATCTTCTTGCTCTCCGTGATGCTGAGGTACATTTCGCCCTTGCGATTCTGCTTCACGTCGATGTAATAAATACGCTGACCGGCCTTCACCGTACGCGAGAAAAGGATGTCAGCTCCATGCTCGCCTGCTGCTTTCTTGTTCGTTTCCATATACGTTATTTTGCTTTTGCACCCCCAAAATTCTTCATATTTTCGCTAACTTCCAAAAAAAGATGAAGGAAAATGCAGCTTTTTGCGCTAAAATAGCTAAATTTGCAAACTGAAGCTATATAGTGATATATGATAAACCGAGAATTGATACGACTGAAGCTTGTCCAGGTGCTCTACTCCTACCACCAGCGCGGACTGCACAATCCCGACGTTGCCGAGAAGGAATTACTGCTGAGCCTGGACAAAGCATACGACCTCTACAACTACATGCTGCTGCTGCTTGTCGAGACGAGCCGCATGTCCGTGCGCATGTACGAAATGCGAAAGAGCCGCAGCAAAAGACTCGCTGACGGCGAACAGTGGAGCCGCAAGTTCATAGAAAACCGTTTCATCTTGCAGCTGGAGTCGAACAGGCAGCTCCGCGACTACTGCGACGAGCACGCCATCAGCTGGGCAGACAACGAGGACTTCGTGCGTACATTATATAATAAAATAGAGGAGAGCGAGTACTACAAGAACTACATGGCCTCGGCCGAATCCAACTACGAGGAAGACCGCGAGCTGTGGCGGCTCATCTACCGCAACCTCGTCGTGAACAACGACGAACTCAACGAACTGCTCGAGGACCAGAACATCTACTGGAACGACGACAAGCACATCGTCGACACCTTCGTGCTCAAGACCATCAACCGCTTCAAGGCCGACAGTTCTGCCGCCCAGCAGCTCATGCCAGAGTACAAGTCCGACTCCGACCGCGACTTTGCCCTGAAGCTCCTGCGCCGAACCCTGATAGGCCAGGAATACTACAACGAACTGATAGCCGCCAACGCCCACGGATGGGAGTTCCACCGCATAGCCGTCATGGACCGCATCATCCTGCAACTCGGCCTGGCTGAAATCACCACCTTCCCCGGCATCCCCGTCAGCGTCAGCATCAACGAGTACGTAGAGATAGCCAAAGCCTACAGTACACCCAAGAGCGGCAAATACATCAACGCCACGCTCGACGCAATAGCCAAACAGCTCACCGAGGAAGGGAAACTGGTGAAGGAAGAGCAGACTCCCAGCCCCGAATGAGAACCGAGAATCAAGAACAAGAAACAAGAACTAAGAAACAAGAATTAAGTCCCCATGGCATTCACATTACTCCAAGCAGCTCCCGCAGGCGGCAACATGTCGTTCCTCATCATGATGGTCATCATCTTCGCCATCATGTGGTTCTTCATGATTCGTCCGCAACAGAAGAAACAGAAGGAAATCCAGAACTTCAGGGCAGGCATCACCCGCGGGCAACAGATAGTCACCGCAGGAGGCATCTACGGCACCGTGAAGGACATCGACGAAGCTGCAGGCACACTCAAGGTGGAGATTGCCAGTGGCGTCTGCATCAAGGTGGACCGCAACAGCGTCTTCGCCTCGGCACAGCCCGTACAGTAACAACACACAGGCAACCCCTCCATGCAGCTCATTCCCAAGAGCAAACGGACCTATAAGCAGGGGAAGGACATACTCTTCGGCGACAAAAGTCACGAACTGCTTGTCTTCCTCTTCTTTCTTGCCGTGTCCTTCGGATTCTGGCTCCTGCAGGCACTCAACGATACGTTCGAACACGAGGTACAGGTCAGCCTCAAGCTCACTGACATACCCTCCGACGTAGTGCTCATCGATTCCCTCCCGGAGACGGTCAGCGTCACTGTGCGCGACAGAGGGCTCACCCTGGCACGGCACAACATTTCCAACATCTTCCGCCGGAGCAGCATCGACATCGACTTCACCAAGTACGACAAGGGAGCCGATGACGCAGAAATCACCATCTCACCCTACGACCTGCAACGCCTCCTGAGCCGGCTCTTCGCAGCATCCACACACATTCAGTCCTTCCGCCCCGACACACTCTGCTTCGCCTACAATCGCGGACGGTCGCGCACACTTCCCGTCAGGCTCTCGGGCTCGGTACACGCCTCACAGCAGAACTACATACAGGGCATCGACGTGGAGCCCGATTCGGTTCACGTCTTTGCCACCGCATCCGTGCTCGACACCATGAAGGCCGTCTATACGGAGCCCTTCGTCCTGGACGAACTGACCGAGCCCACGCGGCGGCAAACGAAGCTCCACAGGCAAAAGCTGATGAAGTTCGACCCCGATGCTGTCAACGTCGTCGTGAGCGTCGGCTACTACACAGAGAAGACCGTGCAGGTGTCCGTCATCGGACTGAATTTCCCCGCAGAAAGGAAGCTCCGCACCTTCCCCGCACAGGTGGCAGTGACGTTCCGGGTTGAGTCGGGACGCTACCATCAAGTAACGGCCGAAGACTTCGTGCTCGCCACAACCTACGAGGACCTGCTCCTGAATCCCGAGGGAAGCAAACTGCCGCTGCACCTGAAGAGCACACCCGAGGGCGTCTCCAACGTCAGAATCTCGCCTGCCGAAGTGGATTACCTCATAGAACAAGTGGAGGCTCCAAACTAACCCCTACCCTATGGACAGACGACAACGCACGATAGGAATCACCGGAGGCATAGGAAGCGGGAAAAGCTTCGTCTCGGCCATTCTCAGGGAGAAGTTCGGCATTCCCGTCTACGACTGCGATACGGAAGCAAAACGCCTCACAGCCACCGACCCGGAGATTCGCAGGAGGCTCGTCCAGCTCGTAGGCCCGGAAGTGTTCAGCGGCGAGGAGCTCGTGAAGAGACGGCTTGCCGACTTCCTCTTCAGGAGCGAGGAGAATGCAGGCAAAGTGAACGCCATCATCCATCCCGCCGTACTGCGCGACTTCACCGAATGGTCAAAGCTCAACGGACAATGCCCGATAGTCGGCCTGGAGAGCGCCATCCTCTTCGAGAGCGGCTTCAACAAGTGTGCCACCTACGTGCTCTTCGTGGATGCTCCCGAGGAAGTCCGCCTGCGCAGGGCAATGCAGCGCGATGCAGCCACAGAGCAGCAAATCCGTGCCCGCATGAAGATGCAAAGCCCCGAACTGCACCGCCTCAGGGCAGACTTCTGCGTTGAAAACAGCTCGGACGACGACACAAGATTACTGGTACAATTGACAGACATCATCAGAAAAATGAAAAATTAAAAATGAAGAATGAAGAATGAAGAATGAAAATGAAAAATAGATAGAAGAAGCAATAGTAAATCATTAAATAGTAAATACCAAGATGCTTGAAACGATTTTAGCCATTTCCGGCAAGCCCGGACTTTACCGCCTCATATCGCGAGGCAACCGCAACCTCATCGTAGAAACAATCGACGAGAAGAAAAAGCGCATGCCGACCTTCGCCACAGACAAGATTATCTCGCTGGCAGACATCGCCATGTACACCGAAGAGAAAGAAGTGCCTCTGCGCGAGGTGCTGAACAACATCAAGCAGAAGGAAGGCGGCAAGGCAGTTGCCCTGGACTACCGCAAGGCCTCGAAGGAAGAACTCTATGGTTTCCTGGCCGAGGTGCTGCCCAGCTTCGACCGCGACCGCGTCTATCCCGCCGACGTGAAGAAGCTCATCCAATGGTACAACCTCCTCGTCGAGAACGGACTGGACGACTTTGACGAAACGCTCAAGGAAACCGAGGGTAACAACATCGACGACAGGAAGTAATCGCACAGCAACGACTGCCCCAGATTGCAGACTTAGGTAGGCATCCAAGAACAAGGAATACTCGTTAACGAGGGTACGTCAGTCCATTCTGACATACCCTCGTTTTTGAATTTTGTGTCTGTTAATTTTGAATTTTGAATTTATTAATTTTGAATTTGGCCTAAAAAGTCGTACCTTTGCTGCACAATACAGAATAAACCACGATGCTATGAAGATGAATATCTGGGGCCTGCTGCGGAACATCCTGCCGTTTGTGCTGCCCTATAGATGGCTGATTGTCGTGACGCTTGTGCTGACGCTCATCGGCTCGCTGATGGCGCAGGTGAATGCCGTGGTGCTGGACCGCGCCGTCGATGCCATCAATGCCATGATGCAGCAGCCCGGCGGCTTCCATTGGGGAGAGGCTGTGAGGCTGCTCTCCGTCATTTCCTTCATCCTGCTGGGAAAGGAGGTGGTGGGGGCCGTCGTCACCTTCTGCCAGCGCTACTACGGCGAACGGATGCGCATCCTGGTGAGTCGCGACATGTCGCTCCGCGTCGTGGACCGCATCCTCTCCTTCCGCATGGCATTCTTTGGCAGCGAGGGCAACGAGACAGGCAAGCTGCAGTCGCGCATCGACCGCGGCATCATGAGCATGAGCAATACGGTGAACAACTTCTTCATCGAGATTCTGCCGCTCTTCACCAGCGCCATCCTTGCCCTCGGACTGATGTTCGCAGCCAACGTCTACGTGGGACTCGTAGCCCTCTGCATCGTGCCCCTCTATTTCTGGGTGACCTACATCCAGGCTTCCCGCATGAAGGGCGGACGGCGAGGCATCTTCGGAGGGCATCAGGCAGTGAGCCAGGGCATCCTCGGCATCATCGAGAGCATCACGGTCATCAAGTCGTTCAACCGCGAACAGACGGAAGCCGAGCGGCAGGCCGCCTTGCAGCAAAGCATGACCGACCTGCAGCTGAACACGCGCAAGCAGGCCTACCTGTTCAATGGCCTGAAGAGCTTCCTCGAGCAGATTGGCACCGTGCTCATCATCATCCTGACGGCCTACCTCGTGCTGATAGACTACCCCGGCATGTCCATCGGCAAGATCATGTACCACGTGATGCTCTTCGCGAACGTCAGCGCTCCCATCCGCCAGCTGCATCGCATCTACGACGACATGAACGACGCCCTCATCTATGCCGAGGGATTCTTCGGCATACTCCATGCCGAAGACGAGGTGGAGGCCAGCGGCAAGCATCATCCCGCGGAGGTGAAGGGCGACTTCGAGCTGCGGAACGTCGATTTCACCTATCCCGGCGGCACACAGGCGCTCTTCGACGTGTCGCTCCACATACAGAGCGGCAAGATAACGGCGCTCGTCGGACTGAGCGGCGCAGGCAAGAGTACCATCGTCAACCTGCTCGACAAGTTCTACCTGCCGCAACGCGGCTCCATCCTGCTCGACGGACACGAACTGACGGAATGGGATACGCAGTGGCTGCGCGAGAACGTGGGGCTGGTATTGCAGAAGAACCACATCTTCGACGGCACCATCGAAGAGAACATCCGCTACGGCTGTCCCTCTGCCACGCACGATGATGTGGTGCAGGCAGCACGACAGGCCTACATCTACGACCAGATCATGCAGTTGCCGCGGGGCTTCGAGACGTCGGCCCTCCAGCTCAGCGGCGGTCAGCAGCAGCGCATCGCCATTGCCCGCATGTTCATCAAGAATCCGCCCATCATCTTCCTCGACGAGCCCACGGCAAGCCTCGATGCCATCGCCTCCGAACAAATCAAGGCTTCCATCGACGCCATCAAGAAGGGACGCACGGTCATCATCATTTCGCACAACATCGGGCAGATCATCGATGCCGACCAAATCTACGTCCTCCAGCAAGGCCGCGTAGTGCAGTCCGGCTCGCCCGAAGAAGTCTATCGCGAAGGCGGACTCTACAAGGAGATATTCGACGCCAGCGCCAGCAGCATGAACGTCGACAAGATAGCCAGCATCACATCATCTGCCGAACACTGATTTCGAAGGCTTATTCATAGAGTTGTTTCAGCAGGTCGTATTGACCTTTGCTCTGTGTCATAGTGCCGAAGTTGATGGCATGATACGGACAGGCATGATAGCAGGCCAAGCAACCGGTGCAATGCGACTGCCAGGTCGGAAGAGGGCCTGACAGGATGTTCCCCACAGGGCACTTCTTGCTGCAACGTCCGCATGAAATACATCTTGAAGCATCTACACGGAAGTATTTGTCCGTCACAAGGTAACGATTGAACAACGGACGAATGGCGTACGTCTTGGTCCGAGGGAAAGCGCCTCGCTTCAGCATGCGCACCGGCTTCCTCTCCCTGATGCAGCGGGCTATCTCCTCTACCCTCGCTCCCTCCCGTCTGAGCTTCTCCTTGCACACCTCGTTACTGTCCACATCGAAGCCCGGCAGGCAGACGTAGACATTGGGCATGAGCACCGAGAAAGCCGCATCGAGCTTCCGCCCCAAAGCAGCCTCCAGGACGCGGTCGGCATAGCCCATGTCGTCGCCGCAGGTCATCACGGCATACAGGAAGGAGCCCTGCTTCCCTTGCGGGAGTGCCTTTGCGAAAGTTTCCACGATATTCGGAATGCCCCAGGCATAGACAGGAAAGACAAGGCCTGTGAGCTCTTCTCCATCCGTTCCTATGGGGAGCATCGGGAGGGTCTGCATCGGACAGAGCCTCTCGCCAAGCGCATCGGCAAGGCCGCGCGCCACTTGCAGGCTGTTGCCTGTGCCAGAGAAATAGTATATCATACGACCCGCAAAGATACGACATTTAAGTGAAAAATGAAAAATGAAATGTGAAAAATGAAATGTGAAAAGTGAAAAATTTGCTACCGTAATGCTTTCCTGCAAATAAATCTTCATTCTATTCCTTGATTTTTCACTTTTCACATTTCATTTTTCACTTTTCACATTTCATTTTTCACTTTTCACATTTCATTTTTAACTTTTCATTTTTCATTTTTCATTTAATTGTCGTACCTTTGCACCCCGAATCACAGGACAACAGGAACATTACCTTATCCCCAAATGAAATGACAAAAATTATCTTTCTCGACATAGACGGCACTCTGCTTTCCTTCCGCACCCATCGCGTCCCTGCTTCGACCATCGAGGCTGTACGCCGGGCACGGCAGCAAGGCGTCAAGGTTTGGATAGCCACCGGCCGTCCCCTACCCTTTGTCAGCAACCTGGAGGGCCTTGAGTACGACGGCATTATGTGCGTCAACGGAGCACAATGCCAGATTCAGTCGCCGCAGCAGACGACGCAAGACGTCGCCGTCATCCATTCCCAGCCCATTCCGCGGGCCGACGTGGAACGCATGATTGCCGAGCAGCGACGCACCGGCTTGCCTGTCGTCTATGCTGGCAACGAACGCGCCATCCTGACCGCACCTGACGGCATTCCTTCCGCCGTCGACGAGATATTCACGTACCTCGACATCAAGTGCCCGCCCTTGTTCGAGCCCGAGGAAGCGCTCTCCTTCACGGTCATGCAGATAATCGGCTTCTACGAGGAAACAGACCAGAAGCACATCATAGGCGACATCCTGAAGGGCTGCAGCGATACGCGCTGGCATCCCGTCTTTGCCGACTGCATTGCCAAAGGCACGAGCAAAGCCACAGGCATCGACCATGTCATCCGTCACTACGGCATCGACCTCTCGGAGACAATGGCCTTCGGCGACGGCGGCAACGACATCGAGATGCTTCGCCACGCCGGCATCGGCGTAGCAATGGGCAATGCCAGCGACGACGTGAAAGCCGCCGCCGACATCGTCACGACCAGCGTGGACGAAGACGGCGTGGCAAACATCATCAACAAGCTCGTCCTTCCGCAATAAGCACGAGGCGCTTCCGAAATAAGCACGAGGCGCTTCCGAAATAAGCACGAGGCGCTTCCGAAATAAGCGCAAGGCGCTTCCAAAATAAGCACAAGGCGCTTCCGAAATAAGCGCAAGGCGCTTCCGAAATAAGCAAGTGCAGCAATAGGAGAAAGGGGGTATGTCAAACAAAACTGACACACCCCCTTCTCATTTAACTTCCTTCAGAAAGGCATTTAATGATTTACTATTTAATGATTTGCTATTGCTTCATTCTTCATTAAAAGAATCATCATCCCAGAAAGAGGACTCCTTGACATCAGCATCGCGACTGCCGTCATCGTCTGTTCCACCAAAGTCAATGCCCTTATCACTGTGGATACTGTTTAGGCTGGTTGCCAACATCATGCATGGCATTGCCTCATCTTGAAGGGTAAGAGGCTTTATATATTTCCTGTTCATAACCTTATCTTTATTTATTCAGTTGTTTTTTGCCGTTCACGATAACTATGCCCTTGTAGCCGGGACCAACATGCTGACCAGCGAGATTGACTGCCGACGGGCTGAGGGCAGAATCCCTCAGTTGGCGAGCGTCAATCTCACGGATTCCCGTTGCATCGCCCGTCACCTTGAGATTTACTCTGGCTCTGGCCTCCTCCATCTCCGTCAGCACGTCGAGGAAGTTGAAATAGGCCCGGAAAGCTTTCATCTTCGTTTTGCCCATCGAGTACCAGAACTGGTTTTCGTCGAGGAAGAGCGAATACTTTTCGAGCAATGTTCCAGCATGATATGTGCCGTAGAAGCCGCTGTAGACCACCCGGCGCGAACCGGTCTTGCCATTGTCGAACTCAACAAATGCCTCGCTCTCGTTCGGGACGATGTCAACGCCGTCGACGCTGAACTCTGTCACGGGCTGCGAGACCTTGATGATGTAAGGATGATTGGCTGCAATAGCTTTCACGTCGTCGAAGTTGACTGTTATCCTCACAACATTGTCGTTACTGTCAAAGTCTGTCTCCGTGCCGATAAAGTCGCACAGTTGAACATCGTTGCCAAAGCATGACTTCACTTGCGCTTCCTGCATGCTCAGCGGCAAACAGATAGAACTCCATTCGTTGGCATTGATGGTCCGCTTGACTAGCACGTTCACACCAGAGGCAGATGCAGGAGGCACGACGGACGTTTCATCGAGCACAACGTTCTTGTCCACTGTGATATTGAAGGTTATGGCATCTGGCCTATCGGGTGTAGCATCGGTCTGTACGAACTCGATAGGCGAGATTGTAGCCTGGTACGTACCTTCGGCTAAAGCCTTCTGCGCCTTAATAGGCAGGATGAGCAGTGTTCCCTCCTGAGCGGCAAAAGGTGTACTGACCGAAGAAAAGCATTGGAAGCGGTCCAGTCCATTGCTCGTGCAGATGGAACTGACATTGTGGGCATCGCTGTAGGCATCGCCCTTGATGAAGGAAGGATTGCCTTCGTCGTCGCTCACCGAACTGATACCCTCGGGATAGGCAATATCGAACTGGAAGGCTGTGTATGGCTGCGTCCCCAGGTCGAAATAGATGACAACATTGGCTGTACCGCCAGGAACTATGTTTACGTCTGGTACGGTCAGAGCCACACCGGCCTTGGCTTGTGCCACGAACAGGAAGGCGGCAGCACATACGGATATAAATTTCTGTTTCATCATTTATATATGTTTTATGGGTTACTTACTCTTTACTGAATTTGCAATCTCTACTACATCGGAAATGGTAATCTGGCCGTCGCCGTTTGCATCTGCTTCGTCCTGCGCGAAGTTTTCTGCAGAGCCATCCTTGATGTAGTTTGCCTCGAGGACGACATCGGCTATGGAGAAGCGGTTGTCACCGTTCACGTCGCCCATGCGATGAAAGACGGGATAGAGTTTCATCTCTCCTCCAATGGTATAGACGTAGGTGGAATCCGTGGTCAGCAACGTCAGTCCGTCGAGGGGGGCAGCACGTCGCAGGCCATTGGGCTTTCCGTCACCAGCTTCTGCATCGGTGAACCATCCCACAAACTTGTAGCATCTGTCGGGCTGGGCAGTCAGCGTGACCTCTTCGCCATACTCATAGTAACCCGAGCCACCTCCCATGACCGTACCGCCGGCCGTCAAATCGTCTTCATCATTGTTGACAATGTTGCTGACAGTAAGATTAAATGCTTCACGGTCGAAGAAAAGTTTCAGTTCCTTGTTTGCCGAAAGATAGTATTCGTAGGTTGTCTCGCCAGAGAGGATATTGCCGTCGATGCTCCAACGGTTGAAAGCATAGCCGTATGCCGGGATTACCTGCAGCGTAAGTGTCGTACCATATTTATAGGCATCGGCAGGCGTCTGCGGAGTATCGTAGACGGTCTTCACGCCATGATATTCCTCGGCAAGCACCACGACAGTTGCTGCATTCGGGAAGTTGTATGCCAGATTCAGCTGGACGGGTTTGTCCGTCTGCTCTATCCATGAGACAGGCGTAGCCGTAAGTCCCACATGACCATCAACATCAACAATGAGAGCCGTGTTGACCGTCAGACAATAGAATCCGTCGTTATGCGGAATCCTGCTCAGGTCGACCATGAGTTTATTCCCATCGATAGCATATTGTACATCCGTCATGTCAACGACTTCGCCTTGGTTGACAAGAGTGATTGCCTTGGGCAACAGTTCCTGAATGTCGGCAGTGAAGATTACTTCCACAGATTGCACCTCGGTATTGCTTACGCTCACGTCCGTGTTGGCCTCCATGCCATTCAGCTTGACGGAAATGATGTTAAGCGTAGCCGAAGGCTTGGGCGTGAAACGGATAGTATAGGTACAGGTCTCGTTCTTGCAATTGTCGATGATGTGAATGAGGTTTTCGTGTGTTGCCCGTTTCTTGTCGGGCAGTGTAGCCCACGTTTGCCAGATGTTGCGCAGCGGAAGCACGGTGCCGTCCTCGCGCACCACCTCGGTGATGGTGGCGTTGCCGCCCGTCGGGTCAGCAACCTTGGCATAGTTCCAGCCGGCGGCAGAGGGTTCGAGGGAGAGGGTGTACTCGAAGGGGGAACCTTCGAGCATTGTGGCCGTGCCGATGGCAATGGGTTCCTGTGTGCCGTCGCTGAGGTAGAGCGTGTCGGGCAGGTTCTGACTGTCCTCTTCGCCGTTCACGGCCCATCCGCAGTCAGCATTGCTGTTGCCCTCCACCACGATGCTACGGATGAGCTCGTGTATGCGTACCCGATTCAGAAGCGAGAGATTGGGGTTCTGGCTCAGCGTTAGCTGGGTGTAGCTGGTATTGTACTCGATGAAATGTCCCAGCAGGCTCGACGTCATCCACCACTGGGCATAGGCGTGACCATGTGCCGGCAGTGTGCCGAAATCAGTGGTGACGCTCTTGCCGAAAGCAAGCGACTTCTCCTGTCCGTTGAGCTGTGACGATGTAATGCTGTACTGCAGGAAGAGACTCTCCTCGTTGTCCACCATCTCAGGCTGTGCCGTCACCATACGGAGATTCTCGGCATCGCCGTAGCCTATGTTGCTGATGAGCACTGCGAACTCAGCTTCTTCCGAAGGCTCGACAACATCCTTCGTGATGGCATCATCGGCAATTATATCGCGCTGCATGAAGTAGTCGAGGTTCAGCTCCGGTGTGGGCTTCACGGTCATGAGCTGCTCGGTGAGATCGGCATGCCGCTCCTTGCCGTCGACGGAGAAGGTGAGGCTGCCGCCAAACACATAGTCGATAGCTGCAATGGGAGCAGCATATTTGGTGGGTACGAACTTCACCTTCAGTACGCCTGTGCGTCCGGCATCGAGTGTCCAGGGGCCGGAGACTCCGCCCGTGAAGCCTGTCAGTTCAGTAAAGCTGATATCGAACTCGCGGTCGGTAGCCAGCTCGCCGTTGGGCATCCGCTCGGTGAGGGCGAGAAGGATGTCTTCCATCGGTTTCTCGCTGCCGTTCTCAATGGTAAGGGTTCCCTCGAAGGCCTGGCGGGTCAGGGTGAGAAGCTGGTTGAACTGCAGCTTGACGGTGACGATGACGTCCTCGTCCTCCACGATAGTAGCCATTGTACAGTTGCCGGGCAACAAGGGCTTGCAGTTGTCGCCGATGGAGGTGTAGGCATAGATTTCGCGTCCTTTGGGCTCGTCGCCGCACTTCCATGTGTAGTTGGCCCTCCACTCAATGACGCATCCCTCATCGCTCTCCTCTTCGCGGGTGTAGCGGATGAGGATGAAGCTTGTCTCCTGCGGACGCAGGTCGAAAACGATGGGAGTGAGTGCCTCCCACCTGAAGCCTTCTATCTCAGGCACGATGAGCGTCACGTCGCGGGCCTTGATGAGGCCGCGGTTGGTGAGCGTGACCTGCACATCGACATGTTCGCCTACAGCCACGTCGCTCATCTTCACGCGGCCCGGAGCGGAGATGGTCACCTGCGGGGCAGGCACGGCTACCTCCAGCGTGGCTTCCGTCACAATCTCGTAGCCGTCGCCTTCTTCCGTCTCCACCACGCGGTACTCGATGTTGATACCGTCGCCGATGCTCAGGTTCACGGTGCGCTCAGTGGTCTGTCCGGGATAGATGAGGATGTTGTTGGTGTAGGTCTCATGTCCCTCTGCCGTGACGGTGTACTCGTAGTAGCCCTCCACCTGCGTGGTGGTGGCTGTGCCTGTCGTGCCCGTGTTGAGTGTAGCAACGACTTCGCCGGTCAGCGCATTGCGCATCTCGATGCTGGCGTTCTGCACCTTCGGAGCATCAGCCTCGTAGTAGGTGTATTCGTCGCATACGGAGAACACAACCGTTCCCTTGGCATCCGAGACGATGGTCACGTCGTAGGGCAGTATCTGGTTGTTGCCGTTCTCGATGTTGATACCGATGTAGCCGTCGTAGCGGGTGTTGGCCTCGCCCTTGGGCGACATGGCAATGACTGCTGTGGCCGTCTGGCCGGATTCGATGGGCATCAGGGCTCCCTGCAGACTCATCCAATCGGGCAGCTGCAAGGAGATGGGGCCTGTCGTGGCGGTACCGGTGTTGGTAATGCCGAGCATGAAGGTGTTGACTGAGTCCTTCTTCACCGTAGTGACGATGCCTGTGACATCAAAAGATATGTTGGCATGGGGCGTATTCGGGATGACAATAGCTCCGTTCTCGCTGCTCGTGCAGACGTTGTCACCATTGCTCAGACAAAGCAGAGCTTTGGTGACGGTCACAGCGTAGGTACGTCCGTCGAGCCAATCCTGAGATGTCACGACATCCAGGGTCATCAGCTGTCCGCTGTTACCCTTGAAAGACTTGTTCGAGGCCGAGAATGCCGTTACCTTATACACATTGTTGTCAGCATCGATACATGCGGCACTCAGCTGATGACCGTCGGCGCGAGCGGCGGTAAGCTGACAGCCGTCGGTATTGATACGACCGCCCCTCGGCAGTTTCACGGAGAGTTCCACAGCCACAATGTCATCCGCGTTCTCCATCATGACAGGCAGATCCACAGACTGTCCCAACGAGAGGTACTCCATCTCCGCATTGCCTATCGACACAGTGTTCTGTGCCACTGCCCCCACCATGGGGAGCAGCAGCGTCAGCAGCATCATTATTCTTGTTTTCATGAGATACATAATATAATCTTTATTACTTAATGACAACTTTCTTTCCATTTACAATATAAACACCCTTCTGCTGCGGGCTGTCTACTTTGATGCCTCGCAGGTCGTAGGCAGACTGTATGCCCTCTCCTGCTATACTGTGGAGCTGTGTGGGTATACTGCCGCCAACGACGACGGGACGTGCCATGTCGTCGCAGAGCACAGCAGACACAAGGCGGGGTGTGCGATTACCGTCGAAAGTGGCAATCACAGTCCTACCCTCCTCTATCTGGCGCGGCAGCATCGAATAGATGATAGCATGCGTATCGCCCTGCCCCTTAGTGGCAGTCACAAATCCCATGTCCTCGGTCTTCCAGACGATATCGTCAGTGCCGATACCAGCAAGGCGCAGGTCGAGCGCTGCTACAGGCTTGGTGGTGTAGAGCACGAGTTGTCCGTCTTCGACACTCAGGCATGCTTCGCCTTCTGTCGTGCCGTCACCAGCCAACGCCTTGACGTTCATTCTACCCTGACCCTCCTGAGCCAACAACATGTTCACCGTAGCCACAATGTCCTGCACGTTGATGTCGTCGTCCGGACCATAGGTGTCTGCTGCATAGAAGTTGAAGAGTCCCCACGACTGGTTGTTCGAGTAGTTGAGCGTCGATTGCAGGTCGAGCACGTTGACGGCATCGTCCATGTTAGCATCGCCCATCTCGTAGCGATAGGTGAAGGTGAAGTGGTGCGGTTGGAAACATTCAACCGTGGCAGGCGACGGCCAATAGAACTTGAAGTTGCCCCATGTACCGCCGTCGGCGTAGATGTAGCAGTCCCAGTAATGTCCGCCGTCGGTGCCTTCGTGGTAGAACTGGCAGACACCGTTCACTCCGATGAGCGTCGAGGCCAGCTGGCCGCTGCCGCTCTGGTAGTAGGCGATGGAGGGCAGTCCGCCATAATTGCACAGTTCATAGAGTGTATGCTCGCCCACATAACCAAGATTCTGCATTGCGACGTTGAGGTCGCAGTTGCTGTTCAATGTTGCGAGCAGGGGCCGGATGTCACCCGTAATGGCGTTGCGGCTCAGGTTCATCTCCGTCAGACGGCTCATGCCTGCGAAAGTGAGGCTGCTGATGTCGCCGTTGAGTCCATTGTCCTCAAGGTTGATGCCGGTGACATAGCCATCCTCGTCGAAGGTGACACCGCGCCAGCGGCTTGCCGTCTGGACGTTCTTGTTCGTCATCCACTTGTTGCGCCAGCCGTCGCCTCCGAGAGTGTTGTAGAGGTTGCAGAGGTCGGCATAGTCAGCCTCGTTGATAGGCGTAAGGTTGGGTATTGCGCCCAAGTCGCCCACGATGTTGAACTCACTCCAGAGGTCATCGTTCTGGAACAACTCAACCATCTCTTCATAGACGTGCAACGTGCAGGCCGAACGGTCAAAGCCGCCGAAAGTTTCTTGATCGGTGGTTGGTAACTCTACAGCATAGAAGTAGATATCCTTCAGGTTCACATCATTAGCGAAAACGTTGCCGTAAATCGTCGTGATGCTTTCTGGAAGCGTAATGGCTGTCAGTCTGTTAACATTCCACATGGCATCGCGGGCTATAGCAGTCACGCCTTCGGGCACCTCGTAGGCTCCTTCTGTATTCGATGGAAGCCGGAAGAAGAAAGTATTCAGTATGACGGGCGACTGTAGGTTAGGACAGTTGTCGAAGTACATGCCGTTACCGCCATCCATCTCTACGACACCCTCGCCGCCTGTAACCGTTTCGAGCGAGGTTGCTCCGTTGAGAATCCTTGGACATACATAAGTGACGCTACTCGGAATGTTGACGGTTTTCAAGTTAACACATCCTTCAAGGACACCCCATCCTTGTAGAATCGTTATGTTGTCAGGCAGTACGACTTCCTCGAAACCGCATCTGGCCAGCTGTGTGTCGCCCAAACAATTACCATCCACCGTTACTGCGCCTAAGTCGAGTGCATCGAGCGTGGCTCCCAGATTGTCACGGAGGTAATAGAGATCATCCTCATTCACAGTGCCTGTGACGGTCAGCTTTGTGATGTCCATCTTATCCTCGCATCCGGCGGCGGTCATGGCTGCGGCGAGGGCTTCGCTGAAGGTGCCCATCTCTGCCACGTTGACAGCAAGCTCGAAGGTGGGATAGGTGCCGAGGTCGCCTACGATAGTGGGGAAGTCCAGCCAGCCGTTGGCATTTTGGTAACGGTTCACACAGTTGGAATAGACGTGCAGCACAGCTTCGGAGTTGATGCCATCATAGAAGGCATCGTCCCATGACGGTGCAGACTTAGCGTAGGAATATACGTTCTTGATGTTGAAGCCGGGGAAGGCACGCCAACGGATGGATGTCACTTTCTTACCGATAACGACCTCTTCAATGTTGTCGCAGAACTCGGCCCAGCAATCAGGGATGTTCGTCATGCCATTGCCAATGGTGATGCTCTTCAGTGAGCGACAGCTCTGCAGTACCCTGTCTCCCGTCTCCGTTACACCGTCGGGAATGACGATGCTGGTCAGTCCGCAGTTCTCGAACGCATGGGGACCGATGTATTCCAACGATTCAGGCAGCGTAATGCTCTTCAGAGAGGATAGCCCGGCAAACGCGTATTCCTCGATGCGTTTCAAGGCACTGTTCTCGGCGAAGGTCACAGCCTGCAAAGAAGAACAGCCGTTGAACGTACCGGGTTCAATCGTTGTTATAGCTGCGGGCAGCGTGATTTCCAGAAGGCGACGACTGTCGCAGAATGCTTCGGAGGCAATGCTGGTGATGCCGGCGGGCAGAGCGATGCTCTTATAGAGTGTAGCATAGAACATGCGTTCTGTAATGACATTGCCTTCGAGCGTTGCGCCGCTTAGGTCGAGCATATACATATTATATAATGTAGCAGGCAGAGCGTTCAGGTAGGCCACGTCGTCGGCATTGATGCTGCCTGTCACGGTGAGGTTCTTGACGAGCACCTTGTCGCTAATCTGAGCTGCTGCCACGGCAGCGTCGAAGAGCGCATCGCCAAGCGTGCCTGCTGTAGCCACGTTGATGGTCAGGTCGGCCAGTTCGCCAGTGACGATACCTACGATGCGTCCCATGTCGCGCCATTCGTCGGCGTTCTGGTAATCCTCAATAGCCGAGGCAGGCACATAGACTGTGCAGGCACCGCGGTCAAAGCCATACTCCCAGACACCGCTGACGCAGGTGGGCGGCACGGTAGCATAGCAGTAGATGTCGGTCAGGTTCGAGCAGTCCTGGAAGGTGTCGTCGCCCAGCACTGTGAGTGAGGCGGGCAGGGTGACAGAGGAAAGCCTTGACTGACGGAAAGAGCCTGCAGCGGACATCCTGATGCCGGCGGGTATCTCATATTCACCAGATATCGAGGGAGGCATATAGAGGAATACCGAACCACCATAGACAGGTTCTGTAATGGCTGTAGCCCAGAAGGGATCCCAGGCCCAGTAGGAATCTTCTGCTGAAAGTCCCTCCAAGCCTGTGACCGTTGCAAGGTTGCTACAGTCATTAAAGGCATTGCTCCAGATACGCTTCACCGAGGCTGGGATGTCGATAGAGGTCAGCCCGTCGCAGTTGTAGAACGATGCGTCGTTGATGTATTCCAGCGTCTCGGGCAGGATGATGGAGGTGAGCTTTTCGCGGTCGCGGAACATGTTGTTGTCGATGTAGTTGTCCTCGATGCTGGCTCCGCTGAGGTCGATGGTGCCAAGGATGTACTCGCCGGTACACATCTCCGAAAGCGTCCTCAGGTCGTCCTGATTGATGTTGCCCGTGACGGTGATGGACTTTACAAAATAGCGGTTGCTGTTCTCAGCCTTTGCCGCCTCATCGATAACAGCACCGATGGTTCCCGGTTCCGTCACGTTTACAGCCAAGCTAATTGGTGTGCTGAACTCAGCCTTCACCGTCACACTCTTGGCAGGCCAGATGAAGGTATATACGTTGCGGTTGTCCGTTGGCGTGACTTCCACATCGTTGCCGTCGGCATCGGTCACGGTAACTGACATGATGCCGTAGCCCTCATCAGGGACTGTTGTGACGGTTGCCTCCGTTCCTGCTACAAACACTGGTGGAGTCACTGTTACAGTCCCGTGTTCGGTCGGGGCGATCGTCAGTGATATGGCCGGCGTCCCTGCCACCTCAATAACGGGGTCGGCATCGAAGGTGGTGGCTGAGGTCAGCGGCTCGCCGTTGTAGGTGAAGGTTGCGCTCTGCAGACCCAGCTGTGCTGCCGTAGGCATCTGGCTTCCGACGGGACTGTTCATATACAGATAGAGTACATGTTCTCCATTAAGCTTCATGTCGGCACGATACACATGCTTTGCAGCAGCGCTGGTGAGAATGGGGCTTTCGTCCGTTCCCAATGCCTGGCCCCACACCTGACCGTCGGTCCAGTCGCGCAAGCCGCTCTGCAATGAATATGTCACATATCCGCCCGCCAGCTGCTCAGGTGTAACAGACAATCCCTGAATATCCTCAACAAGGTCGGTTAAAGAGGAAATGCAGTAGCTGTTATAAACTTCCACCCCATTGCGGCTAAAAGTGGAACAACTATTGCTTGATGCAAGCTCAAAGCGTCCAATGTTCAGGCAGTTGTATATCTGTATCCCTCCATCGTGCCATCCGCAGAAGCCACCACAGCAGTCAGTGTTCTCGCCTATGATGGTACCAGAGAATATACAGTCATAGAAACGCGCTGTTCCGCCACGAACGATAGATATGAAACCTCCGTGTGTTCCATCGCCATAGTAATTGGAATTGATGGTTACCTTGCTTTCACAACCTTGCAAGGTAACTTCCTCTGCCCATCCGATAAGTCCGCCAGCAAAATGCTCCGTCACGTTGATAGTGCCTGCCACTGTAAGGTTCTTGAATGTGCTGTTAATTGTCCAATGGAACGGAGCCGTGTATTCGTCGCCGCTCTCGATGTTAACATTCAGCGTATGCCCCTGTCCGTCAAAGACGCCAGAGAATGGATGGCCTTCTGTGCCTATCATTGTCGTGACTGTGATGTCCTTGGTCAGTTTGGCATTGAACGTTCCTATTCCTCCCCGCACCAAATTGCCCAACGTGTTCCACGCAATTTCTGAGTCAATGATGTAATACCCATCGGCATCTTTCACGAAAGCGATGAAAGTGGGCTGTACTGTAATGTCTGATGCGGGCCAGGGCAGGGTGAAGACGTTTATGTCTGACGTGGCCGTCAACGGGAGTTCCCGACCTTCGCTGTCTGTTACCACCAGACTACTGAGCACATAGTTCTCATCCGGCGTTGCAGTGATGGTGACTAAGGAATTAGGAGCAAATCCAGTCACGCTGACTGAACCGTGATCAGCAGAGCCGATGGTGACTGCATAGAGGCTGGTGCCCGTGCAGGTCACTTCAATGTCGGAACTTACTTTTGTTGTTCCTGTAAATGTTGTGTTGTTATATGTAAAGCTGACGCTGCTCATTCCTAAGTCTTCAGCCGTCGGCATATTGTCGCCAAGAGTATCATTGGTGAACTTGTTCAGCAAGACCACACCGTCATGAACAAACGAAACCTTATAAATGCCTTTGACGGCATCGCTGGTCAGCAAAGGTGTTGTGTCAGTGCCAATCCTCTGTCCCCACACCTGACCCGTCGTCCAGTCGCGCTGGCCGTCCTGAAGGGCACGGGCAACAGAGCCGTCAGCCAATTGTTCTTTGGTAACGGCTGTGCCCTGTGTTCCGCTGAAATTACCGTCGTAGGAATAGTAGCAATTAGTGAGAATGGAATGTTCAACATCCCCCATACCTGGATGTGAAAAGTCCCAAGAACTGTCTCCTTCAAAGAAAGTCGGTATGGAAAGGCAATTGATGTATTCCGGACGGCTCTCCCACTCCTTCCAGCCAACAAAGCAGCCGTGGTCGTGGCAACCATAGATGCTGCCGGAGAACACGCAGTCGGTAAACACGGGATGCATGTATATTGCATGTCCTATAAATCCTCCGGCATGTCCGTTTCCATTCACTCGTACAGCCACTTCGCAGTTGGTGATTGTGAGAGTGAAGGTATCAAAGTTCGAGGTTCCTCCGACTAATCCTGATGCATGTACCTCATGGCCTGTCACGGTGCCCTGTGTCTTCAGATTCTTTATGGTTGTGCCTGAATCTACATAGTTGAAAGGTGCGGCTCCCCATTCATCGCTCTCGATATTGACATTCAGCGTGTGTCCCTGTCCGTCGAAGGTACCGCTGAAGGGCTGCCATTCCGTTCCTACCATCGTGGTGACGCTGATGTCCTGCGTGAGCTTGAACGTGCCGCCATTGTATGCATCGAGATTGGCGGAGAGTTCGTTCCAGTCGTTGGTGCTGGTGATGAGCCAGCTGCCAGCCGCATCCTTCGTGAGTTTGGCCGTGTTCACTGTCTCTGGACTCAGCCCTACGAGAGCGAGCATCTGATAATGCCAGCCTGTGGAAGTAACCGGGGACTCGGGCGCTCCCGGGTCGAGGGCAAAGAGGTTGAAGTAGCCATTGTAGGCACCGCCCCAGCCCCAGTTCACATGGAAGTAGTTGCCGTCGGCACGATAGCCGTCGATGACGAAGGCGTGACCTCCACATTGCGGGCCACCGTCGTCGCCGTTGAGGGCAGAGTAATAGACGGGGCGGTTCTCGCTTACCTCTTTATATATAAGGTCCTCCCATCCGTTTGCGCTGTAGGAGGCGGCACTGCGGAACTCGGCATTGGCGTTGTAGCCCAGCTTCTGCGTGAAGGCGTTGAGGGCGTCGCCGTTGTAGGCGCCGGAGGTGAAGCCGTAGTCCATCTGTGCTGCCTGACCGCAGTAGCGCATCAACGTGGCAACTGCAGTCTTCTCTGTATTGGAGTAAGAGCCGCCATAGTTCGGAAGCATGTTGTCCCAATCGAAGGTGGTGGCGCCCCAGGCCGACACGTTGATCTTGTTGGTTGCCGACGTGTAGGCTGCGAGGTTGGGCACCTGCGTGGTGGGATATCTATGGTAGTAGGCTATCTGTGCCATTGCCGTGGCTACGCAGCCGGTGAGGGCTGTCTGGTCGTTCAGTGTGGGGCAATAGGCATTGTAGGGGTCGCCCTGGTCCCACGTCGTAGTGAGCAGCGGCGCAACGTCGGCCATCGTGCCGCTGATGCGGCGGCGGGCTTGTGCCCTGGATGCTGTCTGGCGGAGAGAATCCAGAGCGGGAGAACCGCTCTGCACGAGCTGCTCAATCTGGCGGGCATAGATGGCGAGCATCTCGCTGAGAGCGGCAGGCACGCGGTCGGCATCGAAAGTACCGCTGTCGGCATAGCCGAGAATGCTACGGGTACGGTCGTCGCCACTGACGATGACGAAGCCGTCCTCTTCGCCAATATTGAACACATAAAGAGCAGCCTCGCCCGTAGGCGTGCTGGTCAGCTCCACCGGCGTACGGGCCGGAGCAAGACGTCTGGTACCCTGCAACTGATGTTGAGCTTGCAGGAAACTCTGGGCTTTTGCCTTGGCTTGTTCCCGGGTGATGCTGCCAGCTCTGGCACTGAATCCAAGCAGCATCATGGCTACAGAAAGTAGCATGAGTCGTAAAGGAAACCTCATAAATAAGTACGTTTAATAGGTTTGAAAATAATTAGTTGTAATACGTTGTGTTCATACTTCGTCTTCGCAGATACACAAAAAAGGCGCAGGTGCTGCTTTACTCGCCTATCCTGGACTTGTAGGCCTTCGCATTGCCCTCTCTACACAGGATAGACAACGCCAGTTAGCCCACGCCAGCACGAACTATACTAATAGCTACTATAGAAACGTACTACGCAGACGCTTCGTTGTCATCTGTCTGTTGTAGAGATTGGAATTTGCGAAGTTCACAAGTCACAACGACAGACGTCAGTAAACGTCTTTCTTATATATAAGACCGCCCGCCGCCCCTATGGGGCTAACAGTGCGATGCTGCAAAGTTATGGAAAAAACGTAAAACGCCAAAACCATTCGGCCTTTTTTTTGTACAAATCAACGAAAAAAGCTAAAGACGCGGTGCGTGCGTGGGCACGGCCGGTGGAGTGAGCTACTCTTCCAATGTCTTCAGGGCGCGGTAGATGAGGATGTCGCTCTGCTCGGTTATCTTGAAGTTGCGCAGGTCGCCCTGGGCGATGTGCAGGGGCGCTATGCCAAGCTCACCGGCAAGGGTGATGATGGACTGCGAGTCGCGGATGCTTCGGTCGTCGGCCATGCGAAGCATCTGCTGCAAGGTGGCAAGCGGGAAGGTATGGGGCGTCTGGGCTCGCATCAAGGCCTCGCGCGGAAGAAGGCCGTCCACGGTGCTGCTGTTCTGCGTCCGCAGATAGGCCTCGTGGCTGGGCAGGGCTGTGATGGCATTGCCGTGCGTCAAGCAGACGGCTATGTTGCGGCTGATGATGTCCTGCGTGATGAGCGGCCGGACCACATCGTGGACAAGCACGATGGCATCATGGACATTTACCTCCCGAGCCAGATGTTCTATGCCGTAGCGGGCCGAGAGGTAGCCGGTCTCGCCTGCCGGCACGATGCTGCTCAGCTTGCTGATGTCGCCCAGACGGGCTTCCTGCTGCACAAACGTTTCCCATTGAGGCATACAGACCAGGCAGATGTCGTGGATGAGCGGGTGTTGCTGGAAGGCTCGCAAGGTGTGCAGAAGGACCGTCTCGCCGTCAATCTCCATGAACTGCTTGGGCAGCGAGGCTCCCATGCGTCGGCCTGTGCCGCCTGCCAGGATGAGGGCTATGTTGCGACTCTGCGTCATGGCTGGGACAATGTTTGACGGCACCGTCGGCAAAGCGACTCGTGGCGATGGATGAGATAATAGCGGACGGCTTCGAGCACCGTTGCTTCGAAGATGAAATAAATCCAAGGAAGTCCGACAAGAAGGGACAGGAAGAGGACGATGACGCGGGTGTCGAAGGTAAGGATATTGCAAAGGGGCATCAGCGGTTTGCTTTCCTGCCGGAACACATTACGTATGTCGCTGCCCAAAGGTTGCCCTTCCATCAAGGGACGAAGCTTTTGGAACTCAGGGGTCTGACGTTCCTGGCCGCAGGTATAACGGGCATAGAAGAAGAGGTAAAGCTTCTCGAACCACTGACCGCTGCACCAGCGCAAGCGTTGCATCCGCGCCTTGACCTGGACGCTGCTGTCCAGCTCGCTGCCCTCGCCTCCGAACATCGTCCAGAGGTGGACGTTGCGGTAGTAGTCGCCTATGGCACATTGGCGTGTGTGGCAATACAAGCCCGCCCATGCCTCGAGCAGGAAGATGGCGATGCCCCATTGCGGCCAGAGGCGCAGCAGGATGGCGAGGTAGATGCAGAAGAACCAAACGTCGCCTGCAAAGCCGTCGAGCACACGTCCCACAAGCGTCTTCTGCCCCGTCATGCGAGCCAGCTGGCCGTCGGCACAGTCGTACCAATTGGCCCAAATGAGCATGAGCATGCCGATGAGGTTGAGACGGAGGTCGGTACTATAGAAGAACCAGCCCGATGCGGCACCGATGACGATGCCCATGAGGGTGACAGCAATGGGGTGAACGTGTAGTCTGCGGAAGAACAATGCCCACAGGTAGCCGGGAGTGCGGGTGACGTAGAGTTCGAAATCGCTCTCCACGTCGCGCGACTTCATCGTGGAAAGTACGCGTTGTTTCAGAGACATGCGAAAACCATTTGAGCGAAGAACTCGGGGCGATGGAAGTCGGGACTGATGGTCGATATGGGGTTCCAGCTGATGAAATGCGGCACGGGCAGGCCGTCGCCACACTTGTAGACGTTGCCTTTGGCTTCCAGTCCGCAGAAACTCTCCATCTGATGGAGGAAGAATGTGCCGACGGGCAACCGCAATGCCAGCTCCCAGCGGATTGTCTTCTCGCGTACGTCGAAGGGAGCTGTGCCCAGCGAGGCCCAACGGTCGATGCCTTGCAAAACGCTCTGCGGTGCCGGCTGACGCTCCTTGCGGCCCTTGCCTGCGGCCAAAAGGAGTTTGCCCGTGCAGTTGCATTCTACATTATAATATATGCCGTCTGCGGCAGGCATGCAGAAGAACTCTGCACACGAATCTTCCCAGACGTTGTCCATGTCTTGCTTTGCAACGGCGCGAACGCTCTGCTCTTCCACACGATAATGGAGCAACAGGGCATCGCCGGTGTGGGCGGCAGCAAACTCCATACTGGGTTTATAGGGAAAGCTCTCGGGCCAGTTCACACAAGTGACGGGTGTGTAACTGACACCGGCTTCGGCAAAGGCGGAAGGTATGTCGGCTGCCGAAGAAACGGCCTGGGCCATACGGGGAATGATGAGTGTCTGCATTTCTTTCTTGCCTCCTATGGATTTACTTGTTTTCGCTTTTCTTCGAAGCCGACTTCTCGCGTTGTGTGCGGACAGTATATTTGCGCTTAGGCTTTTCCTCTTGCGCCTCTTCGGACTGAGTTTCCTCATCAGCAGACTTTGTCTCCTGCTCCTTGGTCTCAGCGTCGGCGTCCTTTGTCTCCTGTTCTTTCGTCTTGGCCTTGGCCTTAGCCTCCGATTCCTTCGCGCGTTGTTCAGCCTCCTTTGCCTTGTTCTCGGCATCCTTCACGGCAGCTTTCACGGCAGCCTGCTTCTCCTTCTCCTGCTTCTCTGCTTCCTTCTCTTGGCGCTCTGCCTCTTTCTCCAGTTGCTCGGGCGTCTTTTCCTTCTCCTCTACCTTTCCCTTCTGGGCAGATTTCTTCGCCTCCGCAGCGGACTTCTTGGCTTCTGCAACTGACTTCTTGGCATCGGAAGCCTTATCCTTTGCATCGGAAGCCTTATCCTTTGATGCCGAAGCCTTGGCATCTGCTGCCTTTTCCTTCGCCACAACAGGAGCGACAACTGCGGCTGCTCCGGCTTTCTTGGCGGTGGCTTCCGCTTGTTTGGACACCTCAGCATCGGAGGTAGCTGCGTCCTTCTGCTCCTTCGCTTCCTGTTTGGCAGCTTCCGCCTGCTGCTTGGCTTCCTCTTCCTTCTGCTTGGTTTCCTCTTTCAGCTCAGCCTTCTTCTCCTTGGCACGCTTCGCCTGACTTCTGGCCGATTCCTTCAACTGTTCTTTCTCCTTCTGCTTGGCTTCCTTTGCCTGCTGTTTCTTCTCGGCTATGGCAGCTTTCTCGGCAGCTTTCTTCTCGGCAGCCTTCTCTTTTATCTCGCGTTCCTTGGCAGCTTTCGCTTCCTTTGCTGCCTTAATCTTTGCTTCTACGTCTCCTTGAAGTTCGACTGGTATATAAGGCTTTACCTGGTAGAACTTGCCCTTGCGCTTTGCTTCCTTCAACTTGATTTTATCCCTTTGTGCCTGGGTACGCGACTTGGCAAGGTCACGGTTCAATGTGCGCAAAGTCTTCTCTTCCTCCTTGAGCTTGGCTCGCGTCTCTTTCGCCTGTTCCTTGACCTCCTTGATGCGGTCCTTCAAGTACGCTTGAATGGTGTCGGGATTGGTGTAGAGCGCCTGTGCAGAGACAGACTTCCCTCCTGCGAGGAACGCCAGGACACAAAGAATAACAGAAGCAATTATGGGTCTGATGATGCGTTTCATATCATTAGAATGTGTTTATCAACTGCAAAGATACGCTTTTTCTCGTTATCGGCAAAGCTTTCGCACAATTTTATCCCTTTTTGTTTTTGCAATCCCATTTCTTTTGACTCGCCGGCTGTCATTTTACTGTCATTTTATCTCTGAATTGAAATTATTTTATCATTTTTCTTTTGATAATGAAGGAAAAAGTGTAACTTTGCAAGCAACAACAGGAACTTGGAAAAGTAATACAGTAAAATCATGTGCAACTTGTTCTCGTTTGCATATAGCTTGGGTTCTACCCCCCCTATTTCTGCTAAATAAGCAGGCGCTATCCTGCGCCATTATCGATACCGCAAGGCATGTCTTCGCCCCACAGAGGGCCGGGACATGCCTCTTCTGCGTCTATACATTATTTATATATGCTAACTAAACAACAAACAGCTATGAGAAGAACCAAACACTTCCTTTTTCGCTCGCTCATGATGCTCATGGCATTATGCAGCAGCAGCATGGCCCTGGCAGACAAGGTTGGCGGCCAGCTCTCAAACGGCAAATGGAGCATCAGTGACGACGGGGTACTAACAGTCATTGTCAGCGGTGCCCTTAGTAACTTCAACGAGGATGCGGGTGCACCATGGACGCCTTATTGGTCACTTATCCATTCCATTAAGGTAAGTGCCACGAAAATTGGCTCATACGCCTTCAATGCCATTACGGTCACAGAGTTCGAAGCTTCTCAGACAGAAGTAATAGACGAACACGGTCTGAGCGGCCTGACAATGCAGACGGGAACCTTGTATCTGCCAAAAGTAAGAACAGTGGAAGCATACGGCTTTTCAGAGGCTGCCGTTCCCGTCATCACACTTCCTGTTGTTGAGGAGGTTGGGTATAGAGCATTTTCGGGCATGAAATACTCAACGAAGATAGACCTTGGCAGCAAAATAAAGAAACTGGGTGAAAAACTCTTTGATATGTCTGGCAAAATGTGGGACCACTCCATGACATACCCTTCGGAGCCCAGTGTCTTCATATCTGCACCGACTCCTCCCGAGTTCCCTAAGGATTTCGGTAAGTTGGAATTCTTCACCTCAGCTACTCAAACAGCTGCTTATGAAGACCACAGCCAAAAGGAACTTGTCATTGCTGTTCCAAGCAGACTGGCATCTGCTTATGATGCCGGCGGGTATTGCTCTAAAGCCGATATCGGGGTAAAGCAGGAAATTGCAGGCTTTGTGGTTTCGGGCGAACCTGTCTATGACAGCAACCACTCGCTGATAGGCTGGTGGAACTTTGCATCCGTTGCCAATAAGGATCTTTATGTGAGCCTGTATGACCTTTTCCCCCAGGCAGAGGACATGCCAGCCTACACACAGGGGAGCGCTCCCTGGGCAGGCGAGATAGGTAAAGCCACGTCGCTGACCATCCGGGGAAAGATAAAGAACATCCCCGACAACCTTTTCGCCGGACTGACATCGCTGGAGAAAGTCTATCTCGAGTCGTCCACATGCTATGTCATGGGAAATAGTGCCTTCAGCGGCTGTACCAGCTTGCAGACGTTCGATGCCAGCAAGTCATGGCTTGGCGGAGGAATAGGCAATGATGCATTCCGCGGTTGCAGCAAGCTCTCCAAGTTCCTTATAGAAAAACTACCGACATCCATCGGTGCAAATGCATTCAGGGGAACCGCCATACGCGAGGTGGATGGGTTGTACAACGTGAAGTCCATCGGTGAGTCGGCATTCGAGGGCTGCCCTTTGATGCGCGTGAGAATGCGGAATATCGAGACGATAGGAAAACGGGCTTTCTATGGATCGAACATCGTCGACATCTCCTTTGGCTCCGCAATTAAAAGCATAGGCAGCGAAGCCTTTGCCGGACGCAGCGGTTCATCTACTGTCCTTCAAACCAACATCTATGTGGAAGGACAGACACCTCCAACTGTTGATACAGATGCCTTCAAGAACTTCACAAAGGCCAGGACGACGCTCCATCTGCCCCAGCAGTACGCGTCCAATTGGGCAAGCGTTGTCCCTTGGAACGGCTTCACGCTTAGCGGCGATGCATATCCCATCACGGGCAACGGCTGGAGCCTGTCCGCCGACGGCATTCTGACCATCACGAAGAACATCGCCAGCCAGAGCAATGCCACGCAAGCGGCTGCCAACAACCCCTGGCTTGCATATATGGACGAGGTAAAGACAATTCTCATTGACAACGGCGTGACGGAAATCGGAGACTACGCCTTCTACCACGAAGCTAACGGACTGAGCCAGCTGACTACCGTCTCCGTTCCTGTCTCACTGGAGAAGATAGGTGCTCAGGCTCTGCGGAACCACGACAAGCTACAGACCATCTTCGTGGACAACATCAGGGAGATGGGAGACTATGCCCTGGCCGGCTGCTCCTCGCTGACGCGCATCGTGTTCGGCTCGCAGGTAGAGAAACTTGGCAACAGCATCCTTGCCGACACGCCCGAGATGGAACAGTTCGAGATAAACGCCGATGAGGTGCCCGAGGTGAGCGATGCCACCTTCAACGACATGGGTCTGGACTACGACGCGAACGGCGACGGCGGCGGGAGTTCCCTTCGCCACTTGTGCCGAGCAGCGAATCGCCCGCCCAGCACCGGCAGGAACACGAATGCCTACTCGCGTGCCGTGAAGGCTACGGTTCCGAACAAGTCTTTCGTGCATTATCTGGCATCAGGCGGATGGTCGCGCCTGCGCTACACCGACTCCGAGCACGGCGAAGTGCTTGCTGTCCACGGCATAGACAGTGAATACTCGTTCTTCAGCTACGTCCTCTATGCCGACGGCTATCTGGAGGTGAGCAGCAAGCAGCGCTTCGTGGAGAACACCGACGGCCTTAATCCCTACAACTGGGGCTCGCTGGCCGGGAAGATAAAGATCATCAACGTGCACGACGGCCCCGAGGTAGTAGGTCACGTGTTCAACAACCTTCCCAATCTGGAGTCCGTCATCCTGCCCGAGAGCGTGACGGAGCTGCATGAGACATTCAAGGGTTGCACGAGTCTGGAGACTATCGATCTGCCATCCGTGAAGAAGGTGGGCGACGAGGCGATGTGGGCTTACGCCGACCGCGGAGTGTTCCAGGGCTGCACGTCGCTGAGGGAGGTGCACATACCCTGCGCAGAGTACATCGGCAACAGCGCTTTCAGCGGCTGCACCAGCCTGGAGACGCTCGACATGCCGGCCCTGACGAAGGCCGAGAACTATGCCTTCAGGAACTGCGCCGCGCTCAAGGAGATAGACCTGACCTACTGCTCGGGCGTGGGCAGCGGCACGTTCGAGGGCTGCACCTCGCTGGAGAGCGTCAAGCTGGGAGGCTATGTCGCCGAGGATGCCTTCAAGGGCTGCACCTCGCTGAAACATGTGGATCTGGGCAGCAAGATGTCCTACCTGATGGACGGAGCTTTTGCCGGCACATCGCTGGAGACCATCACAAGCGCCACGCCCAATCCTCCCTATGCCGCGGACTTGGTTGCTGCCAACCCCGACCCGTTCGCAGGCTTGCAGAAGGGGAAGATTACGGTGAAGGTTCCCGAACACTTTGTGAAGATGTACAAGGGCGACAAACTGTGGCAGGAATTCAACGTGGTGGCCGATGAGGACTACGAGGAGAGCGTCTTTCCGATAGGCGCCATGATAGGTAACTACGGCCTGTGGATGCTGGACGGGGAAGGCCTGCTGACGTTCGACCTCTGGGCTCCGCTGACCGACGTGGACCTGAAGGACATTGCCTACCTGTCGCGCTACGTGCGTACCGTATTGGTGACCGACGAATGCACATCACTGGAGAAGGGTACGCTGCTGGGCCACTATGCTGTCGGCGACAACGGCCTGAACGACTACCCGGCCACTGAACTGTTCTTGGGAAGGAATGTCAGTGTGCTGGGCCGGATGAAGTTCTACTACCTGAAGCACCTGAAGCATGTCTATTGCTTCGCACCTGTCCCGCCGACAATAGAGGATGGCGGCTACAGCTACAACGGCCCGTTCTCCTGGTATCGCTTTGCCACGACGAACCCCACGCTCCACGTGCTGAAGCAGGAGGGTGTGAAGGAGCTGTACGAACAGGCCTACGGCTGGCAGAACTTCCCGAACATCGTGGCCGACCTGGAGGAGGACTCCTACAAAGAGTATGCCGACGGCATCAAGTCACTGTCTGCACAGCCGGGCATCCAGTCCGCTGACTGGTACACGCTCGACGGACAGAAACTGTACGGCCTTCCCCGGAAGGCAGGCCTCTACATCGGAAACGGCAAAAAGGTGGTAATCAGGTAAGCGGCAGGGAAGACTCCACTTATTCCAAAGCAACAATGACTCCTGGAGGGTGAGTCAAAATAGGCACATCCTCTTTTTTCCTTTTTGTATTGAGGCTTTTCGATAGATATATCGTTATGCGGCAATTTTCATGATTTCTGTTTTGTAATGCCTCTGTAAGTCCCCAATAAGCATATAGAAGGTCACAGAAGGCA
>JAFUVM010000043.1 GCA_017483665.1 Bacteroidaceae bacterium
CTCTAACCTCTAACCTCTAACTTCTAAAAACTAATCGCGTTTTTTTTGAGTACAAAAGTACGGCGAATCGTGCTGTTCTGCAACTTTTCGCAGTTCTTGTTTGCGCAAAGAGAAGAAAATCGTCTGACATGCTCGTACGCTCCACGGCTCTATGCCGTGTCACGGCTCAGGGAAGCGTCTGGGGCTTATCTGCCCCAGCTGCTTCCTGGTTCATTGTCGATGCCAATTTGGTCCTCATCGCTGAGGTTGGTGGCGGGGATTAGCGCGGAGAGTTTCTTCTCGATGTCGGCCTGCTGCTCGGCGTTGGCCTTTGTGAGCGTGCCGGAATAGTTGCCGTTGGTCACCTTCATGTTGCCGTCGCCGTAGGTCACGTTCGTGCTGGCAACGTCGGTCATGCTGCCGCCATAGCTGCCGCCTTCGTTGCTACGGGTGCGGACATACTTTACGCTCTCGCCGCTGGCAGGATCGCGGAGCACCACGCTGCCGTCGTCGAGCAGTTGCCAAGTGAAGCCGGCATCCTTGGGGCCGCCATAGACGGCCAGCGGGTAGTCGCTCTTATCGTCGAACGCGCCCATATAGAGGCAGCCGGTGTGGTCGGCATTGGCCTTCACTGCCAGCAGCACGCGGCTGAAGGGTACGCCCGTCTCGGTGACATCGGCATATTCATACTCGTCCCACCACAGACCGACGAGGTTCTGTTCCAGAGTGCTGGTGTCTGGAGTGGATAGGTTATCCTCCTTCGAGCAGCCTGTCATTCCCGTCAGGAGCACTGCGGCTGCAATCAGAGCAAAGAATATCTTTTTCATGTTCATGTGTTTTATTCTCATTTAATCATTACCTTCTTACCATTGTTAATATATACTCCGCTCTGGGCAGGCTTGTCCGCGAGGCGGCGACCGTCGAGGGTGTACCAGTAATCACTTCTCTCGCCCACGGAGGGGTCGGGGGTGATGCTGATGATGTCCGTGGCCTCGTCATCGCCGAAGTTGATGCTGAACGCCTTGAGGCGACGTGCATTGGCCTGTGCCTGTGCGCCGTCCCCGCCTATCTTGAAGTAGGCACGCTGTGCACCGATGCCTGCGCCCGTGGTGGGATAATAGAGGGTGTTCTTTTCGCCCATGAGCAGGATGCTCTTGTTCTCAGCGGAGAACGGGATGCTCTCGTAGGTGCCGAGGAAGCGGACGCGCTCGTCGTCCAATACGCCGTTGTCGTAGCTGCGGTCTGTTGCGTCGATGGTCACGTCCATAAAGACGGGGCTGACGATGTTGTCGCCGCTGGCCCACTTAATAATATAAGGTGTTCCGGCTACGAGCGTATCGACCGCATTGCCGAAGGTCAGGTTGAGCGTCGAGCCGCTGATGCTGGCTGATTCGAGCGGACGGGCAACGGCTCCGTTGAGGGGCGAGCCGTTGAGGGCCACGTTGAACGGCAGGCACAGCGTGTTCCACGAGCCGTCCTTGTAGAGTGTGCGGCCGTCGAGCATCACAGGCAGCTTCATGCCGTTGCAGGCACTGATCAGTTCGCTGTTGTTGCCATCGTCGGTAGGAGCCAGCAGGGGCACGATGACCCGTGCGGATATATCTTCAGTTGTGGCCTTTAGTACGGCCTTTGATCCATTGTCGATGAATCGTTTGCCCGGGGCAAAGCTGAGGCTCTGCACGTGAGTTCCGCCTGTGGCATTATCAAGACGAGTGATATAGACATTGTCATCGGGGTTGGTCCATCCGAGCGTCAACGAGCCGCTGTTGGAGCGACTGGCCTCGTCAGCATGGTAGCCTGGGCCGATGCCATTAGAAACTCCAAAGGCAGTTACCTGTCCGCCATTGATGACAATGTCGCCACAGACACCATAGTTGCCAGGCTGGTCGGCATATCCGCCACCGATGGCGGCGCTACCCGTTTTTGTGAGATTGCCCATCGCAAAGATGGTACCGCCATTGATTGTGATGCTGCCGCCCGAGATGTTGTTCTTGCTGCCGCCGATGGCAGCGCTTTTCAAGCCAAAAGCATCGATGCGGCCACCGTTGATGACGAGCGTTCCCACCTCAACGGCACCGATGCCCGCATTGTCACCGTCGTGTAAAGCGGCGAGCGCTCCCGGACCATTGATGGTCAGCTTATTGCCTTTGCTCAGCTCTATGCCTTTTTGGGCTTTGAGTTTGGTGCCTTCGCTGAGATTGAGGACAACGTTGCCGCTGATGTTGATGCGCTCTTCGATGGTTACGTTTTCAAATACAGTATACGAGCCTGTGGTCATAACGGTAGTGCTGCTGGTGACAGCCAGATTGCTTGACACGGAGAAAGGAATCGACTTTATGCCAGTGTAGCTGCCCTTGGCGGTAATGGTCAGGGTGTAGTCGCCCGGTTCTTTCACCGTGGCAGGGTTGGTGGTGTAGGTGAAGTCGGTCCCTGCCGTGAGCACGGTGCCGTCGGCAGCCGTGGCGGTAGGTGTCAAGGCGATGACGTCGCCACTCTTGGCATAGACGTTTTTCACGCCGCCGATGGTGCAGGACATGTAGTAGGTGTTGCCATCTCCCGCCGTCACACGCTTGTAGATCTCACCATCCGTGGCGGTGGCGCTCACCAGCCAAGCACCCCTGACGGTGCAGACGTGGTCTGGCGCACCCATCTGTGCAGTGAGGTAATAGCATCCGGTGATGCTGCCGGCATTGCTCTGCAGGCCTATGGGGTGCAGGGAGCCTACGTTGGTGTAGGTGCCCTTCTCCATGCAGTCCGTGAGTGTGGGAGTGCCGCCCAGACCCCAGATGCCGGCCATGTTGTCGCGATTGCCGTCCACGCCGTTGATGGTGCCGACGAAGATGCAGTTCTGAAGAGTGGTGTTTGACGACAGGCCGTTACCCACGAAGCCGGCGGCATAGTCGCTGCCGACGTTGAGCGTGGCGGTGACGGTGCTGTTGGTTATCGTGTTCGTGCCGTCGGCGAAACCCACGAGGCCAGCCGTGTAGCGGCTGTTGGAGGCAATGGTACCGGCGACGGTCACGTTCTGGATGATAGCATCCTTGATGTAGCGGAACGGGGCAATGCCCTGAGCGTCGGCGTCGGTATTCGTGATGTCGGCCGTCAGCGTCTTGCCATTACCGAGGAAGATGCCGCTGAAGGGCTTATCTTCGCGCTCGCCCACCGGTGTGGTGATGGTGATGTCGGTTTCCAGACGCACATACTTGCCGCTGTAGTCCATGCCGCTGGCCACCTTGGTGGCAAACAGCGCCCACTCGTTAGCACTGCTGATGAGGAAGGGGCTTGCCTCGGTGCCTTGACCTGCAAGCGCAGCCAGCACTGCAAAATGGATGGTCTTCGAGCCGTAGTAGTTGTCGCCCTTGCCTGTGAGGACGAGCGTGTGGTCGCCCGCCTCGGTGGTACTGATGGGGAACGATTCAACATTGTTGCCGTCCATTGTGGCTGTGAAGTCGCTGCCGAAGGTGGCTGTGGTGCCGAGGCCTGTCACGGCAGGTGTGATGCTGACATCTTCCTCCAGGTCGTAAGCGGCCTGGATGCCGCCGACGGTGCAGGGCAGGTAGTACATTTTATTATCTGCCGCCCGAGCCTGCATGCAGAGTTCGCCATCGGGACGGTTAGCAGAAACCTGAATGCCTTGCGCCTCGCCCAGTGACGTGGTGTAGTAGCAGTAGTTGCCTACACTGCCGCCACGCACGAAGGTGGCGCCGACAGTGATGGCGGTTTCAGCGGGAGAACCGCTGAGCACAGTGGTGTTGGGAGCATAGAGCGAGCTGCTGACGGCGACGGTCTGTCCGTTGTGCCAGCCTACGAAGCCACCGCAATGGGTGGTGCCGTTGGTCGTGAGCAGACGGCCGTCGTAGATGCAGTCCGTGATGGTCAGTGCACCGGATGGCATAGCCACGATGCCGCCGTGGGTGCCGTCGCCGGAGACGGTGCTGTGGATAACGGTGCTTACCCAGCAGTCGGTGATGGTCGTCGAACCGCTGGGTCTGCCAACCAGACCGGCGGCAAACTTCCTGGAGGTGTAGATGTCGCCAGCCACCCTGAGGCCACGGATGGTGGCACCGTTCACATAGCGGAACGGGGCACAGTATTCCTCGCCGAAGGCAGTTTCTGCCGAGCCGCGAGTGAAGGTCAGCGTGTAAGCATCCTGACCGAGGAAGGTTCCCGAGAATGAGTGGGCAGAGTTGGTGCCCACCATCGTCGAAACGCTGATGTCGGCGTTCAGCTTCAGGAACTTCCCGTTGTAGGTCTCGCCTTCTTCAACTTTGGTTGCGAAGTGATTCCAGTCGTCGGCATCGCCGATGAGATAGGGACTTGCCTCTGTTCCCTGACCAGCGAGAGGAGTGTTCACGACAAACTGGATGGTCTTCGAGCCGGTGTAGGCGGTTGCCCCCTCGACGGCGGTCAGTACGAGCGTGTAGTTGCCTTTTTGGGTAATGCTGAGGGGGAATGTAGCGGGATTGCCGTTGAGCGTGGCCGTGTAGTCGGTAGTAATGGCGGGATTCGCTTCGCCGTAGCCCTTGACGGTCGGGGTGATGCTGAGGGGTGCGCCTTCGAGGGTGTATGAGCCCTTGATGCCGCTGACCGTGACGGGCAGGTAGTACCACAGGCCATCGGCGGCCTGGGCCTTTATGTTGAGCTCGCCTGCGACTGCCTCGGTATAGATCCGCTTGCCCTGCACCTCGTTCAGCGTTTGGGTGTAGAAGCAGTTGGCGCCTATGCTGCCCTGGTAGCTACCACGCACGAAGGTGGAGCCAAGTGTAATACTGTACTCGCCGGCAGGAGGTACGATCTCAGCGTTGGGTGCATAGAGTGAACTGCTAATGTTGATTGTCTGGCTGTGGCCCCAACCCACGAAGCCGCTGCAAGGCGAGGTGTCTTGCCTGGCGAACATGCGCCCTGCGTAGATACAGTCCGTGATGGTAATCGGGCCCGAGGGCATGCCCACGAAGCCGCCGTGGAAGCCGCAGTAGGTGACGCTGTGGATAATGGTGTTCACCTGGCAGCCGGTGATGGTCGTCGTGCCGGCGGTGCTACCCACCAGTCCGGCAGCGTGATTCTTGGAGGTGTAAATGTCGCCGGTCACCTTCAGGTCACGGATGGTGGCACCATCGACATAGCGGAACGGAGCGCAGAACTCCTCGCCAAAGGGCGCGGAGGCACTGCCAGCGTTGAAGGTCAGCGTCTTGCCGTCACCGAGGAAGGTGCCCTTGAAGGCCTTATCGGCACTCATGCCCGCCATGGTCGTGACGGTCAGGTCGGTGCCCAGCTGCACGTACTGGCCGTTGAAGTCGTTTACGCCTCTGTTGACCAGCGTGGCGAAGAGTTCCCATTCGGCGGCGTTGCGTATGACATAGGGGTCGTCTGCCGTGCCAGTGCCCTGAATCGGGTCAATCACGTTGAAGCTGAATGTCTTCGAGCCGCTGTAAGCACCCGCGCCGGTGAGGACGAGCTTATGCGCCCCCTTAGCGGTGACGCTGGCGGTGGATGATGCCATGGCAACATTGTCCAGCGTGGTCGTGTAGTCGGTGCTGAAGCTTAGGGGCGTACCATCAGGCTGCTTCACGGTCGGCGTGATGCTGAGCGTCCCGCCTTGAGCCAGCTCGTAGTACTCCTCGATGTTGCTGACGGAGCATGGAACGTAGTATGTATTGCCGTCTATCAGCGTCATCTGCCTGGAGATTTCGCCCTCGATGGCAGTGGTGCTCACCTTGTAAGCATTGTTGATGGTGCCGGCGTTGGCGATGCCGCGCGCCGGGTTCAGGTAGTAGCACCGGCTGATGGTGGCCTTGTCGAGCTGCATGCCTATTGGGTGCATGGACGAGATGTTGGTGTAGGTGCCCTTCTCCATGCAGTTCTGCAGGGAGGGTGTGCTGTCGTCGTCCCATCCGTAGATGCCGCCCACGTTGCTGCGATTACCGGCAACGCCGGTGATGGTGCCGGCGAAGATGCAGTTCTTGACTGTAGTGTTCGACGCACGGCCATGACCTATGATGCCACCTGCGTAGTCGCTGCGTATGTTGAGCGTGGCAGTGACGGTGCAGCCCTCAATGAGGTTGGTGCCGTCGGCAAAGCCCACGAGGCCACCTGTATGGCTCTGGCTGGCAACGACGGTGCCTGCCACGGTCAGGTTCTTGATGGTGGCTCCGTTGATGTAGCAGAAGAGTGCCGTACCTTGGTTGCCGTTGTCGCTGATGTTGGCCGTGATGGTGTGGCCCTGGCCGAGGAAGGTGCCTCTGAAGGCTTTGCACGGCGTGGAGCCTGTCACGTAGCCGCACTGCTGCGTCACGTTGATGTCGGCCGTCAGTTGAACGTACTGGCCACTGAAGCTGTTGCCGAATTTGACACTGTTGGCGAACCTATTCCATTCGTCAGCAGTGCTGATGGTATAGGGATTCTGTGCCGAGCCATCGCCGGAAAGTTCTGGTACGGCGACGTAGGGTACAATCTTGTTATTTTTGAGGTTAGATGAGGTGGCAATGGTCGTGGTGCCGTCAAGGGCAAACAGTTTGCCGTCGGTATAGGTGATACTTTTGACACCCACATCGCCATCAGCCTTGACGAAATCGTCGGGGTTGGTCCAGCTGAGCGTCAGCGTGCCTCTGCCGCCAATCCCTGCGCCATGCCCGATGGCACATTCAGCCTCCCTTCCATGTATGGCTGTCACCTGGCCGCCGTTGATGATGATGTCGCCGCATCCGCCGCAGTAACCGCCGCCGATGCCAGCGCCGCCAAATCCGCCTCGGGTAGTAATCGTACCGCCATTGATGATGATGCGTCCGGTTTCGGCACTATTCCTGCTGCCACCAATGCCAGCAGCATAATCCGGAGCCGTGATGTCAATGTTGCCGCCGTTGATGATGACTGTGCCCATCCTGGTAGCCCCTATGCCGGCCATTCCATTGTCACATTTTCCGATTTTCAGCGTGCCGGGGCCGTCGATGGTGAGGGTGCTGTTTTCGCCCACTTCGATGCCATAGGTGCTGACAAGCGTGCTACCCTCGGACAGGTAGAGCACGACGTTGCCCTGGACAGGGATACGGTCGTTTTCTAACTCCACGAGACCTACCACCTTATAGGTATGGCCGTCATGCAGCGTATAGTCGGTTACCCACCACCAGCTGTTATCGATAGTATTCGGATTGCTGATGCTGAACGACATGGTCTTCCGGCCTTGGAAACTGCCTTTGCCACTGATGGTGACCGAAGCGTTGCCGGCTTGCCTGTTGTTGCCATAGGCTACGGCATAGTCTGTGTTCTCCACGAGGGTGGTGCCTTTACACGTCACTGTCACGCGGGGTTCTACGGAGGCCTCCATGAGCATGTAGTTTTCCTTTACGCCCGACACCTCGCAGGGCAGGAAGTACGCCTTGCTGTCGGCAGCCGTGATCTCCTTGTAGATATTGCCTTCGGGTACGGAGGTCTGAACCTGGTAGGCACCGGCTACAGTACCGACCTGGTCGGGCGTTCCGATTTGGGGATTCAGGTAGAAGCAGTCGGTGATGCTACCGGTAGCACCATGCAGGCCGATGGGGTGCATGGACGAGATATTGTTATAGGTTCCTTTCTCCAGGCAGTTAATAAACACCGGGTTGCCGGAGTTGCTCCAGCCCCAAAAGCCGCCTACGTTGGCGCGATTGCCGCCCACGCCGTTGATGGTGCCTGCAAAGACGCAGTCCTTGATTGTCGTGGCCGAGTTCTCGCCGTGGCCTATGATGCCGCCGGCGTAGTTGCTGCTGATGTTGAGTGTGGCCGTGACGGTGCAGTTCTCTATGTGGTTTTTATAAAAGGCAAAGCCCACGATGCCTGCCGTGTGATAGCTGGCAGAGTTGATAGTGCCGGCTACGGTGAGGTCCTGGATTTCGGCTCCGTAGGTGAAGTGGAAGGGTGCTACGCCCTCTTCGTTCCAGCCCGTGCCGGTGGCCGTGCTGTTGAGGTTGGCCGTCAGCGTCTTGCCGTTGCCGAGGAAGATGCCGCGGAAGGGACGCATGCCGTAGGGGAACTCTTGGCCCAGGCCCACCGTCTTCGTGATGGTGATGTCGTTTTCCAGCTTCACGTAATTTCCATAAAAGTTGTTGCCCTGGCTCACGTAGTAGGCAAAGGCGTTCCAGTCCTCAGTATTCTTGATGAGGTAAGGGTTGCTCACCGTGCCTTGGTAGGCAGACAGCCAGTTTGTGCCGTCGAAGTTAGCCTCGACGACGACGCCGAACCGCGGCACCGTGAACGTATAGCCGTCGGTCTCGTTGCCGCTCGGAGTTATCTTGTTTCCGTAGGCATCGGTGATGGTGATATTTTTCAGCGAGCCAAATGCCTTGGTCAGCCTGAAGGTCTTGCCTTCGCGAGCGCCGGGGAAGGGGGACTCAAGGGCACCGTAGCCCTCGTTGTAGATGTTGACGGGGTTCGGGAACATTATGGCAAAGCGATAGAGGTCGCAGCCCACGACGTTGCTGAAGCTGCTCAGGTAGTTGCTCAGCGTCGCGTCGTCGCGCAGGTCGTCGCCATGTGTGTTCCACTGGTTGCCGCTTTTGCTCCCGATGTACACGTTGTCTTGCTTATGGTTGCTATAGCGGTTGCCGTAGAACGTGCAATGGTTCACTGTGCCGCTGCCGCTGTTGTAGCCTACCAGTCCGCCCACGTCGGCATCGTTGTTCACCACGTCGCCCGACATGCAGCAGAACTCCACCCTGCCGTTGTTTTCGCCGACGATGCCGCCCACCTTGGCTGTGGACGACGTCCACGAGGTCCAGTTGGAGCTGACACTGGCGCTGACCCAGCAGTTGACGATGTCGCCGTCGTTCTGGCCGGCGATGCCTCCCACCAGTCGCGAATCGTTGCACTGGATGTTGCCGCTCAAGTGCAGGTCCAGCACTTTGCCATTCGAATCGATGTCGGCAAACAGTCCTTGGTAGTTTGCCGTGGCATTTTCAATGACGAGGTTGATGGTGTGACCGTTGCCGTAGAACGTGCCTTCGTACTGCTTGCCGCCCTGACCCAGGGGAACCCAGATGAAGCGGCTCAGGTCGAGGTTCTCCTCCAGGGAGTACATGTTTTGGTAACAGTCGGCCCAATGCTGATGTATGTAGGCCAGCTCGGCTCCTTTCTTGATGACGTACACGCCACGACTTGAGTCGAAGGCGGGTCGCGATACCGAGCCGTCCCATAGGTCATCGGCCCAGGCTCCCTGTGCAGCCGCGCACAGCAGGAGCAACGTAGATAAAAAGTTTTTCTTCATGTATGATGTTGGTTTTTCTTGTTTATTAGTTCTTTCCTTTTTTGTTCAGACGTTGGGCCAGCGAGTGTGTCCACATGTTTTAAGCGTATGCAAAGTTAAAAAAAAAATGTCATTGCCAACAACACTTCGGGCAATTTTATACGCCGCACAGGGCAAGTTTTGACGTAATAACAAAAATAAGAACGTCTTCTAATTTATTTTGAAAAGGTTTTGCATATTTCATCAAATTGCAGAACAACTTTCCCGGGGTGCGGGTACAAATTCTTCATGCCTCGGATAAAAACTTTTTCAGTGGCACGGAAATATATATAAGAAGAGGGTGTGTCAAAAGCAAATGGTTGAATTTTGACACACCTTCTATGAAATTGTTTTGTGACGGGGAGCTCAGGAGGGGTAGATGAGCTTCAGGTCGAGTTGCTTGCGGTAGAGGTCGGCGTGTGCCACCTGCACCTTGACGCTGTCGCCCAGGTTGTAGCAGTGGTGGTAGCGGCGGCCTTTCAGGCAATAGTTCTTCTCGTCGAAGTCGTAGTAGTCGCCCTCCAGGTCGCGCAGGGGAATCATGCCTTCGCACTTGTTCTCGTCTATCTCGACGTACAGACCGAACTCCGTGACGCCGGAGATGGTGCCCTGGAAGGTCTCGCCCAGGTGGTCGCTCATGTATTCCACCTGCTTGTACTTGATGCTGGCGCGTTCGGCCTGTGCTGCGGTCTGCTCCATGTCGCTGCAGTGTTCGCAGTATTCCTCGTACTTGAGCTGGCTGACGTTGCGTCCGCTCTCGGCGTAGCGGGTGAGCAGACGGTGCACCATGAGGTCGGGGTAGCGGCGGATGGGGGAGGTGAAGTGTGTGTAGTAGTCGAAGGCGAGGCCGTAGTGACCGATGTTGTACACGCTGTACTTGGCCTTCATCATGGCGCGGAGGGTAATCATCTCGATGACGTTCTGCTCGCGCTTGCCTTTGACGTCGGCGAGGAGGCGGTTGATGTTCCGGCTGATGTCCTGCCGCGAGCCGGTGGTCCGCAACTTGTGTCCGAACTTTGTCACGAAGTTAGCGAGGTTCATGAGCTTCTCCGGGTCGGGATTCTCGTGGATGCGATAGGGCAGGGTCTTCGCCTTCTGGCCTTTGGGGACTTTGCCTATGCTCTCGGCAACCGTGCGGTTGGCAAGGAGCATGAACTCCTCGATGAGCTTGTTGGCGTCCTGTGCCACCTTGAAGTACACGCCCGTGGGGTGTCCGTCATCGTCGATGTTGAAGCGCACCTCGCAGCGGTCGAAGTCTACGGCCCCGGCAGCAAAGCGCCTCTGGCGCAGTTGCTTGGCCATGTTGTTCAGGACATGAAGAGCGGACTCAAGAGCCCCCTCCCCGCTCCCCCTTTGGGGGAGTGCCTCATTCTCGCTGCCCTTTCCCTGAGAGCAAATGTCTGTAACAGGTGAGTCTTCTGCGGCTCTGTGGCACTCCCCCAAAGGGGGAGCGGGGAGGGGGCTGTTGGTTTGTTCCAATATCTCCTGTGCCTCTTCGTACGCGAGGCGGCGGTTGCTGCGGATGACGGTGTGGGCAATCTTCCAGTACTTCACCTCGGCCTTCTCGTTCATGTGGAAGATGACGGAGTAGGTCAGCTTGTCCTCGTCGGGACGGAGCGAGCAGATGTAGTTGCAGAGGCGCTCGGGGAGCATGGGCACGGTGCGGTCTACGAGGTAGACGCTCGTGGCGCGTTTGTAGGCTTCCTTGTCGATGATGGAGCCTTCCTTGACGTAGTGGCTGACATCGGCAATGTGGACGCCCACCTCATACAATTTGCTATTTGAAGATTTACTATTTGAAGATTTGATTTCCCGAATGCTGAGGGCGTCGTCGAAGTCCTTCGCGTCGGCTGGGTCGATGGTGAAGGTGAGCACGTCGCGCATGTCGATGCGGCGGCTGACCTCCTCGTCGGTGATGCCCGGCACGAGCTTGTCGGCAGCCTTCTCCACTTGCGAGGGATAGGTGTAGGGCAGTCCGTACTCAGCCAGGATGGCGTGCATCTCGGCATTGTTCTCCCCCGTCTTGCCCAGGATGTCCACCACTTTGCCTATCGGGTTCTTGACTCTGTCGGGCCACTCCACGATGCGCACCACGGCCTTGTCGCCCGTCTTGCCCTTCTTCAGGTACTCCTTCGGGATGAAGATGTCGTTGGCCAGGGTGCGGTCCTCTGTCAGGAGGTAGGCATAGCCCTTCTGCACCTGCAGGGTTCCCACGAAGGTCTTGTCGCTGCGCTTCAGTATCTCGGTGACGGCGGCCTCGCGGACATGGTGCTTGCGGCGGGCCAGGAGCGTGACTTGCACGGTGTCGCCGTCCATGGCGTGCAGGCTGTTGCGTTCGGCCACCAGGATGGGTTCGCCGCCGTCCTCGGGCTCGAAGGTGTTCTTGCCGTTAGCCTTGCGGCGGAACGTGCCGGTCATCACCTGCACGGGCATGTTCAGGGTGTAGTAGCCGCGCGGCTGTTCCTTGATGAAGTCGTCCATGAGAAGGCTTTCGAGCACGTCGACGAGGAGCATCTTGGCTCCGCTTGTCCGCAGATGAAGCTGTTTGCAGATGTTTTTCAGCGGGAACGTCACGGCCGGATTCTCCTGGAAGAAGTCGATGACAGAGCGTTCCAAATCAATCTTTCGCAGCCCGATGCTGCCTGTTTTCTTCTTTCCCATAATACAAAATGTTTTCTGCAAAGTTACGAAGAAAATGTGACATGCGAGCCGTTCCTGCCGAGATATTTGCAAAATTTTTTGTTTCGCGGGCCGATTCCGTGCGTCCCGTCAGGTTGTTCCGCCTGCCGCTTCGCCCCGAGGCGCCTGGTGTCTTCGTTGAATTGTCATGAATGTTCAATTGAACTGTCATGATGATTCAATTGAACATTCATGATGATTCAACGGAAGCCCCGTGCCGTGTGCCGCGATTCGCCCCGAGGGGTCGGAAAGGAGACCGAGGGCTGCCGGTCTGCCCCAAGCGGCCTTATATATAATATAATAATGTATATTAACCCTCGAACCATGAAAATATGAATTGTGAATTATGAATTATGAATTAAATTTCGTACCTTTGCACCCGCAAACACAAAAGAGTGTAAACAAACAACGTCATGAAATATGCTTTAGTCACAGGCGGCTCGCGCGGACTCGGACGCGCCATCTGCCTCAAACTGGCCGCCCAAGGGCTGCCCGTCATCATCAATTACCAGAGCAATCAGGCTGCTGCCCAGGCCGTCAAGGCCGAGATAGAGGCCGCAGGAGGAACGGCTGAACTGCTGCCCTTCAACGTGGGGCAGGAGCAGGAAGTGGACCGCGCCTTCGAGACATGGACGGAAGCCCACCCCGACGACTACATCGCCTACCTGGTGAACAACGCCGGCATCCGCAGGGACGGCATGATGTTCATGATGCCGACCGAAGACTGGCGCGACGTGCTCCAGACGTCGCTCGACGGCTTCTACTACGTCACGCGACGTTGTCTGCCAGCCATGCTCCGCAAGAAGCACGGCGGACGCATCGTGAACATGGCTTCGCTCTCAGGCCTCAAAGGACTGCCCGGACAGACGAACTACAGCGCCACCAAGGCCGGACTCATCGGAGCCACCAAAGCCCTCGCTCTCGAGACGGCAGCCCGAGGCGTGACCGTCAACGCCGTAGCACCCGGATTCATCGACACAGACATGACGAAGGACCTGCCCGTCGACGAGCTCAAGCAGCAGATTCCTGCCGGACGCTTCGGCCGCCCCGAAGAGGTCGCCGAGCTGGTCAGCTTCCTCCTCTCCGACGCAGCAGCCTACATCACAGGCGAAGTCATATCCATCAACGGAGGACTCTATACTTAGTTCATAGTTATGAGTCCATAGTCCATAGTCCATAGTTATGAGTCCATAGTCCATAGTTATGAGTCCATAGTCCATAGTTATGAGTTCATAGTTCATAGTTATGAGTTCATAGTCCATAGTTATGAGTTCATAGTTCATAGTTGATTCCTCTGCAGGAAATAAGCAATGAAACTGTGAACGATGGACTGAACAACTATGAACTATGAACTATGGACTATGAACTATGGACTATGAACTATGGACTATGAACTATGGACTATGGACTATGAACCGAACAACTATGGACTATGAACTGAACAACTATGGACTATGGACTATGACTATGGACTATGGACTATGAACTGAACAACTATGGACTATGGACTATGAACTATGGACTATGAATTACACAGACATCAACATACTTGAGCTTCTGCCGCAGCGCCCGCCGTTCGTCATGGTGGACCACCTGACGGACTACGACGAGACGCAGAGCTCGTGCAACCTTACCATACGTCCCGACAACGTCTTCTGCGAGGACGGCGAGCTGGCCTCGGCAGGTCTCATCGAACACATCGCACAGACCTGCGCCGCACGGCTCGGCTACTATAATAAATATGTACTGAAAGGGAGCGTCCGCCTCGGCTTCATCGGTGAGGTGAAGGACCTCGTAATCGTCCGCCTGCCGCGCCAAGGCGAAACAATCGAAACGACCGTCACCGTCATGCAGGAGATATACGACGTCACCCTCGTCAGCGCCGAAGTACGCGTCGGCACGGAAGTCATCGCCACCACACGCCTCAAGATAGCACAAGGCGAACAGAGCTCGGAATAAGACAACACGATATAATGATATTTAACCACGGATTTCACGAATTACACGAATTGCCTGCGGCCTTGCAGGAAAGCGGTTGTCAGTTCGTGCAATTCGTGTAATTCGTGGTCGTAAAGAAATAAAACAGTATAATAATATGGCGGAAAAAGTGTTGAGCTTCTCGCGGGAATTCGAAGTACGCTTCAGCGAAGTGGACTACATGGGCGTCGTATGGCACGGTTCGTACCCGCTATACCTGGAGGACGCACGCGAAGGCTGGGGCCACAAGTACGGCCTCTGCTACGACGACTACCTCTCGAACCACGTCTATGCCCCCATCGTCGACATGGACATCCGCTACCATCGGCCCATCTTCTACGCCACACGCCCGCGCATCGACATCACCTATCGCTACACACCTGCAGCCAAAGTCATCTTCGACTACGAGATACGCGACACGAAGGACGGCGCCCTCCTCACCTCCGCCCGCACCGTGCAAGCCTTCACCGACCGCCAGTATCAGCTCATCCTCGAGAACCCCGACTTCTACCTCCGCTGGAAAGAACGCTGGAAACTTCATGGATGAAAAGTTGAAAAGGTGACATCATTCTTCATTTTTCATTTTTCATTCTTCATTCTTCATATGATCCTACAAGACAACCTCTTTACCATCCTGTCGCACGAGGCAGGACAGCCCGCCTTCCAAGTGCAGCTCCACCGGGATTGGCCCATCTACAAGGCACACTTCCCCGGACATCCCATCACCCCCGGCGTCTGCATCGTGCAGATGGTGCAGGAACTCCTGCAAGTCCACCTCGGCCGCAAAGTCAGCCTCCTCGGAGCAAAGAACGTCAAGTACACATCCATCGTCTCCCCCGAGGAAGTCACCGACCTCACCGTCACCTTCCCCAAGATAGACCCCCAACCCGACGCCAGCCTCAAGGTGCAGGCACAAGTCTCGGCCGGCGACAAGCTCTGCACCAAGCTCTCTGCCACCTTCCGGTAAGGGCATCGTCCTCTCACATTGTCTTTCACATCTGCCATATCATCTGCCATGCCGTAACCGATTTGTTTGCAGCTGACTACATGTCCCCTGGCAGTTTTGCAGATTATTTTGCAAAAACTATATGATGTTCTTGGGTAAAAGGACAAGAAACCAAACAGCCCCCTGCAGTGAATACCGCAGGGGGCTGTTTGGTTTCCCTTCCCGTCCGAGGGGGAGGGTAGGGAAGAGGGGCTTTTACTGTTCCGCCATGATGTTCAGGACGGTTACGAAGTCGGCGATGTCAACCTTGCCGTCGGCATTGAGGTCGGCTGCGGGGTCGTCGGTGCCGTCTGCCATCACGTTCAGGATGCTGACTGCATCGGCAATGTCAACCTTGCCGTCGCCGTTCAGGTCGCCCTTGACGCTGGGCTTGCCTGCTGTGAAGACGAGGTCGAAGCTGTCTACGCTGGCGTCCTTCAGGATGTTCTCGCCGTAAACGATGTAGCCGGTGTTGGCGCTGATGTCGCGCGTGCAGTCGGTGTTCTCCTTGCCTTCGGCCAGAACGAGCGTGTTGCCTGCCTGTCCGAACTTGCCGCCGCCTACGACAACAGTACCTTCGTCAACCCACTGGTAAGCATAGGTGCCGTGTACGCCGCCTGCGGTGAGGGGATCGGGAGCGAAGCTTGAGCCGGTGGGAGTGATGGTAATCTGCTCGGGCTCTTCGTCTTCTGCCTCTGCGTCGAAGCTCTCAATGTCGCCCACTACGAGGAGGACGGGCTGGCCGGGTTCTGCCTTCTCTATCTTGTTGAAGGTGTAGTGTGCCTCTTCGCCGTCGCTGATGGCACCCTGGTATGCATAGAGTTCAGCATCTTCTACGGAGAAGGCTGTGGGGTAGCACATGAATATCATGCTGTTGGGCTTGACGTTCATGTTGACGCCTTCGGCCACGTCTTCGCCTTCGTCGAAGTCACTCTCGTCGATGGGCTCGATGTAGAGTGCGCTGTTGGAGCTGACTGCATCGTTGTTCCATGTGACGAGGCTGTGGCCTGCGTTCTGAGCGTGGAGGTAGACGGGAGCGTCGGCATAGTAGCGCTGTCCCTTGAGGTCGCGTGCTTCGATGATGACCTTGCCGTAGCCGACAGCCTTCACGTTGAAAAGGGCGGGCGTGAGGCCGAGGGTCAGGTTCGTGCTGCGTGCTGCGCCGCTGAGGTAGAGGCCGCTCTTGTGCTGGATGACGTATGCGCTGTCGCCCTGTGCCACGAAGCGGAAGGCAATCTGGTCCATTTCGTTGATGATGTCCTCGCCTATGAAGCGTACGGCCTGGCCGATGGATACTTCCTCGAGAGACTCAAAGCCAACGAGGGCATTGTCTTCCACGTTTGCAGGAGCTGCGTAGTTGTCATAGAGGTCGCCCAGGGTGGCGTTGACGGCGGGCGACTTGCTCCACTGGTGCAGGTCGAAGTTCTCCTCCGTGTCGTACTTGATGGCGTACCACTTGCCTTCCTCTACGGGGTTGGCGGAAGCGAAGATGTCTTGTGCGCCGTTCTTGATGTCCTCGGTGTAGGCGTCAAGCGTGGACTGAACGTAGGCACCGCTCTTGAGGTATGCGGTGGCAACGGCTACTATGTTTGCCAGGCTGCTGACGTCGCTGTCCTCGCTCCAGAAGCCGGGAGCATCGCCAATGGCAACGAGGCCGACGACGTCCTTATTGGCTTCGATGGCTGCTGCCAGTTCGCTCGGGTCGCAAAGGACGGCCTTGAATGCATCGAGGGCTTCCTTCAGGGCATCGTAGTCTTCCATTCCTACTTCGTCCAGGTCGACAGCCTTAGCCTTGTCGAGTGCCTCGCTGATGGCTGTTGCAGCGTCGCCCATCTGGCTCCACTGAGTGTTGCCGTCGATGGTGAGGTTGTAGAGCTGGAACGTTGCGAAGTGAGCGTAGCCGCGGTTGTTTGTGGTGGCGTCGATGTAGAAGCGGAGGTACTGGTAGCCTTCGGCCAGCTCGAGTGTGTTGGAGTAGACGGTCAGGCCCTGCGATGCGTTCTTGGAGAGGTCGTACGAGCCGAGGTTTGTCCAACCGTCTTCTGTCTGGCTGGCAACAGCGTTTTCGTCGTTGGTGCCAAAGACGCCGAGGCTGGTGATGTGGTCGTTGGCTGCACCGCCGCGACGGCGCATGAAGCACTGGATGTTGCCCTCGATGGGCTCTGCGAAGGCAACCTGGAAATAGTGTGTGTGGTTGGCGACGTTGCCGCCCTGCCATGTGCTGTGCCAGTATGTGCTAGCGTCGTCGCTGAGGACATTGTCGAAGCTGCCTTCAGTCGGGTCGTTGAACGGGCTGCTGAACTGGCTGGTGGAGGTGATGAGGCCAGCGCTGCGCGTGGTGACGTACTGGTTGTCCTGTGCCTGAGCAATGGCGTTCTCTGTCTCGGAGATAAGGTCTTGGAACATCGAAACCATCAGTTCGTGGTTCTTGATGGGAGCATAGGCATCGACGAGAGCCTGTACTTCTTCGTCGCTGACGGGTTCCAGTATCCACTGGCTGGCGCCTGCGCTGGCTTCCCATCCTACGATGTTGCTGGCCTTGCCTGTGCCGCCGCCGTGTCCGTTGCAGTGGAGGTAGGCGCGGACGCCGCCCTCGCTGGGCTTCATGGCAACGACGATCTTGCCGTCCTCGGTGCGTGTGATGTACTCAAAGAGCAGTTCCGTCTGGCTGTCAGCCGTCAGGGTCGCCTGTGTGCTCTGTGAGCAGGTGGCGATGATGCCGTCGGTGGCGATGTTCATCATCTTGACGAGGCCGGTCTCAGCATTGTTGGTCAGCTGCCAGAGGTAGCGGCAGTCTGTGCTGTCGATGTTGGCCCACATGGCTTTGCCCTCGAGGGTGGCGTACATGGCCTTTGTGGGGTTGGTGGTGATTTCCTCGAAGATTTCCTCGTCGTTCTCGTCGTACTGGCCTGTGCCGACGCGTTCGGTGTTGGTCCATACCAAGGCGCTGACGACGCGGTAGTTGCCGTCGGCGATGGTGAGCTTCACGACGGATGCCATGATGGCGGCGTAGCCGTCCTCGATGTTCTTGATGATGGCATCGACCTCATCGACGGTGATGTCGGTTATCTCGCCCGAGAGAATCTCGTAGGCCTTCTGCAGGTTCTCGACGAAGAGGTTGTAGACTTCGTCGCTGCAGTTGTACTGTCCGATCTCAGTGCCGCGGTCGAATGTCTGGCTTCCGTAGCCGGGCAGGTACTGCTCGTAGGTGCCGAAGCAGGTGTTGAGGCGTGCGATGGCGGCCTCCAGGTCGCTGACGTTCTCCACTGTTGCCTCGTAGATGCACAGCCGGCGCGAGCCTGCCACGCCGCCGTTCCATGTGACGGGGCTTGTGCCGCTGTAGCCCATGTCGATGTAGCGGTCGGAGCTGTTCTTGAAGCCGACTTCGTCTCCGTTGACGTCGATGGTGAAGTAGGAGGGTGTGTCCTGCATCTTGATGGAGCCGCCGTTGCTGGTTCCTTCGATGAAGATGTAGCGTCCGGTGGTGAGGTTCTTGGCGGCGTAGCCTTCGTCGCTCACCTCGAAGGTCCAGACGTACTTCAGGCTTTCCGGACCTGTTTCGAGCGAGGACAGTGCCGTTGCTGCGAAGGTGCCGTCGTTGTCATAGAGCCAGGAGACTTGTCCTGCCTGTCCGTTGCCCTGGATGACGTAGTACTGTCCTTCTTCCGGAGCGGTCACTACGCTGCCGACCTCTGTCAGGCTCTGGATGCCGTCGGCCAGGACGGGCGTCGCCATCAGGCAGGAAAGGACTAAGCTGGCTAACAATGTAATTTGTTTTTTCATGTAGAATAGTTTTTAGATTAATTAATATATGTTATGTAGTGTTTTTGGTGTTCTAATACTGTCATTGGTTGACGAAGATACGGTTTTTTCCTTACATTATTATCTAATGGAGGGCTGATGCCGCAGGTATTTAGGATAAATTAACATCTTGGGCGCTGTTCTGCCCCCTGCTGACTTACTCTAAGGGTATCTCTGGGTGCTGCACGGCAAGCTGCTGGCCTTTCTGCGAGAGGTAGAACATGTAGAGGATGACGGGCTTAGTGCCTCGGTTCTCGCCGTGGTGGATGGTGTTCACCATCTCGACGACGGGCTCGCCTTCATGCACGACTTTTGTCTTGCCGTCCTGACCGATGATGGTCAGTTCGCCTTGCACCAGTATGCCGTAGTTCATTACGGGATGGTGATGCCAGCCCAGCTTCTGGCCTGCCGGGAAGACGTACTTCACGGCCACCAGTTCGGGGCGACCCTGGAAATAGTCGGGCAGCTCCACGCCGTCCCAACTCTGGCTGGTGCGAATCAGTTCTTGGCTTACTACTTGCGGCCCTGCCACGTTGTCGTCGTCTGCATTAGCGTTTGTGCAGGCTACTGCGATTGCCGCGCTGCCGCAGATGGTTAGGATGGCGGCAAGCATCCAGAGTTTTGTCTGTTTCATTGTTTCGTTTTTTTTGAATGTGAATTTATAATAGATAGGAGGCCTTTGCGTGATGCGCCGCCAGGGGCTGTCATTCGGCCAGGCAGCCGTCGAGCAGGGTGGTGATGGCTTCCTTGTCGAGCTTCTGCCCGATGAAGACCAGCTTCTGCATGCGGTCGCCGTAGCGGTCGTCCCAGTCGCGGCGGAGGTTGGCATCGCGCTGCTTCATGGCTTCCAGCTCGGCGGCGGGCATGGTGGCGTACCACTGGCCGATGTTCTGCAGCTTCACCTGTTTGCCTGCCTGCTCGAAGAGGTAGCAGACGTCCTCTTCTCCGCGGAAGTAGCAGATGCCTTTGGCGCGGATGATGTTCTTGGGCCACAGACGTGCCACGAAGTGGTCGAACTCGCCCAGGTCCATCGGTTCGCGGCGGTAGTAGACGAAGGTGCCGATGCCGTATTCCTCGGCCTCGCCCTCGTCGTGGTGATGGTCGTGATGGTGGTGCTCGTGCTCGTCATCCTCGTCGTCGTGGTGATGGTGATGCTCGTGCTCTTCCTCCTCGTCGTCGTGGTGGTCTTCCAACTCCTTAATCCAGGTGGCGGAAGTGGCAACCTTCTCGTAGTCGAAGAGCCCTGTGTTGAGCAGTTTGTCGAGCTCCACGTCGCCGTAGTTGCAGGGGATGATCTGTGCCTTGGGCTGGATGCCGCGGATGATTTGCCGGATGCGTTCCAGCTCGTGGGGCTCCACATCGTCGGCTTTGTTCAGCAGGATGATGTTGCAGAACTCAATTTGCTGGATGACGAGGTTCTCGATGTCCTCCTCGTCGATGTTCTTTGCCGTGAGCCCCGAGCCGCAGTCGAACTCGTCCTTCAGCCGGAGGGCATCCACAACGGTGACGATGCAGTCCAGGCTGGGCACGCCGTTCTTCGTCACCTCGGGTGCCATGCGGGCCATCGAGCAGATGGTCTGTGCGATGGGTTCGGGCTCGCAGATGCCGCTGGCCTCAATGACGATGTAGTCGAACTTCTGCATGGCGATGATGTCGTGCAGCTGCTGTACTAGGTCCATCTTCAGGGTGCAGCAGATGCAGCCGTTCTGCAGGGCGACGAGGCTGTCGTCCTGTCCGCCCACGATGCCCCCCTTCTGGATGAGGTCGGCGTCAATGTTCACTTCGCCAATGTCGTTGACGATAACGGCAAAGCGAATGCCTCGGCGGTTGGAGAGAATGCGGTTCAGCAGGGTTGTCTTGCCGCTGCCCAGATAACCGGTGAGCAGCAGCACGGGGATGTCGTATTTGGTCATAGTGTGTGTTGTGTTGTGTATTTCCGTGCAAAGTTACGACATTTAATTGATTTAATTGCGGTTTTGGGGCATCGAAATAGCCGTATATATATAATAATGTATATTTTTTTAGGCAAACCCTTGCGGATTGCGAATAATTTGCTAACTTTGTCGGGAATATCGTAACTAAAATTATAAGGTAAAAGATTATGCGCAAACCTCTACTCATGCTCGCAGCCTTCCTTGCTGTCGCGCTCATGCAGGCCCAGACGCCTGATTTCTTCGAACCCTACAAGAAGGTCTCTCTCCGTCTGCCCAGCGTTCCCCTGCTGGTCAACGACCCCTACTTCTCGTTCTGGTCGCCCTATAACAACCTCAACGACGGCACGACCAAGCACTGGGACAACCAGCAGAAGGCAATGGACGGCCTCCTTCACGTGGACGGTCAGGTGTACCGCTTCATGGGCTCGCAGCGTGCCACAAAGCTCCTTCCCATTGCTCCGATGGGCAACAAGGGCGGCTACACAGCCAAGGTGCGTACCACTATGCCTTCCACTTTGGAGAGCACATGGATGAACCCCGACCTGAACGAAGGCGGATGGTCCACGCAGACAGGACCCTGGGGAACGGCGTCCGAGTATCCCTACATCAAGTCCAACTGGACGGGCAACAACACCGACCGCTATATCCGCCGCCACGTCACACTGACGGCAGACGACCTGCGGAACGACCTCTGGTTCATCTATTCGCACGACGATGTCTGCCAGGCATATATTAATGGTATACAGATTGTCTCCACGAAGGAGGAGTGGCATCAGAACGTCCGTGTGCACATCACCGGCGCTGCACGTGCTTCCCTCGTCGAAGGCGACAACGTCATAGCCTTCCACGTACACAACACCAGCGGCGGAGCACAGGCCGACTTCGGTCTCTACAAGAACGCCCTCGGCTTCCACCCCGGACGAGAATCCATCGCAGGCATGGCCGACGAGGGCGCTTGGGAGGCCAAGGTGAATACCACCACACAGAGCGGTACGGCATGGGCCGGCGAGGACTTCGACGACGAGGCTTGGGAGACAAAGCAGGGAGCCTTCGGCACAGCCAGCGAGTATCCTAATGTCTATACCTCATGGACGGCTGAGGTCAGCGACTACTACATCCGTCGCTACGTCACTCTCACCGAGGAGGACCTGGCGAAGAACCTCGTCCTCATCTACTCCCACGACGATGTCTGCCAGGCTTACATCAACGGTCGCCGTGTCGTCAATACGGGCAATACCTGGGTGCAGAACGTCGAGTACAAGCTCACCGAAGCAGACAAGGCCGTGCTCCACGCAGGCACGAACGTCATTGCCTACCATGTCCACAACACGACGGGCGGTGCCCTGGCCGACATCGGTCTCTATGTCGACGCAACGGCCGAGCAGTTGGCCGTGCAGACGGCATGCGACGTCCTGCCCACCAGCACCTACTACACCTTCACCTGCGGCGGCGTTAACCTCGACCTCGTCTTCACGGCTCCCTTCCTCATGGACGACGTCGACCTCATGTCCACCCCCATCAACTTCATCTCCTATCAGGTTCGCAGCAACGACGGGCAGGAACACGACGTGCAGTTCTACTTCGGCACAACGCCGGAGCTGACCGTCGACAACAACAGTCAGGCCACCACGACCACCATCGTCAGCGACGGCGAGCGCCGGTACATCAAGAGCGGCAGTCAGGACCAGAAGGTGCTGGGCAAGGCAGGCGACCTTATCACCATCGATTGGGGCTACCTCTATCTGCCCGATGTGAACGGCACCATCTCCGTGGCCGACCAGGAACTCACCACCTCCACTTTCGCCTCCACCGGCAAGCTCCCCGAGAGCATCACTCCCTACGCCAGCACCGACGAGGGCGAGATGCCACAGCTCTCCTTCATGCACGACTTCGGCAAGGTCAGCCAGGCCAGCAGCTACATGATGTTCGGCTACGACGAAGTCTACGACATGCGCTACATGGACGTCAACTACAAAGGCTACTGGGCACGTAACGGCAAGACCATCCAGCAGGCATTTGCCGAGTTCCAGGACCGCTACGACGATATCATGAACCGCTGCAAGATGCAGGACCAGATTATCTACGACGACGGTCTCGCCTCCGGCAACGACAAGTACGCAGAAATCCTCTGTGCCTCCTACCGCCACTGCATCGCAGCGCACAAGATATTCCAGGACAAGAAGGGCAACCTGCTCTTCTTCTCGAAGGAGAACAACTCCAACGGATGCGTCAATACTGTCGACCTGACCTATCCCTCCGCACCCCTCTTCCTCCTGTACAACACCGAGCTCATGAAGGGCATGTGTACCTCTATCCTCGACTATTGCGAGAGCGACCGCTGGGGCTTCGACTTCGCTGCACACGACCTTGGCACCTATCCCCATGCCAACAATCAGGTCTACTCCATACGCTTCCCCGATGCCAACGGCGGCTTTGCCGGCAACATGCCCATCGAGGAGAGTGCCAACATCGTCATCCTGGCTGCGGCCATCTCCATCGTGGACGGCAACACCGAGTGGGCCGACCGTTACTGGAAGACGCTCACCACATGGACAAACTACCTTGTGGAGAACGGAACCGACCCCGAGAACCAGCTCTGTACCGACGACTTCGCAGGTCATCTGGCACATAACGCCAACCTCGCAGTCAAGGCCATCATGGGTGTGGCAGGCTATGCACGTCTCTGCTACATGCGAGGCGAAACCGAAGCCTACAACACCTACATTGCTAAGGCAAAGGACATGGCAACGGAATGGGTGAAGCTCGCCAAGGACGGCGCGCACTACAAGCTTGCGTACGACCGTACAGGCACTTGGAGCCAGAAGTACAACATGGTATGGGACAAGGCCTGGGGAATGGGTCTCTTCACCGATCAGGTCAAGACGCAGGAGTATAACTTCTACCTCAGCAAGCTCGGCACCTATGGTCTGCCCCTCGACAGTCGTTCCAGCTACACCAAGAGCGACTGGGAGATGTGGACGGCAGCCTTGGCCCGCAACGACAATTACTTCCTTCGCATCTCGAACCTCGTCTGGAAGTACGTCAACGAGACACCGACCCGTGTGCCCCTCTCCGACTGGTACTACACCGACGGCAACGGCAGTTGGGTAGGCTTCCGCGCTCGCAGTGTCGTGGGCGGACACTGGATGAAAGTCTACGTCGACAAGATGCTCAACGGCGACATCGGCACAGCCATCACACCGCTCCGCCCGGCGGAAGAGCAGACCGAAGGCAGCAGCAAGTACCTCCGCGGCTGGTACAACCTTGCCGGCCAGAAGGTGAACGAAGCGCCTGAAGGCAAACAGCCCAAGGGCATCTACATCAAGGACGGCAAGAAGACGCTTGTCCGCTGACTACATCTCTCGCAATCGGTAGCAACGATGCTGTTAACATAAAGTAAACGCCATCGAGACCTATTATAATATAATAATGTATAGCTTAGCAGACAGAATCAGCAGACATTAGCAAGCAACGAAAAAGAATGCTTCGCAGAGAAAAAAGATGAAACAATGATGAGACTGCTATGGAAAACCTCGTTGAAGTATCAAGGACGCAAGTAGTCATGGCCTTTGCCAGCACATGTATCGAGGCAACTGCGCGTTTGCTGAATACATCCTACATGGACGTATACCAGCGCATGAAACGCGTCGGCATGATAGAACGATACATAGTCCCATGCTACGATACCCTCCACTGCGAAAGCAGAGAGAATATCGCAGAGAATATCGCAGAATGCCTAAAAGAATGGGAGGATAGAAGGTGAAGGAGGTGATTGTGTATCATGGAGGCACGGATATCGTGGAGGCTCCTGTCTGTAAGTTCGGTCGGCAAAACCTGGATTTCGGTCAAGGCTTCTACATCACAGACCTGCGCGAACAGGCAGTCAGTTGGGCCTGTCAGACTGCTAAACGCAGAGGCATGGCTCCAGTTCTGAACAGGTATCGACTTAACCGTGAGGCAATACTGTCGGAGGGACGATGCAAAGTCTTTCTGGCCTACGACAGAGAGTGGCTCGAGTTCATTGTTGCCAGTCGACGAGGGATTCCAGTATATGACAGTTACGACTATATTGAGGGAGGTGTGGCTAATGACCGTGTGGTCGATACAGTCAATCTTTATATGTTGGGACTGATGGACGAAGCTACGGCATTGCAACGTCTGTCCGAACATCAGCCCAACAACCAGATGTGTATTCTCATGCAGGAATTAGCAGACAAATATCTTGTGTACGATGGAACGGAACGCATTGAATAGGCAAGAACGGCAAATGAATGGCGATCCAGCTAAGTTGCCGGTTGTTCAGGAGATTATCATATGCAATCGCATAGGTGCTATCTCTGTGGAACTGTCCAAAAGGCTGGACATCGAGCCGATAAGGGCATTGCAGATGTTCTACGAAAGCCGGACATGTGCCGACCTGCACGACAAGTCAACCGGACTTTACCTCTACGGGGACCTCTATGTGGCAGACGAGTTCATAAGGGAAAAAGAATAAAGGAAAGTACAAAACCAACCCAATAATAAACCTTATTTAATAACTTAAACAAAAAGAGATGAAAAAACTATTCTTAACAGCAGTTGCCCTGCTCGCACTTGGGGGGGTAATTTAAATGTGTACGCGGAGTACGTCAAGCTCACAGCATTGTCTGGTACCGGTGGTACCGGCGGTGAAGGTTATGCCAGTCTGGTTGACGCAAAGGATGACACAAAGATGGGCCACTCCTTTGATCCGAGCAAACCCGACCGTGCGGAAGCTTGGATTGTGGTGAAGGCTGCCAAGGCAGTCGTACCCGACTCCTACTTCCTCGTCACCGGCGGTGACACGGGCAGTTTTCCTACCCGTAACTGGAAGAAGTGGAACATCTACGGCGGTAACTTCGAAAGTGACGCTGATGCTGTTCGCGGCGACGTTGCCGATCCCTCAGCTACAGGCTGGACGCTCATCGACAAGCGCGACGGCGATCCCCTGCCTCAGGCTAATACAGCCAGCGCAAACTTCCAGTTCAACAATGCTGACGGCACAACGGCCTATCAGTATTTCTGGATTGAAATCCTCGAATCCGTTCAGGGCAGCGACATCTGGCTGCAGATGGGCGAATGGGGCCTCGGCACCTATGACGACTTCCAGAAGTATCTTGAAGAGCAAGCTAACACACAGTCAGGCACCGACGAACCCATTGCGTACCCCATCTTTTCGGGCGACCGCAACGACGGCAGCGGTGAGGGTCTGGACAAGCTCTTCGACGGTAACATCGCTACCAAGTGGGGTAATGGTTTCAACTCGAAGGACTTTGGCGCAACATCCGGCGGTGCATACTTTATTGTGAAGACCTCTCGCTTGATTGCTCCCACCTACTACAAGCTTGTGACAGGTACTGATAACGCAAGCTGGAACCACCGTAACTGGAAGAGCTGGCAGATTTACGGTATGGCTACTACCGACGCTCCCAACGGCAAGCCAGAACGTGCTTCCGACAAGTGGGTGATGCTCGACCAAAAGGACAACATCAGCGAGGAAATACTTCCCGACAAGAACATGTTCACCGTTATCTTCAACCTCACTGAGGAGAATACAGAGAAGTACCAGTACTTCAAGGTGGAGATTGACGAAATCCAGTCTGGCAGCGGTTACATGCAGATGGGTGAGTTCGCCCTTGGCGACGAGTTCACACTCGCTCTCGAATGCAATGCTATCGTTGACGGTGTAGAATATGATCCTAACCTCTTTGCAGAGAAGGCTCTGCTTGATAAGCTCGCTCAGGCCATCGAGGATACCAAGAACTGCACAGACCCCTTCAAATTGAGTGACCAAAAAACAATTATCGATGATTTGAAGGCTCAGGTTGCAACGTCGGCCAACAATTATGCAGAATTGGTGACTGTGCGCAATACGGCTATCAACCTTATGAACGACGAGAATCTAAGTGCAGTAGCTATGGTTTACACTACTGCATGGATTAGCGAGACTGATGTCTATGTTCCCAGCAAAGAGTATCCTGTGGGTAACTTTGCATACATTAAAGCCAACCGTCAGCTTACTGGTGCAGAGGCTTCTGCAGAGGCAACGCGTGTGAGTGAATATCTTTTGGCTAATGTCAAGGTCGTGGATGATCCTATCTATGCTAAATACGAAACTATCATTGATGCCAATGGCTTCAGCGACAGTGAGAAGGGTCACTCCCTCATCGACGGCGACAGGGAGAACACCAAATGGTGTGCAAGCACTGACCACAAGCCCTGGCGCCTCGTCTTCAAGAGCAGCGAACCCATCAAGCCTACCTACTATGGCCTCGTAACCGGTGGCGACACCTACACCTACCCCGACCGTAACTGGAAGACTTGGAAGATCTGGGCTGCCAACTTCGACAGCGACGAAGACGTTACCGATGTGTCTGACAAGTGGGTTCTCATCGACGAGAAGACCAACGTCGGCACCGACATACTGAAGACCACCAACAAGTATGAGAGCTACATCAACCTTTCTATCGGTTGTGCTGAGCCTTACCAGTACTTCAAGATTGTCGTTGAGGCTTCCGGCGGCAACCTCATCCAGATGAACGAGTTCACTTTCTATAATCAAGGTAATCTGAACGAGTATCGTGAGAAGTTTGTTAAAGAGTTTGAAAACTACGATCCCGAAGCTAAACCCGCTTACATCGGCTACATCAATGAGTATAAGGAGAAGTATCAGACTCTGCTGAACGCTACCAACGCTCCCAATGTGATGAAGGCTTATAACGATCTGAAGGAGGTAGTGGACGCTATCACCGCATCTGCCGAGAAGTACGCCAACTACCAGAGCGTTTACTACGAGCTCGAAGGCACTAACCTCGGTTCCGAGAGCCTGAGCGCTTGGTTCGAAGGCTACAGCAACGAGAACGAAGGTGCCGGCGTCAAGTATGTTCGTGGTACATACAAATACATCATAGAGAGTCTTTCTCTTGACAACGATGCAATCGATGCTGAGACAGTTTACATCCGAAACATCGTCAATGCTGCCAACGAAGGTCTCTACATCCTGCTCGGCGGTCACACTGTTGGTCAGTGGGGTGACGGTTTCTATGGCCATCTTATTAATGTTAATGTGAACGGTGAAAAGGAGGAAGGAGACAATGAGGTTAAGTGGGGCGGTCAGGCCAGCGCTCTCGGTGACACCTACATCATCTTCCGCACATCCGATCCTGTTAATCCGTTCTTCTATACTTTGACCACTGGTAATGATAGTAGTAAGTACCCCGGACGTAACTGGGGCACGTGGTACATCTATGGCGCTAACTTCGAAGGTGATGGTGCTGCTACCACGGATGCAGAAGGTTGGGTTCTTATTGATGCTAAAGAGAACGTAGGACAGGATCGCTTGCACCCTGAGGACAATCAGCCTTCATACTTCGGCTTTAGTTCTGAAACCACTGTGAAGTACCTTTACTATAAGGTTGTCGTAACGAAAGCATACAGTGGCGATGCTATCCAGATGAACGAGCTTCGCTTTGGCACAGAGGAGGAATTCGGCAAAATCAAGGAAGGCTACATCGCAGCTGCCAACCAGTTCGATTATGATGTCGTTGCCGAGCAGGCTCTTATTGATCAGTACAAGGATGCCATTGGCGATATTGACGAGTGCATCAATATGGAGGCTCTCTTCCGTGCTAACTATACCATTGAGACTCTTCAGGAGCAGATTACCAAGAGCGCCGCAGCATATGCTATATTTAAAGCTCAGGTAGAAGCAGCCAATGCTTATATTTTAGGCAAAATTATCTCAGAAAGCGAGGAGAAGACAACTCTTGTGACCTATTTGAACGAGACGGCAAAGGAGATCCTTGACAAACATGTTATGAACGAAAGCGAGGTGTCAGAACAGACAAACTACTTGAAGTCTTTGATTGATAAGTGGTCTGCACTTGTTGTTACTTCCGCAGGCTATGCTACTTACGTTGCAGTGAAGGATGTGGACTTCGAAGGTTCTGCGGTTGAGGCTTATGCCGTAGTTGAATCCGTTGCTGCAAATCAAGTACACTTGAATCCTGTTACTGCCGCTCGTGCTGGTGAGGTACTGCTTCTGAAGGCTGCCGAGGGTACATATCTGGTGCCTACTCCTGCAAGCACACCTGAGGTTGCAGAAGGAAACCTCTTGAAAGCCTCAGACACTGACATTGTTGCCGACGGCACTCAGTACATCTTGGCTCAGCCCGCCGATGCAGAGATTGGCTTCTACCAGGCTACTGGTACCATTGCCGCAGGTAAGGGTTACATCGAGGTTGCCGGTGCAGGCGTGAAGGCTCTCTTCTTCGAGGGTGACGAGGCCACTGGCATAAAGACCCTCTCTGACTCTCCCTTAAAGGGCGAGGAAATCTACAACCTCGCCGGCCAGCGCCTCGGCAAGGCACAAAAGGGTGTGAACATCATCGGTGGCAAGAAGGTTCTCTTCTAAATCAAAGTCCAAAATTAATTAATTCAAAAACTGCATATTATGAAGAAAAGATATTTGAATCCTGCCATGCAGGTAGAAGAGGCACAAGCCACGCAGATGCTGGCCGAGAGCCTGATTATCAGCAATACGACAGTCGACGGCGGCCAGGCTCTGACCAAGGAAGACGGCAGTTGGAGCATCTGGGACGACGAGGAATAACAATCCTCGGCCCTGACTCCCGACTCTATTAGACAGGGAGTCTGCGAATGAAATGAACCCCGGAGGTCAGACAAGACTTTCGGGGTTCATTGCGTTTTGAGTGAACATCTGAAAGCACGAAGGAACCGGAAATTCGTTTTTTTCGTGTTATTCGATGTGAAGAATCAATTCATGGCAATTGCATGTAAAAGGCGACACCTACCAAGCGGCACGCGCTTATTTCGGAAGCGCCTCGCGCTTATTCTGGAAGCGCCTCGCGCTTATGAGTCGCGGCGAATGCGTGAATGGCGGAGACCTACCGGCTCACCTTGACGCCGAGCTCTGTGATGCCCGGGACGGTCTCGTCCGTCATGAGGTGACGGATGCGCACGGTGCCGCTTTGTCCTTTGCTAAGGTGGAAGGGAACGTGCGGCGTCTCGTACTGTATGACGTTGACACCTTGCCCCAGGGCATAGCCTTCGGCGTCGGTCAGGGGGCAGCGTACGGTGTCGCATCGATAGGCGGCTGGTGCTTCGAGGCTTTGCTCTACGGTGAGAACGATGTCCTGCGAGCCGACGGGGGCTGTCAGGCGAAGTCCTATGGTGAGTGTCCCGCTGATGTCCTCCTCAGCCTGTGGCAGGGCGAAGCATACGGTGTCGCGCCGCTCCCAACCTTCCTTGGGCAACGACTTGTAGCTGTGCAACCATGTGCCGCCCATACAGCCAGCACACAGCAAACCTATCAGCGGAATAAAAAGTACTCGACACATAATACTCAATACAACGGATTTGACGGATTATTACTTTTTATTTTAACCACGAATTGCACGAATTAAACGAATTATTTCTTCTTGTTATAACAACGGATTGCTCGGATTTGACGAATTATTGCTTTTTATTTTAACCACGAATTGCACGAATTAAACGAATTATTTCTTCTTGTTATAACAACGGATTGCTCGGATTTGACGGATTGTTGCTTTTTATTTTAACAACGAATTACACGAATTGCACGAATTATAGGAATCCGTGTAATCCGTTCAATCCGTGGTTACTATATCAGCTTCCAATTCGAAGTTTGGTAATCCGCGATTCGTGGAGGTTTATTGTGCGTCGTTGTTGTTGCGTGGTTTGTTCTTGTGCTTCTTCTTGCGTTTCTTCTTGTCGAAGCGGCCAACGTCCTCCTGTGTGGCAAGGTCGACGGGGCGTTCAGGTTCCTTGTGTCCGCCCTCCTCGAGTGCAACGGGTTTCTCGCCGCGCTGGTTCATTTCGATGATGGCGCGTGCCCGTTCGGCGGTGATGGTGGTGAGGTTGGAAGGTGTGCGCTTGTCGGTGGAGTAGGTGACGAGCCCGGCCAGGATGTCGGTCTTGAAGAGGTAGTAGTCGGCATCCTGCGTGTAGAGCATCACGTCGCGCGGCGGCAGTTTGCGCGAAGCCTCGACGTACTGGTCCACCTCGTAGTTCATGCAGCACTTCAGCTTGGCACACTGCCCGGCCAGCTTCTGCGGGTTGAGGCTGAGGTCCTGGAAGCGTGCAGCGCCCGTGCCTACGCTTTGGAAGTTCTTGAGCCATCCGGCGCAGCACAGCTCGCGGCCGCAGGGACCGAAGCCGCCTATGCGTCCTGCTTCCTGGCGTGCACCGATCTGCTTCATCTCGATGCGGACATGGAAGGCCTCGGCCAGCACCTTGATGAGCTGACGGAAGTCCACGCGCCCGTCGGCTATGTAGTAGAAGATGGCCTTGGCTCCGTCGCCCTGATATTCCACGTCGCCTATCTTCATCTCGAGGCCGAGGTCCTTGGCTATCTGTCGGCTCTGTATCATCGTGTCGTGCTCGCGAGCCTTGGCTTCGGCGTAGCGCTCCATGTCGTTCTCCCGTGCCAGACGGTATATTTTGCGTATCTCCTCGCCAGGCTTCAGGTTGGCATGCTTCATCTGCAGCGGTACGAGCTTGCCCGTGAGCGACACCACGCCGATGTCGTGCCCGGGGTTCGACTCAACGGCCACGATGTCGCCCTTCTTCAGGGGCAGTCCCTCGCTGTTGTGGAAGTAGCCCTTGCGCGTGTTCTTGAACTGCACCTCCACGAGGTCTGTCACCTCGTTGTTGCCGGGGATGTCGGCCAGGTAGTCGTAGGTGTTGAGCTGTGCGTAGTGCCCCGTGTTGGCGCTTTGGGCAGAGAATCCGTGCCCGCGGTCGCCGCTGATGTATTGAGTCCCCTCTTCCCCCTTTTGGGGGAGAGGAGTTTGTCTTTCGTCATTAGTCATCATAATTGTTCATTGCTTGTTATTCCCCCTAAAGGGGGTTAGGGGGTCTTTAATAGTACTATCATTTTCAGTGCCAGGTCGAAGAAGACCATGCGTGCGCTGACGTTCTGTGCTATGTCGCGCCCGGCATCGCTCAGTTCGTTCATGATGCCTACGACGTTGCGTTCGTTGATGAACGGTGCGAAGCGTGTGCTGAAGTTCTCTTCCTCGCGCCCAAGGTAGTTGAGCTCTGGCTGGTGGAAGTTGTAGATGAAGTTTTCGCGCAGCTGCTGCTGGAAGTATTCGAGCATGCGCTTCTGCCGTTCGCGTCCCAGCTCGGCCACGGCCATCGACCATTGGTGCATCTCCTTGATGCGGCGCGCGTAGCTGTGGCGCATCAGCTGGACGAAGAGGTCGAAGAACAGCTGTTGCTCCGAACCGCTCAGCATGCGTTTCAGGGCCTCCGTGTAGCTTCCCTGGGCGATGTGTGCCAGCAGGTTGGCATTTTCCGCGGGTAAACCGTGGAACACTTGCAGGGCCTGGCTGATGACATCCTCCGGCAGGGGCGGCACGTTGATGCGCTGCACGCGGCTCTGTATGGTGCCGAGCACGCGGTCCGGCTCTTGGCTTACCAGCAGGAAGTGTGTGCCGACGGGCGGCTCCTCGATGAGCTTGAGCAGTTTGTTGGCTGTCTGTTCCATCATGCGCTCGGGCAGCCAGACGACGACGACCTTGCGTCCGCCTTGGCTCGACTTGAGGGCGAGCTTCCGCTGCAGGTTGTCGCTCTCCTGCACGTAGATGGTGATTTGCTGGTTCTCCGCCTTGATGTCCTCCAGCCAGTCCTCTGTGTCGAAGTAGGGAGCGCGGCTGATCTGTTCGCGCCACTGCGGGAGGTAGTCGTCCGAGACGGGATGGTCGGAGCTTTTTGCCTTGCAGATGGGGAAGGAGAAGTGCAGGTCGGGGTGCGTCCAAAGCGTTGACATGTGGCAGTCGGAGCACTGGCCGCAGGCACCGTCGGGCCCGGGATGCTGGCAGAGAAGCGTCTGTGCGAAGGCCAGGGCGAGGGGCAGCTTGCCGGCGCCCTTGGGGCCGCACAGCATGATGGCATGCGGCAGCTTGTTCTCTGTGAGGAGCCGCATCAGGTGCCCCTTTACTTGTTCCTGTCCTATGATGTCGCTGAAGTTCATTAGTATATCTGTTTAGCTATCTGGGCGATGCTGTCCACGGCGCTGACGGTGTAGAAGTGTATGCTGGGCACGCCGTGCTGCATGAGCTCGCGGCACTGGGCCACGCCCCATTCCACGCCCAGCTCCCGTAGCTGCTCGTCAGTGGTGCACTTCTTGGCTTCGCGGTAGAGGGCATCGGGCAGGTCGCAGTGGAACGTCTTGGGCACCACGCTGAGCTGCGAGAGCTTGGAGAGCGGCTTGATGCCCGGAATGATGGGGATGGTGATGCCGTGCTCGCGGGCCATCTCGACGAAGCGGAAGAATTTGCCGTTGTCGTAGAAGAGCTGTGTGACGGCATAGCTGGCGCCCATGTCCTGCTTGAGGCGAAGCACCTGCAGGTCGGCCTCCATGTTGGCAGCCTCCTCGTGCTTTTCGGGGTAGCAGGCCACGCCGTACTGGAATGGCGTGCCCGGCACGCGTATCTCCGAGCCGTCCCAGAAGTGTCCGCCGTTGAAGCGGTTGATCTGCTCGATGAGCTCGGTGGCGTGCGCCGGTCCGTCGGCTGTCGGCTGGAAGGAGCTGTCCTCGCGGGCCTTGTCGCCGCGCAGGACGAGCAGGTCGCTCACGCCCAGGAACTGGAGGTCGAGCAGCATGTACTCCAGGTCCTCGCGGCAGTTGCCGCTGCACACGATGTGTGGCACGACGTGGAGGCCGAAGTGCTGCTGTATGGCGGCGGCGATGGCGATGGTGCCCGGGCGGCGGCGTATGCGCTGGCGCTGCATGAGTCCGCCCCCGAGGTCGTGGTAGACGTACTCGCTGCGGTGCGTGGTGATGTTCACATAGCTTGGCGAGAACTCACTCAGCCGCTCGATGGTGCGGTAGAGTCCCTGCGTGCCTGTTCCTTTCAGGGGCGGCAGCACTTCGAAGGAGAACGCTGTGCTTTTTTTGCCATTTATGATGTCTATGATGCTCATATTTTGCCAAAATTGGTGTAAAGGTAAGAAAAAGTTTAGAGTTTAGGGGTTAGAGTTGAGAGTTTTTTTCTATCTTTGCACAGAAAAGGAAACAAACATCGATATGAGAGACTTCAAAGACATCAAAATTGCCGTAGCCGGCACCGGCTACGTCGGCCTGTCCATCGCCACGCTGCTCAGTCAGCACCACCAAGTGACGGCCGTCGACGTCATCCCCGAGAAGGTGGAGAAAATCAACAACCGCATCTCGCCCATTCAGGACGAGTACATCGAGAAATACCTGGCAGAGAAGGAGCTGAACCTGACAGCCACGCTCGACGGCGCTTCCGCCTACCGCGACGCCGACTTCGTGGTCATCGCCGCTCCGACGAACTACGACCCCGTCAAGAACTTCTTCGACACGCATCACATCGAGGACGTCATCGACCTTGTCATCTCGGTCAACCCCGATGCCGTGATGGTCATCAAGTCGACCATCCCCGTGGGCTACTGCCGAAGCCTTTACGCCAAGTACGCCCTGAAGTTCCTCTACAAGCCCGAGCTGAAGGGAAAGAAGTTCAACCTGCTCTTCTCGCCCGAGTTCCTGCGCGAGAGCAAAGCGCTCTACGACAACCTCTACCCCTCGCGTATCATCGTAGGCTACCCGAAGATTATCGAGATAAGCGACAGCAACTTCACGGAGGAGAACGCTGCCATCACCGCCATCGGCAACCCTGAGGCCAAGACTCTGGCCGAGACCTTCGCCAAGCTCCTGCAGGAAGGTGCCGAGAAGCCCGACATCGACACGCTCTTCATGGGCATGAAGGAGGCAGAGGCCGTGAAGCTCTTCGCCAACACCTACCTGGCCCTGCGCGTCAGCTACTTCAACGAGCTCGACACGTACGCCGAGATGAAGGGCCTCGACACGAAGGCTATCATCCGCGGCGTGGGACTCGACCCCCGCATCGGCACGCACTACAACAACCCCAGCTTCGGCTACGGCGGCTACTGCCTGCCCAAGGACACGAAGCAGCTGCTGGCTAACTACCAGGACGTGCCTCAGCAGATGATGACGGCCATCGTGGAGAGCAACCGCACGCGCAAGGACTATATCGCCGACGCTGTGCTCCGCATGGCTGGCTACTACAGCGAGAATGCCGAATGGAACAGCCAGAGCGAGCAGCACTGCGTCATCGGCGTGTTCCGCCTGACCATGAAGTCGGGCAGCGACAACTTCCGCCAGTCGGCCATCCAGGGCATCATGAAGCGCATCAAGGCCAAGGGCGCCGAGGTCATCATCTACGAGCCCACGCTGCAGGACGGCGAGAGCTTCTTCGGCTCGCGCGTGGTGAACGACCTCGATGCCTTCAAGCGTCAGTCGCAAGCCATCGTTGCCAACCGCTACGAAGCCTGCCTCGACGATGTCCGCGACAAGGTCTATACCCGCGACATCTTCGGTTGCGACTAAACAGAGGCAAAAGTAGCCTTTCTAAATACCGCGTGCCGCGTAGGCTGACACAGCGTGCTGTGTTGCCCCACACGGCACGCTGTGTCAAATCTCGTATCCTACCATTCGTTGTCCCAGATGCCGCTCGACTCGTTGACGCGCCCGGCCTGGGTGCTGCCGATGTTGCCTCCGGTGATGCCGACATTGCTGGTGACGTTTACTTCCGGGTCTCCGCTTCCGCAGAGCATCTGTGTGTGTTGCAGCATCACGATGCGCATCGTGGGTAGCTGATATGTTTTCTTCATAGTCCTGTCCTCCGTTTACTTGATGATTACTTTTCGTCCGTTGTTGATATAGATGCCGCTCCTGGCTGGCTTGCCCGCAAGTCTTCTGCCGTCGAGCGTGAACCACAGAGCGGTAGCAGATTCTTCACTCTTCACTCTTAACTCTTCACTTATAGAAGTCGCATCGTCCTCACCGAAGTTCATGACGAAGGCCTTGACCTGAGCATTCGGGTCGCTGAGCTGGAAGTAGGCACGGAAGGCCCCGATGCTGGCCCCGTCCAGCGGGTAGTAGAGCTTGTCCTCGGCGCCGAGGAAGAGGATGCTCTTGTTCTCTTCGGTGAAGGCCTGGCTGGTGTATGTGCCCTTGAACTCGCCACCTGTGAAGCTGACATCGTTCGTCGTGGCAGTGACGGTAACGCCCTCGAAGACAGGACTGACGATGTTGTACTTCGTGGGGTCTTCGTCATAGTCGGCTGCTTTGTTCCACTTAATAATATAAGGTGTGCCGGCGGTGATGCTGGTGGCCTCGGTGAAGCTCAGCGTCAGCGTGCCTTCAGCGTCGAGGACTGAACTGCCGCCATCCAGCTCCATCAGCGTGCACCCGGCCAGCTGGCTGGCGGCTATCTGCTCGGCCGTCATTGCGAAGGGCAGGCACAGGGTGTTCCAGTCACCGTCCTTGTAGAGCGTGCGGCCCTGGAGTGTCACCTCATAGACCTTTCCGCTGGCGGCTGCTGCCTCAATGGCCTCGGCATTACTGCTGCCATCGGCCAGCGTTAACTCGTTCTTGGTCAGCTTCGCATACAGGTTGAACGAGCCGTCGGTGCCGAAGGGGATGACGGCGGGGTCGGCTGTGCGCTGCTCATCGGTGAACCATCCGTCGAAGGTGTAGCCAGCAGATGTTTCGGGAGCGGAGAGGACTATGGCAGCGTGGCAGCCCAGGTTGTCGGCGTTGTGGGCATCGAGCAGCATGCCCTCGGCGAGGGTGAAGGGCTTGCTGCTACCCCTGATGATGATGGGCGTATCGGTGGTCGAACCGATGGCGTTGCTAAGGTATCTGCCATCCACATTGGTAAATGTCGGGTCGGACACGTCAGCGCCGCTGTTCCACCTGACAATGTAGGGCTTTGTCCTCTCCATGCCAGTTGTCGTATTGACGGTTACCGTCTTGAAGGCCACCTGAAGCACGCCGCTCTCGCTGTCGTAGGCGGTATTGTCGGTGTCGAGTTGCTTGATGGTTGCACCGCTGAGCGGGGAGCCGCTGTAGGCCTTGAAGTCGAACGGCAGGGCGATGGTATTCCACGAGCCGTCCTTGTGAAGGGTGTAGCCTTTCAGCGTGACGTTGAGCGAGGAAACCGTGGGGTGCGAGGCATTATGAGCGGTGCTGCTGTTGCCAGTGTAGGTTGCGGCGTATGCGGCGAGGAGTGCCGAATTGTCGCGCTCGGTGTAGAGCATGAGGGTCTTATTGTTGAGCGCGATGCCGTCGATGTCGCCCGTGCCCGAACCGATGTTGAAGGCGTAGTTGCCCACCATCGAACTGTGGTATTTGTTGCCGCTGACGGTGCCTTTATTGTTGCCAATCACGGCTCCGGCATTGGTGACGTCGGGCACAACGACACCCGTGGCGGTGCAGCCCGAAACGGTGCAGCCTTCAGTATTATATCCGACGATGCCGCCAAAACTCGTGCAGTCCGCCGCATTGGCGCAGGTGATGACGGCGGCACTGGTGCAGTCCTTGACGGTACAGCCCTCAAAATTGTCGCCTACGATGCCCCCTACGCCGGAAGCGGTTCTTATGGCAGTGCGAATGGCCACGTTGTGGGCAGCGTGGCAGTTGGAAACTGTGCCTTTGTAATTCTCACCTACGATACCGCCGCTATTGCTCCAGCCTGTGATGCGAGCATTGGCTATCTTGACGTTTTGGACAGTGCCGCTGTTGCAGCCGAAAAGCCCCGAACAATAAGCGTAACTATTATTGCGGATGCCACTGATGGTGTGGTCCTGGCCGTCGAATGTTCCGCCGAAGTAGGAACAGTCGCTCCTATCACTTTTATTCACATATCCGATGGCATTGCAGTTGTGCTCAAGGCTCGCATAGTCATCCCAGGCGCTGGCGGGCTGGAAGTCGATGTCTGCGGTCATCTTGAAGGTCATCCCCTCGCAGTTGTGAGCCGTCGTCTCCTCGTCGCCGCCCGTGCTGTAGGTCCCTTTGCCGTTCACATACACGGCCAGGTCGCTGAGGTTCGCCACGCTGTTGATTTCGTAGGCGCCGAGCGTCGTGCTGTAAGTGATGCTGCCGATGGGCTCGCGGACGAAGTCGGTGGAGACGATGCCCGTAAGGGTCTTGCTGATGGTGCCGGTGAGGTCGTTATGGAACAAATCCCAGGGAGCCGAGCCGCTGTAGCCGGTGACGCTGAGCGTGGTGCCAGCATTGGCGGTGATGGTGCCCTTGAAGGTGAGCACATTGGTGCCGTCACCCCCGAAGTAGGTGGCGTCGCCCCACGTGGTGCTGAGCGTCGGTCTCCCCAGCACGATTTCCGAGAAGGGCACACTGATGTAGAAGTCGTTGCCCTTGTTGTACGGTCCGGGGCTGACGATGATTTGATTGTTGTTCGCTACTGGTGCTATTTCGTCCACAGCAGTGACACGGCCGATGATGTTATTGACCACCCAGTTGTCTTCACCGCTGCCGGAGGCGTCGAAGCGGAGGACAATGGTGTTGAAGTTGGTATTGAGGATAATCTTGCCGTCCGAAGCGCGGGTGGAAGAACTAAACCATTGCTGTGTTGGATTAAACTTCTGCTTGGAGAGTGGGAAGTCCGTGCCGTGGCCCCAGGGATTGGTATGGCCTTCATTGTTGCCGACGGTCAGGACGGGGAAGGTAAACTTCTTATAATCTCCGGTGTATGCGCTGCCTGTTTTTATCTCAAAGCCCGCCATATAGCGCGAGAGTTGGATGGTGCCGGGGTCGCCATCACCGGCTCCGCTGTCGCAGGTGCTGGTGTTGTCGGTGAGCACCTGAACATACTGGTAGCCGTCCTGCGCTTCGTATGCATAAAAATCAAGCGTCATACGCAGTTCCGTACGGTTCTCCACAAGGTAGGTTTGCGTGCTGGCATCGTAGAACGCGGTGCTGGGCAAATCGAAGTATTTCTTGTCGGGCCAGTCCTTCGGGTTCTTGTTGTAGCCGTCATCCGTGATGGTGAGGGGACCATCGAAATAGAAGGTGCCGTTCCGCTCATTGCCGAGGTCGTATGTGCCCGACGTGGCTTCCGTCAGGACTCTCGTCACCTCTAAACTCCTGGTGCGGTAGGCCAGCAGGAAGCCGTTCGCGTCCAGCACCTCGAAGCGGTATTGGCGGTATCCGCTTCCGCCAGAGCCTGCCGCATACTGGAACATGCCGGTAGCCGTCCGTTCCGTCACGCTGACGGTCTTGCTGGTTTCATCGGCGGCGAAGTTCAGCGTGCCACTGACTGCGTTGAAGTTCTGCCCCTCCATAGCGCTGAGGCTCACGGTGCGGTAGCGCACGGTCTCGGCGACGGAAGTGTCGCCACTGCGGTTGATGGTGAAGGTGGTTGTTGTGCCGCTGGTGCTGCTCGTTACGGTGAACGTGCTGGCGGCCCAGACCGAGCCGTGCCCCACCGCCAGTGCTGCTATCGTCAGCACCAGAGCGAGGACTTTCGTCTTGAAGAAGATGAATTGTCTCATTGTGTTGATACCTTATTATTTATTATGAATATGTTTCTTCTCCTGTCTGCGCTCCTGCTGCCAGATGTTCCACTGCGAACGGACGAGGACGATGAGGACGACAAGGGCGAGGACGCTGGAAATGGCTATGCCTACGGTCTTGATGATTTCTTCCATACGCTTTGCTTTACGGTTAAACTGACCGCAAAGGTAGGCAAAATGCACAAAAAAGACTTTCCTCTCGCCGTAAATACGCTGAGAGGAAAGAAAAAATACGCTCAGAGGAAAATCTGTACGCCGAGAGGAAAGCCTGTGTCCTTCTTTGCTGCAACATTGTTGCAGCATAGGGCGACCAGGGGGCTACCCTTGGCAAATGGCGGCGGTCATGGCATTCAGCGCCAAGCACATGTTGCGGGTAAGGGGTATGCGCTGGTTCTCGTGCGGCCAGGGCGCAAGGATGAGAAAGCGTCCTTCGGCACAAGCCTCGAAATACTGATGCCCGGGCTTGGAGAATTCATTGAAGCCCCAAGGGGTGAGAAAGATGATGGGCAACCGGGCATCGAGCGCTGCCCGCATCACTGCCTGCTCGCCCTTGGAGATGGCGGGAGAGACGAGCACCGCCCCGTGTCGTGCCCTGTCAAGCATCCGCTCCACCGTCGCTGCCACCTCTTCGTCTGACAGGCGCCGCGAGCATTGCACCTGCACCTTCTCGGGGTGCTGCAACAGGAAGCGGTTGCCGATGGCGGCATAGCTCTGAGTGTCTATGGTGATGCCAAAGGCAACACGGAAAAACTCTGGATGACCACGACGGATGGCGAGACGGCGGGGGTTGTCGTGCAGGTACTGGAACCAGCGTTCCAGCTCGCCTGCACCCTCGAGGATATGGTCGTTGAAGCCCCGCGAGAAGAGAAAGCCGTGGCTGCGGTCGTCCTTTCCCCCAGTTTCTCTTTGCTGCAACAGTGTTGCAGCATAGGGGGACTGGCGGTAGGCCTTGTTGCAGCCGGCCTTGAAGCCCTTGATGGCCATGCTCATGTGCTGCTCCATGTGCCTGGTGACGAAGAGGATGCCGTGCAGGTGGTCGGGCATCAGCTGGAGGGAGAGCACCTCGACCTCCGGGTAGTACTCATGGATGGAGAACCAGCATCGCTGTACCTCCAAGCCTAAGGGCGAGGGCTCCACCCTGGGAGCCTCGGGGCTGTCGTCGGGTGCATCGGCATCACCGACGAGGATCCCCAGCAGCGGACGCCGGCCCTCCACCGTCATCGTGATGAGGTAGATGCGGCGAGACTGGTAGTCGTGCCCCACGCGTCGCCGCAGCATCGAGGGCTTCTTCTCGCCGGCGAAGGGCTTGTGCTTCTCGAAGGCTTCTTTATCCATTGTCTTTTCCTGTTTCTTTTGTTCTTCTTTGCTGCAACAGTGTTGCAGCATAGGTCAACCGTTGCAGCATAGGTCAACCATGGGGGGCTGTCAGACGCCGCGGCGGTAGGCGGATGGCGACTCTTTGCCCTGCGAGGTGAAGGCCTTGGTCATGGACGACTGTGAGGTGAAGCCGCACTGCGTGGCGATGTCGGCCAGGCGACGGTCGGGCTGCTGGCGGATGAGGCTGATGGCGTGGCGCACTCGGTGCTGGCAGATCATGTCGTAGAACGAGCCGTAGCCGCTGCGCTGGATGACCTCGGTCAGGTAGTTGGCATTGATGCCGAGGCGCTGCATCAGCAGGTCGGCGGTGATGTGCTGCTCGGTGAAGATATGCTCGTCGGTGAGCAGCGACTCCAGGCGTCGGTTCAACTCCGTGTAGCGGTCGTCGCTGAGACGGAAGGCCGTCACGTCAGAAGGGAGGGACGCTTCATCAGGCTCATCGGGCTTGGGAACGGCGGGTGCGGAGGGTTCGGCGACTGTTGCGCTGTCGGCCTGAGTGCTAATCTCGAACGCCTTGCGATGTGGGTTGAGGGTGTAGATGCAGACCCAGACATTGACCACGGTGAAGAGGACATCGCGGAGGGCCTTTGCTGCCGGGTCGTCGAGGAAGAAGTTGACGGCGATGAGCAGGCAGATGCTTGTGGGCAGCCACTGCAGCTTCTCGCCTGCCCGCGTAGGGAAGTCGTCGATGTCGGCGTAGGAGTCCTCGTTCACACGGCGAATGGCTCGGCCTATGCGCAGGGCAATGCGGATGCCCAGCCAGAAATACCAGACGAACAGCACGCCAACCAGCACGAAGGTTGCCGTGCGGTGCCACTCTGGCAGACGTATCAGGCCGACAGCCTGAAGCAGCAGCGGGAGGAGAATCAGGATTGACGCGAGCAACGCCCAGTAGTCGTGCCGCCTGGGGCGGTCTTCCGGGAAGAAATAGCGGCCGAGCATGACCAGCATCATCGGCGGATAGAAGAGCAAGGAGAAAGCGTTCGCGTAGAGCAGAGCGTGGGCTTGTCCGATGCGCAGCAGGTAGGGCAGTTCCAGCACCTGCATCAGATAGAACAAGCCCACGGCTCTGTATGCCGGGAACAGCTGCACGAAGTTCTCGTTGTATGCCTGCGGCTTGTAGAACCACTTCAGCAGCCATCCGTACAGGTTCGTCAGGATGAATGCCAGGTTGGCAGAGAACAGAAGCAGGTATGTGGAGGACATTGCGCTGTTTGCTATTGCTGCCATAGTTTCGGTCACTTGCTGCTTTAGGCGGTTTCGGCGTTGGTCTTTTTGCCTCGGCGGCCACGTCCTCCGCGGCGCGAGCGGGACTTCTTCTCTTCGGGAGCGGCGGTCTCGGCGGCCTCGGCTGTCTCTTCTGCGGATGTGGGCTTCCCGGCAGTCTCAGGTGCAGCAGCCGGGACTTCGGGTGCGGCCTCTGGTGCGGCTTCCTGCTCTGCCTTCTGCTCGGCGGCTTTCTGTCTGGCAGCTTCCTGTTCGGCCTTGCGGCGAGCTTCGGCCCGTTCCTTGTCGGCCCTGCTTTGCTGCTCGCGTCGCTCCTGTTCCTTGCGCTCCTGTTCGCGTCGTTCCTGTTCCTTGCGCTCCTGCTCGGCACGCTCCTGCTCCTTGCGTTCGTTGCGGCGTTCCTTGCGGCTGCCGGGGCGGAAACCTTCGAGCCAAAGCTCCAGCGGCTTTTCGAGGATGACGGCTTCGCGGCGGACGGCATCCTGCATCCATATGCGTCCGGCTGCCGTGCAGAGGTAGTAGTACTGGCGCATGTAGTTGTCGAGCAGCTTGAGGTCGTCCATGGTGAGTACCATGGGCCGCTGCGGTTCGTAGACGGTGCACCAGGTCTGGTCGTCGATGTTGTTGACGCGTTGCAGGTCGTCGCACATGCCCAGGGAGCGTATGCCTACGGAAGTGTCGTTGGTGAGCAGCAGCACCTTCTTGCCTGTGGCGAAGAACTCCACGGTGCGGCGGATGATGGCCGGGTCGGCGAAGGACTCGTGATGGCACTCACTGCCGATGCCCTCTATGCGCAGGCGGTTCTCTTTCTGCTGGGCGAGCATGAGACGCTTTGCCAGTCGTGCAGCCACGTTGCGGCAGAGTGCTTCGTCGCTCCAGTCGGCGTCCTTGTAGTTGACGGGCTCCTGTGCGGTGGCGAAGCGGTCGATTTCCTCGTACGTCTCGCTCATCACCATGAAGCGTCCGCCGATGCGTTTCATCATCTTGCTGATGCTCTCCAGCTGGCGCTCGAACTGCAACCGGGCGTTGACGCGCGGGTCGCTGTGGCTCGAGCTGTGGCCAACGAGGAGTTCCAGCCAGATGTTCGTGTCGGAGAGGACAATGTCGTAGTCGAGCACGGTGCGCAGGATGCGTTCCAGCATTTCGCTGCGGCGCTGGGCGTCCTCCCATGTGAGCATCTGTATCTGCTGGTCGTTCAGGACGGGCAGCTTGGCGGTCTGACCCGCGAGGTCGCAGAAGTCGCGCACCTTGACGTTCTGCATAGGGGGAATCGTCACAGGCTTCGGTGCCGGCTTCTGTTGCTCAGGTTTGGGCGTCGGCTTCTGTTGCTCGGGCTTCTGTTCGGTTTTCTGTGGTTCAGGCTTTAGCTCAGGCTTTGGTTCTGGCTTTGGTTCTGGCTTTGGCTCAGGCTTCTGCGGTTCTGGCTTTGGTTCAGGCTTTGGCTCGGTTTTCTTCGGCTTCGTTTCCTTTGCAGGCTTCGGTGCAGGTTTCTTCGGCTCTGGTTTCTGTGGCTTAGGAGCCTCCGCCTTTTCCTTTGCCTCAGGCTTTTCGGGAGCTTGGGAAGTTTCCTGAGTCTCGGGCGTCTTCGCAGGTTCCTCTGCTGCCTTTTTCTTCCTTGTCGTACGTTTCTTGGCAGGCTTCTCTTCTGTCTTCTCCGCCGGAGCTTCCGCCGGAGCTTCTGCCGGAGCTTCTGCCGGAGCGGCGGTAGCTTCCTTGGGCTCTTCGGCGGGTTTTGTCTCTGTCTTCTTGCGAGTCCGTGCCACACGCTTGGTCTTCAGCGTTTCTTCTGTGGCTACAACTTCTGTCTTTGTTTCTTTCTTCTTCATTTAATGTGTTTGTCGTTATTGTTTTTCTTTGTCTAACGGACAATCTCCTGCGGCTCTGTGCTTGGACCGTCAACGGTCAGCACGCCCTTCTCGTCGATGTTAAGGCGGTCGATGAGGACAACGCGTTCGCCGGGATTGTCCTTCATGCGGCCGTGATAGACGCAGTAGCGGTTGCCGTCGGGCATCGTGAGCACCATGTTGTGGCCTGTGCCCATCACGCGACCGCCTTGGCTGACGTTCTCCTGCAGCACGGGGTTGTTGTCGGCCTTCGTGAAGGGCCCCAGGGGATTCGAGGCTGTGGCGTATCCCACAGCGTAGTATTGTCCGCCATAATGGTTGGCACTATACATTATATAATATGTGTCGCCTTGACGGAAGAGGTAGCTGCCCTCCGTCCAGCGACGGTTCACTTCGCCATGCGTGGCGCTGCGGCTTTCCCATTCGCTCTGGCGGTTGGCAAGCTTGGTGGGCGGGCAGAGCAGCAGCTGCGGCTCGCCGATGACACCGCTGAAGTCGGGCTTCAGCTCCACGCCATACACCCAGCTCTCTTCTATCTCCTGGAAGCTGCCGGCCTGGCGCAGGCTGTCGGCTATCTCGCTTTCCACCGCGTGCTTGTAGCAGCAACGGCTGAAGTAGAGGTAGCACTTGCCCTGTTCGTCGTCGAAGAAGACGTTGGCATCGATGATGGGATATTCGGGATTGAAGATGGGACGGTCGTAGAGGTCGGTGAAGGGGCCTGCGGGCGAGTCGCTGACGGCGACGCCTATCTTGAAGTTCTCGCCCTCGTTCGTCGGGTTCTCGCGATAGTTGGAGCTGAAGAAGAGGTAGTACTTGCCGGCCCGCTCGTAGACTTCGGGAGCCCAGAAGCAGTCCAGGTTCCATTGCTCGGGTGTGCCGCCCTTATAGACCTGTCCGCAGGAGTCCCATTGGACGAGGTCGTCGCTGACAAAGGCCTCGAAGCCGTCGGCGAGCGATGTGCCGTACATATAGTAGCGCCCGTCGCTGGCATGCAGCAGGAAGGGGTCGCCCAGCTTGAGCGGAATGGGGTTCGTCACGGTGCTTGACGTCGTCTCGGCTTCTTTCTTCGCGGTGCATGCACAGAGGCAAAGGCACAGCAGTGCCAGGGAGAGTTTGGGATTCATTGTTTAGAGTTTAGGGTTTAGAGTTTAGGGCTTAGGGTCTTGGGTTGTAGTCTTCGCTGGTTGTCACAGTCTGTGTGTTCCTCGGGTCGCTGTCTGCCTGGCGGAACCAGTCGCTGTACTCGATGTAGTGGCGGGCGAAGGTCTTGTTCAAGGCCTGTGCCTGTTCGGGGTCGACCTTTTTGATGAACTTGGCGGGCACGCCGCCCCAGAGTTCGCCGTCGCCTATCTGTGTGTTACTGAGCACGAGGGCTCCGGCAGCAACGATGGCGCCGCGGCCCACCACGGCGTGGTCGAGCACCGTGGATCCCATGCCGACGAGTGCGCCGTCGCGCACCTCGCAGCCGTGCAGCGTGACGCTGTGGCCGATGGTCACGTCGTCGCCCAGGATGCACGGAGCCTTGCCGTTGAGGGTGTGGATGCAGGAGTTGTCCTGTACGTTCGTGCGGTTGCCTATCTTGACGAAGTGCACGTCGCCGCGGATGACGGCGTTGAACCAGACGGTGCAGTCGTCGCCCATCTCTACGTCGCCCACTATGACTGCGCCTTCGCTGAAGTAGCAGTGCTTGCCGAAGCGGGGAGCGGGCATCCCCTTGAGTGTCTTTATTGTTGCCATGATGAATGTTTCGTTATTTTCGTGATTGCGATATTTTCGTTATTACGTGATAACGATATTACGTTATTACGAGATTTCGTTATTGCGGGATGTTTCCTTTTTGAGCCATTGCCTTTCTTCTTCGTCGAGGAAGGGCGAGAGTTCTTCGTAGACCTTCTTGTGATAGTCGGCGATGTAGTTCACCTCTTCGGGCGTCATCATGTCCCAAAGGACGGGGGTGAGGTCGATGGGGCAGAGGGTGAGGGGTTCGAGGCGGAGGAACTTGCCGAACTCTGTCTCGCCGTCGGGGACGATGAGCATGGTGTTCTCGATGCGGACGCCGTGCTTACCGGCGCGGTAGATGCCGGGCTCGTTGGTGACGGTCATGCCGGCATGGAGCGGTGCGGGCTTCCATGTGTGACGTATCTGATGCGGACCCTCGTGGACGCAGAGGTAGGAGCCGACGCCGTGGCCGGTGCCATGTCCGTAGTTGATGCCGTGCTGCCACATGAAGTAGCGGGCCAAGGCGTCAATCTGTGTGCCGCTGATGCCGTCGGGGAAGCGGGTGAGGGCCAGGCGGATGTGCCCCTTGAGGACGAGCGTGTAGTCGAGGCGTTCCTCGTCTGTCAGAGGGCCGAGCGCGATGGTACGGGTGATGTCGGTCGTGCCGTCCTGGTACTGAGCGCCGCTGTCGAGCAGGAGCAGGCCGCGGGGTTCGAGCTTGGCATCCGTCTCGGGTGTGGCTTCGTAGTGGACGATGGCTCCGTGCGGGCCGTAGGCTGCAATCGTGTCGAACGAGAGGCCGCGGTACAAAGCCTGCTCTGCCCTGAGAGACGTCAGCTTGCGGTCGATGCTCATCTCAGTCTCGCCTCCTGCTTCGACGGCAGGCTTCAGCCAATGCAGGAACTTCACCATCGCCACGCCGTCGCGCACCATTGCCCTGCGGAAACCTGCAATCTCGGCTTCGTTCTTAATGGATTTCAAAGACCCTACCAAACCTCCCCTTAAAGGGGAGGCTTTTTGAGCCTTGTCCTCTCCCTTTAATGGAGAGACAGAGAGGGTCTTGAATTCTTTGTACGGCTTCACCTCCACGCCTATCTCTTTGAGGTAGTCCTTCACGCTTGCGTCGAGCTTGTCGCTGTCGATGAAGAGTGTGACGTCGCTGAGCGTCAGAAGGACATAGCTGACGAACACGGGGTTGCAATGAACGTCGGAGCCTCTGAGGTTGAGGAGCCAGGCGATGTCGTCGAGCTGGGAAATGAGGATGCTGTCGGCATTCTGCTCTCTCAGAGCCTGCCGCACGCGCTCTATCTTGCTTTGGGCCGTCTCGCCTGCAAACTCCAAAGGCTGTATCTCCACCTTGTTCTTGGGGATGGGCGGCCGGTCTGTCCAGAGTTCTTCGGCGGGGTCGAGGTCTGTGCGGAGCCCGATGCCTGCCTTGCCCAAGGAAGACCTCCACCCATCCTCCTCCTCTAAGGGGAGGAGCTCTCCGTCTATGCCTACAACTTCACCTTCTTTAAGATTCTTGCATATCCATTCTTCGATAGTTGGCGTTTCGGGCAAACCTTCTTTCATAAGAGCGAAAGGCGTGCCCTGGAGTTGCTGCTCGGCAGCGATGAAGTAGCGGCTGTCGGTCCAGAGAGCCGCATCCTTCAGGGTGACGACGGCTGTGCCTGCGCTTCCGTCGAAGCCCGAAATCCACCGGCGCGTCTGCCAATGCTCGGGGACGTACTCGCCCTGGTGCGGGTCGGTGCTGGGGATGATGAAGGCTGCGAGCCCGTTCCTCTGCAGGAATTGCCGCAATATATTGACTCTTTCGGAAATAACCTCTTGCATGTTTCGTTGAATTGTCATGAATGTTCAATTGAATTATCATGAATGTTCAATTGAATCATCATGACAATTCAATCAAGCCCCCGTGGAGCGTTGAGTAATTATGTTAGTGCGATACGATGATTTTCTTGCCGTCTCGGATGTATATACCCCTGAGTGGTTTGCTATTTAACGATTTACTGTTTCCTATTTTCCGTCCGCTGAGGTCGAAGACTTCATTATTCATGTTTAATTGTTCAATTCTAACTTCCCCGATGCCGTCGGGGTTCTCGTTGGTGTAGGCGTTCTCGTAGTACCAGACGGGCAGGTGCCTGTTGTCGGGTACGGGATAGTCGTCTTCGACAAGCGTCTGGAACCATGCCTGTTGCTCCCTGCCGGCATTGAGCTGGAGGCACAGGGCTCCGCTCCGCATGTCGGTGGCATCGGTGCCGATGGCCGTTGCGGGTACGCCGGCGTTCCAGTCTGTCAGATAGTAAGTGTTGGTGAGGAGGGCATTGCCATTGTTGCGGCAGATGACGTCGCCGCCTTCCGAACTGATGCGGATGTCGCCTGCCATGAGGCAGTTCGACATGAGTCCTATGGTGGAGGCCCAGCCTACGAGACCTCCGCAGCTGTTCACGCCGTCGCCGTTGATGCTGCCGGCAAAGATGCAGTCCTGCAGCTCGGCGAAGTTCGTACCCTCGCTGATGAGGCCAACCAGCCCGCCGTGCGTCCCGTCGCCCGTGATGGTGGCGTGGATGTCGATGTAGCTTTGGCAGCGCAGCAGCGTGCCGCCCCGCATCTCGGCAACCATGCCTGCGAACTTCCGGCTGCTCGTGATGGTGCCGCGCAGGGTGAGGTCCTGCACCGTGCCCGACAGATGTCCGAACAGCCCGGCATAGTCGGCGTTGCGGTTGAGCGCGATGGTGACGGTGTGGCCTGCTCCGTCGAAGGTGCCGCCGAAGGTCCTGATGTCTCCTATCATCGTGGAGGGATAGTCCGTGAAGTCAATGTCATCCGTCAGCACGGCGGAGAGAGCCCCCCCGTCTCTCGTTTGGGGAAGAGCGTCGCCGTCCACCATCCTGGCAAACATGTTGAGCATTTCGGGCGAGCCAATCATGTAGTACCCGCGACTGTCGCGCGGCAGGCTCTCGGCATCGAAGTAGCCGCAGACCCGGCAGACGCCGTCCCGGAAGTCGTGCTCGTCCTGATTGTTGCGCGAAGCGTCGTTGGTGAAGCTGCCAAGGGAAGAGTAGGGCGTGCCGTCGCAATGCAGGCGGGCGAAGCTGTAGACGATGCTGTGGCTCGTGTCCGGCACGGGCGTGATGTCCATGCCGAGCGTCTGCCGCCATACCGTGCTGCCCGGCTGTCTGCCCTCGAGCAGGAAGCAAGCCTCGCCGTAGGTCATTTGGTCGTCCGTCAGAAGGTTCACATCGCCACAGGCATTCGCGGCTCCCCAGTTGCCGGCGAAGAAGTTGTGCGTCGAATTGACGTTCTGGCTGTTGCGGGAAAGCAGGTCGCTGCCACTGGTGCTGACGCTGAACCGGCTCGTAATGAGGCAGCCGGAGATGCTGGTCGAGCCGCTGGCCCATCCCGAGACGCCTGCACAGCAGTTCGTCTGGCTGCCGAGGATAGCGCCGCTCACGAGGCAGTCGCGCACGGCAGAGCCAGAGTTCGAGATGCCCATGATGCCGCCATGTGTGCCGTCGCCATTCACCGAGCTGACGATGCTGACCTTGCTTTGGCAACGTTCTATCGTGGCGCCGTCTGTCTGGGCTGCAATGCCTCCGGCATACTTGGCCGAGGTCGTGATGGTACCCTCCGTGGTGAGGTCGTGGACGTAGCCCGAGAGGTAGCAGAACAGCCCGGCGTTTTCGGCGCTGCGTTGCAGGGCCAGCTTCACGGCATGCCCGCCGCCGTCGAACTCGCCCTTGTAGCTGCTGCCCGTGCCTATCATGGTGCTCGGGTAGGCCGTGAAGTCGATGTCGGCTGTCAGCCTGGCGCAGAGCGAGACGCTTCCCGTGTTGACGCGGGCGGCAAAGTCGGCCAGCTCGTCGGCTGTCGCGATTTCGATGACTTCATCCTCGCCTTCGTCTTCCTTATTATTAATAAAGTTGTCGAGCCACGGGATGCGGTTCTCTACGTATTCCTTCATCCATCCCACTTCCACTTCGTACGAGCCTCCGGCCCTCGGGTTGACCTGTATCGTCTGGTCGAGTATGGGCCATCGCATGAAGTTGAGGCGCTGCGACTGCATCAGCTCGGCGGCTGTCGAGTCGATGTATGCTGTGAGGCTCTCCGCCGTGACGTTGCCATGTTCGCGAACAGCGTTCCACATGACGGCCATCGAGTCGCAGAGCACGGGGTCGGAGAACAGGCGTTTGAGCAAAGCGCGTGAGTTGCCGGCGCCGCCGCGTGCCAGGGAAAGGAAGTCGCCCAGGTCGTTTGTCGGGAAGTTGCGGTAGTCGTTGTCGAAAGCATTGTCGAAGTCCCAGACCGGCCCGAGGCGGAACAAGTCGTCGCCGCGGTCCTTTGTGATGTAGCAGCTCCAGAAGGCATCAGGGTTGCCTGCGAGCTCTTCTGCCAGGAAGTACTGCAGGAGGCTCTTCTCGTCGAGTCGCGAACGGAAGCCAAGCACGGGGTCGGCGAAGTTCGAGGAAAGGATTTTGGCCTCCATCATGTTGAACTCGCTGCGGATGTACGCCGCCTGTTCCGTCGTGATGTCGTCGTCGTCGGGACTCTTGATGGTGACGGGGTTGCCTGCCAGACTGGTGAACCACGATGTTTCCCTCTCGGCGTAGCCGTCCAGCTCCAGCAGGTAGCCGCCGGTCAGGAACTCGCCTTCCGTGTCCGTCGGCGTCATCTCCGTGATGTCGACGCGGTTCCTGTCGACCGTCAGCTGGTCGGTGAGCTGGTAGCAGCCGCGGTATTCGCCGTTGACGATGACGTCCACCGGCTTGCTCCACGGCACGTAGCTCATGCCCATGCGGCGTGCTATCTCGAAGGCCACGAGGTTGCGCATCAGGGTCTTGTCGTCGTAGTTGTTGATGAGCGTCCACTTCTTGGCTTTTGCCAGCGAACGCATGTCGGAGTTCTTGAAGATGCGGTGCGATTCGTCGAACTTGATGCGGTAGGGCTTCTTGGGGTGCGCCATCGAAGCATTGCCGCGCAGGCGCGATGTGCCGGTCTCCTCCTGTATCATCGTGCCGTCGGCGTAGATGATGGTGAAGCAGGAGGCAATCTCATTCACTTTGTCGTAAGGTTCTACGTTTCCGGCGGTGTGGAACGAGACGGTCGGCAGGTTGGTGAGCTGGTAGAAGCGTGTGTCGTCGCCTTCGCCTGCATGACCATAGAATTCTATCTCCGCTACGTTGCACCGCGCATCGGCCGGGCCGACATATCGGACATAGCGGAAGCCGCGGGAGACATGTACGTCGGCATAGCTCATAGAGCCGATGGTGCCTTCCCGGTCTATGATATAAAGAGGAACGGCATCCAGGAAGTCCGGACTGTTTGCCCCTTCGAAGACGGCCAGCAGCATGCGCCGCGGTCCCAGTCCGTCGTTGCGTGGCGACCAGCCGATACGGGTGATGACGTGCGGCTCTCCCAGGTCGAGGCCGACCCACGTCCTGCTGCGTTCGTAGGAAGCGAAGCAGGTGGAGAGGTCGCCGTCGAAGGCATTGGCTGCGGTGTTGACCGTCGTGCTGGCCTTTCCCGTAGAGTAGTCCACGCTCAGCTCTGTGCCAATCACTGTGCCGGAGAGCAGCCCGTCCTGAGCCATGCCGCCAAGAGACGCGCATAGCATCAGCGCGAGCAGCACCGAAGGCAACGTGTTGCTGCCCGTCGCCCCCGGTGCTTTCTTGTCTTGTCTCTCTGGTACCTCTTCATTCAGCCTTGGCGCATCCTGCTTCAGTCCGCAGAAGGGACAGAAGTGCGCGTCGAGGGGAAGCGGCGAACCGCATTCCCGGCAGAAATGACCTTTGCGTCGCGGTTTGTGGTCGTGCACCATCTGTGCGCTGACGATACCCGTGGGGACGGCCATGATGGTGTAGCCCATGAGCATGAGCATGGCGCTGAGCACACGTCCCAGGAATGTGACGGGCGCGATGTCGCCGTATCCCACCGTGGTCATCGTCACTGTGGCCCAGTAGATGCTGGTCGGGATGTCGCTGAAAGGTGTGCCCGGTAAGTTGCCCTCCACCATGTACATGATGGTGCCCATGCTGATGACCATGATGACCATGAAGAGGAAGAACACGCCAATCTTCGGGGCGCTCAGCACGAGGGAACGCATCAGCAGGTCGCCTTCCTGCAGGAAGCTGAAGAGCTTGAACACGCGGAACACACGGATGAGTCGGAAGGTGCGTATCACCATGAGATAGCGCATCGGGCCGAATATCCATCCGATGTAGAGCGGCAGCGTGCTCAGCAGGTCGATGATGCCAAAGAAGCTCAGGGCATATTGGCGCGGCTTGTCGGAACAATAGAGCCGGCAAAGGTATTCGAGCGTGAAGAAGAAGGTGAAGGCGTACTCCAGCACGGTGAGAATCCTTTTCGGCAGCAATGGCAGTCCGGGCAGGCTCTCCACTATCACGAGCAGAATGCTTGCCACGATGCACCAGAGCAGCGCCACGTCAAAGGTCTTTCCCAGAGGCGTGTCGCTCTGGAAGATGATGATGCGCAGCCTTTCCCGCAACGCTTCGTTGCCCATGGCCTTCTGCCACAGCCGTCGGATAGGATTCAATTGCTTTGTGTTTTGTGTTGTCTGTTCCTGTTCAGAACAATGTGTTCTCGATTATCTTGCCCATCTGCCATACGCAGCGGACGGTGAGCTTATCGTCGAGGATGAGGACATCGGCATCCTTGCCGCGTGCCAGCGCACCCTTTCTGCCGAAGACGCCCATGATGTGGGCCGGTGTCTCGCTTGCCATGCGCACGGCATCCTCCAGGGGCACTTCGGCCTGCTGCACCATGGTGCGGACCAGGCGGTCGGTCGTGGCGATGGAGCCTGCCAGGGCACTGCGGTCGGCGAGCTTGCAGACGCCGTCCTCGATGATGACGCGGTCGTCGAAGGCTTTGGCATCCGGGCCTGCTGCGGCTACGGCCAGGGCGTCGGTGATGAGTGCCATGCGTTCCACGCCCTTGATTTTGTAGGCCATGCGGAGGATGGTTGGCGGGACGTGTATGCCGTCGGCGATGCATTCGATGGTCATGTCGTCGATGAGGTAGACGCTTTCCACCGTGCCTTCGTACTTGTAGCCCATCTTGTTGTGGAAACCAGGCATGGCGTTGTAGAAGTGCGTGACGTGGGTGAAGCCGGCTTCGAAGGCGGCCTTCACGTCGTCGTACTCAGCATTGGTGTGCGCTATGCTGGGCAGGATGCCCTTCTCTGCGCAGTAGCGTCCGAACTGCAGAGCACCCGGGAGCTCGGGGGCAGCGTCCCATCTGGTCAAGCATTCCGAGTGTTCCACTATGGGGATGTACTCGTTGGGGTCGGGATTCTTTATCCATCCGGGCTGCTGTGCTCCTGCTTTGGTGGGGCTGAGATAGTGACCTTCGAGGTGCAGGCCGAGGATGGGGGAGTCCTTTTCCTGCATGAGCTTCGAGCAGGTGTGCACGGCTTTCTCTATCATGGGTACGGTGCTGCTGGAGAGGGTGGGGAAGATGCTGGTCGTGCCGTGCTTGGCGTGAGCTGCCACGGCAACGTGGAATGCTTCTTCTGTGCCTTCCTGGAAGTCGCGGCCGCCGCCGCCGTGTACGTGCATGTCGATGAATCCGGGCACTACGTACATGCCCTTGGCGTCGATGAGGTCTGCGCCGATGACGGCCAGGTCGCAGTTTGTCACTTCCAGTATCTTGTTGTCGCGCAGGATGATGCTGCCGTTCTTGAGCCATCCCTGCGGAGTGAGGATCTTGGCATTGATGATTTGTGTTAACATGGGTTATTAGTTTTAGATTCGTTGTCCTATGTGTGTGGTTGAGAGCCAAGAGCAGATTCGCTTCCGTCTCTCTACTCTCAACTCTCAACTTTTCATTACACCATACTGTAGACTACGTCCATTATCTTTTTGCCGATAGCGTCGGCAGCCTCCATTGTGCTGGCTTCGCTGTAGACGCGGATGATGGGCTCGGTGTTCGATTTGCGCAGGTGTACCCACTTGTCGGGGAAGTCTATCTTCACGCCGTCGATGTCGTTCACCTCTTCGCTGGAGTACATCTCCTTAACCTTTTTGAGGATGGCGTCGACGTCTGTCTCGGGCGTGAGGTCGATGCGGTTCTTTGCGATGAAGTAGGGAGGATTGGTGGCA
>JAFUVM010000044.1 GCA_017483665.1 Bacteroidaceae bacterium
GCCGCTACCGCGAGATAGCGCTTCGCAAGGTCAACGGCGCCACGTTCCGCGACATCGCCCTGCTCCTCTCGCGCCGCTACCTTATTATATTGGCTGCCGCAGCCGCCGTCAGCATTCCCGTCTCGCTCATCGGCCTGCACCTGCTGATTACGCGCTACTACACCATCCACGCCACAATCGCCTGGTGGATTCCACTCGTGAGCATTGCCATCGTGCTGCTCCTCTGCGCCCTCACGCTCTGGCAGCAAGTGTGGAAGGCAACACGCATCAAACCGTATCAAGTATTGAAGGAGAATTAAGAGCCCCTCTCCCGACCTCCCCCAAAGGGGAGGAGAAAAGTTACCACAAGCAACTCAAACAACTCGTCAACTCACAAACAACTTGTCAACTAACAAACAACTTGTCAACTAAAAATATGATTCAGACCATCAACCTCCAGCGTGCTTTTACGACAGAAGAGGTGCGCACCATCGCCTTGAACGGCGTGAACCTTGAGATTAACGAAGGCGAATTCGTCGCCATCATGGGCCCAAGCGGATGCGGCAAGTCTACGTTGCTCAACATTCTCGGCCTGCTTGATGCGCCGACGGGCGGACAGTATTTGCTCGGCGGACAGGACGTGACGCCGCTGAGCGAACCCGAGCGCGACCGACTGCGCAAGGGACTCATCGGCTTCGTCTTCCAGAGCTTCAACCTCATCGACGACCTCAGCGTAGAGGAGAACATCGAACTGCCGCTGCTCTACATGCGGATGCCGAAGGCCGAGCGACGCAAACGTGTGGAGGAAGCCATGCGCAGGATGGACATCAGCCACCGCGCCAAGCACTTCCCGCGGCAGCTCAGCGGCGGTCAGCAGCAGCGTGTCGCCATCGCCCGGGCCGTCGTCTCGCGTCCGAAGCTCATCCTTGCCGACGAGCCTACGGGCAACCTCGACTCCAGGAACGGTCGCGAGGTGATGGACCTCCTCAGCCAGCTGCACGACGAGGGAGCCACCATCGTCATGGTGACGCACTCGCAGCGCGATGCCAGCTACGCCCAGCGCATCGTCAACCTCAGCGACGGCCAGATCGTCACGGAAGTGGAGATGTAAGGAGCCGGAAGCGCCTAGCGCTTATTGCGGAAGCGCCTCGTGCTTATTGCGGAAACGCCTCGTGCTTATTCCGGAAGCGCCTCGTGCTTATTCCGGAAGCGCAAACCACTCGTCACTCATCATATTGGGTCTTAATAGTCAGTAACTCAGCTGATAATACCCTGACGAGTGCCTGATGAGGTCGTCAGGCACTCGTCAGGGTATAAACCAATGAAAAACACCCCATTCCGCCCAAAACATGATGAGTGAAGAGTGAATTTATCTTTTACATCTAAAAGCACGAAAAATACGAATGGCTACGCCCATATAAGTTTTTTGTCACACGGAAATCACAGAAAACACAGAAATTTAAAGGGCAGCAATTGCTGCCTTTTTCTTTTATTTCTATTATTTCTGCGGGACTTTTAAAATGAATTGAGCGAATTAGGATTTCATTCATGAAATCATTTTTCTGTGATTTCCGTGCTTTCTGTGTGACATAAAAACACTAAACTCTAAACTGTTTCTGTGCTTTCCGTCTGAACTTATTATTATTCGTTCAATTCGTTTTAATTCGTTGTCGAATAAATATCAGCTTAATCTGTGGTTAAATATTAATTCGTGTCTTTCGTGTTTTTCGATGTTAAAGTCTTCGCTTCGATGTCGTGCAAAGGGACCTTCTGCCAGGAGAACAGAGGCAGGAGGTCGCGGGGAGAAACGGGAGTGGGGTCGGGGAGAAGTCCGGCGAGGTGGGCCAGGAGGCCAATGATGTCCTGCGGGCCGACGTGCCCGGCGCGAAGGGCACCGAGGTCGAGCGACTTGTCGCGCTTGCAGAGGCGCTGGCCGTTTTCGTTGATGAGAAGGGGATGATGGAAGTAGGAGACCCCCCGGCCCCCAAGACCCCCTCTAACTCCCCCTTTAGGGGGAGAACTTAGGGAGGCGAGTATTTGGCGTAGATGGAGCTGCTGGGGAGTACTCAGGAGAAGGTCGCGACCGCGGACAACCTCCGTGACGCCCATCAGGGCATCGTCCACGACGACCGCCAACTGATAGGCCCAAGCCCCGTCGCGGCGGCGCAGGATGTAGTCGCCGCAGTGCCGCGCCAGGTTGACACGCTGCGGGCCGTAGTGCCCGTCGGTGAAGGAGATGTCTTCGTCGGGCACAAGGAGGCGGATGGCAGCAGGGGAGGGTATAGTCTGACTAGATAGGCTAGAAGGACTAGAAGAACTAGAAGAGCTAGAAGAACTAGATAGACTAGAGGAACTAGATAGACTAGAGGAACTAGATAGACTAGAAAATCTAGAAAGGCTTGCCTGGCTGGGAAACATGTTCTTTGGGCGGCAGGTGCCGGCGTAGACGATGCGGCCGTCCGTCTCGTGCGGGGCCTGCGTAGCCATGATGTCGGCCCGCGTGCAGAAGCAGGGATAGGTGAGACCTGCGTCCTCGAGCAGCCGGAGGTAGTGCTCGTAGATGTCCGAGCGCTGGCTCTGCCACACCACCTCGCCGTCCCAAGGGAGGCCGAGCCATTGCAGGTCGTCCATGAGCTGCAGGGCATAGTCGCGGCGCGAACGTCCGGGGTCGATGTCCTCGATGCGAAGCAGCCACTGCCCGCCCTGGCTCTTGGCCGAGAGCCACGAGAGCAGGGCACAGAACACGTTGCCCAGGTGCATGCGTCCGGTAGGGGACGGGGCAAAACGAGAGACTACCATAGTTTTTTTCCTAGAGTGACTAGATTGTCTAGAGTGACTAGAGTGACTAGAGTGACTAGATTTTCTAGATTTTCTATATTTTCTAGGATTTCCTTTCCGCTACGAAGGCGGTGAGCAGGTGCAGAGCTTCGGTGATGGCGGGGTCGCGTGTGTCGTCTATCAGGCCGTCGGCCATGCCCATCAGGTCCTTCATGTGCCACGCGGCGTAGTCCAGTCCGCCCTCGCTGACCGTGAAGTCTATGAGCTGCTGAATTTCCGCTTCGGTTGCTTCCTGGCGCCGTACCTTCAGAGCCAGCTCGCGGATGGCGGGGTCTTCGCTGTGCATCACGACGTAGATGGCGGGCAGTGTGAGCTTACCCTCGCGCATGTCGCCGGCGACGGGCTTGCCCACTTCGGCCGTTCCGTAGTCGAAGACGTCGTCGCGGAGCTGGAAGCAGATGCCGACGAGCTTGCCGAACTGTGCCATTCGCTCTGCGTCGGCCTCGGCGCCGCCTGCTGCCAGTACGCCCAAACGGGCACAGACGGAGAAGAGGCTCGCCGTCTTGCGTGAGATGATGTCGAAGTAGGCGGCCTCAGAGAAGCTGTCGGAGTCCTTGCCCTCGAGCTGCAGGAGCTCGCCGTCGGCCAGTGCCTGTCCGAGCTGTGCGATGTACTGCACGATGCGTACGTCGCCTGTCTGTGCCGCACACTCCAGGGCCTTGCTCAGGATGTAGTCGCCGACGAGGACGGCAACCTGGTTGGAAAGGAAGGCCCTGAGGGAAGGCAGTCCGCGCCGTCGGTCGCTCTCGTCCACCACGTCGTCGTGGACGAGGGATGCCGTGTGGAGCATCTCCAGGGCCTGTGCCACAAGGATGACCTTGTCGCTGACCTTCCCCACTGTCCGTGCCGAAAGCAGCACCAGGAGCGGACGGAGCCGTTTGCCCTGCCCTTTGAGCAAGTGTTCGACCGCTTTTTCGAGCAGCGGGTTGTCGCTGAAGAGTGTTGTGCGAAAAGCCTCGTCAAACTGCGCCATTTCGGCAGCGACAGGGGCCTTTATCTTGTCAAGTACGTCCATTTATTTCATCTTTAGCCTGCAAATTTACATAAAAAAGTGCTTCTTTCATATTTTTTTCCTACTTTTACCACATAAAAGGACAGAAAAAGATGCAGAAACTCTATTTACTTGATGCCTACGCACTGATTTATCGTGCATATTACGCCTTTATCAAGAACCCGCGCATCAACTCGAAGGGGGAGAACACGTCGGCCATCATGGGCTTCCTGAACACGCTGGAGGAGGTGCTGACGAAGGAGCAGCCTACCCACATCGGCGTGGCCTTCGACCCCCACGGCCCGACGTTCCGCCACGAGGCCTACCCCCTCTACAAGGCGCAACGCGAGGAGACACCCGAAGCCATCCGCTTTGCCGTGCCCATCATCAAGGAGCTGCTGGCGGCCTACCGCATTCCGGTGCTCGAGGTGCAGGGCTACGAGGCGGACGACGTCATCGGCACCTTGGCACGGCTGGCCGACGAGCAGGGCATCGAGACCTACATGATGACGCCCGACAAGGACTACGGTCAGCTCGTCAGCGACCGCGTGCGCATCTACCGTCCGCCCGTGGGACGCAACAACGAGGCGGAGATTCTCGGCCCGGAGGAAGTGAAGCGGAAATGGGGACTGCAGTCGCCGCTGCAGGTCATCGACATGCTCGGACTGATGGGCGACGCGGTGGACAACATACCGGGCTGTCCCGGAGTGGGGGAGAAGACGGCACAGAAGCTCATCGAAGAGTTCGGCAGCATCGAGAACCTGCTGGCCTCTACCGACCGCCTGAAAGGGGCGGTGAAGGCTAAGGTGGAGGCGAATGTGGAGCAGATACGGCAGAGCAAGTGGCTGGCCACCATCAACCGCGAGGTGCCCGTCAGCCTCGATATGGACGCCCTCGCGCTGAAGGAGCCCGACCGCGACAGGCTGCAGGAGCTCTACAAACGTCTGGAGTTCCGCAGAAACCTGTTCCCCGTCTCCGAACCCGCACAGCCCGACCTGTTCACTTCTGCACCCGTTTCGCAGAAGTCCGCAGGCCAACCCCAGCAGCTCGACCTGTTCGACCAACCGACACCGCACGCCGCGTCGGTCAACACGGCACGCCGCGATGGGCAACACGGCACGCGCTTATCGACGGAAGAGCGTGCGCTTATTTCGGAAGCGCCGTACGTCATCGTACCGACCCCCTCGGAGGGGGACGGAAAGGGACTGCTCGTGGGCCACAACCTGAAGGCCCACTGGCAGGAGCTCAAGGCACAGGGTCTGACGGACCTGCCCATGTTCGACACCGAGATAGCCCACTACCTGCTGCACCCCGAAATGCGCCACCACCTGGACTACCTGCTCTCGGCCTACGGCTGCACGGACGTCGTCGGCCTGAAGAACCTCTTCGAGCAGGAACTCAGACAGGAGGGCTTGTGGCAACTCTTCGCAGACATCGAGATGCCGCTGCTGCCCGTCCTGGCCGAAATGGAGGAGGCCGGCGTGATGATCGACACGGAGGGACTGAAGGAGACGAGCCGACTCTTCACCACTCAGCTGATGGACCTCGAAAGGGAGATTCACGCCATGGCCGGATTCGACTTCAACATCTCCAGCCCGAAGCAAGTGGGCGAAGTGCTCTTCGACCGGCTGAAGCTCGACGCAAAGGCCAAAAAGACACGGACGGGACAGTATGTGACGAGCGAAGAAGTGCTGGAGGCTCTGAGAGGAAAGCACGAGATAGTCGGCAAGATACTCGAGTACCGCGGCCTCAAGAAGCTGCTCAGTACCTACATCGACGCCCTGCCGCAGCTCATCAACCCGCAGACGGGACACATCCATACGTCGTTCAACCAGACCGTCACCAGCACGGGCCGACTCTCGTCGTCGAACCCCAACCTGCAGAACATTCCTGTCCGCGACGCACAGGGCAAAGAGGTCCGCAAGGCTTTCATCCCCTATCCGGGACAACTCTTCTTCAGCGCCGACTACAGCCAGATAGAGCTCCGCATCATGGCACACCTCAGCCAGGACCACAACCTCATCGAGGCTTTCCTGCAAGGCGACGACATCCATGCCGCCACAGCCGCCAAGATTTTCAAGAAACCACTGAACGAAGTCACTTCCGACGAACGGCGCAAGGCCAAGACAGCCAACTTCGGCATCATCTACGGCATCAGCGCCTTCGGTCTGGCCGAAAGGCTCGGCGTCTCCCGAGGGGAAGCCAAACAGCTCATCGACGAGTACTTCCAGACCTACCCGGGCGTGAAGGCCTACATGGAGAAGAGCATCCAGATGGCCCGCGAACGCGGCTACACCGAGACCATCTTCCAGCGCCGCTGCCAGTTGCCCGACATCAACAGCCACAATGCCGTGGTGCGCGGCTATGCTGAGCGCAATGCCATCAACGCACCCATCCAGGGCTCGGCGGCCGACATCATCAAGATAGCGATGGTGCGCGTCGCCCGCCGCATGAAACAGGAGGGCATGAAGTCGAAGATGATCCTGCAGGTCCACGACGAACTGAACTTCTCCGTCCTGCCCGAAGAGAAGGAGCAGATGCAGCGCCTGGTCGTAGAAGAGATGCAAGGCGCCGCCCGCCTGAGCGTCCCCCTCATCGCCGACTGCGGCTGGGGCACGAACTGGCTCGAGGCACATTGAAGCAGTTCATAGTTCATAATTCATAGTTCATAGTAGAGAGCCTTATTCTGTCTTGATGCTATCTACGGGGTTCATCGTTGCTACCCGCCAGCTTTGGACGATGACGGTGAGGAGGACGACTATGCTGACGATGAGGAATGCCAGAGGGAACAGCCACCAGTGGATGGGAGTATGTTCGGCAAAGTTCCGGAGCCACCGCTCGCTGATGTAGTAGCCGGCAGGAGCTGCTATCACGAAGGAGAGGATGAGCGGAAGGGCGTAACGTGCGGTGAAGAGCGACAGCACCTCGCACACGCTGCTGCCCATCACCTTGCGGATGGCTATCTCCTTGCGACGATACTCCGTCTCGAACATCGTAAGGCAGAAGACACCAATGATGGTGATAAGGAAGGCAAGGACGGTGCTGACCTCTATCTGCGTCATGAACCGCATTTCGTCCTTGTATGCCTGTTCCAGAATGTCATCCATAAACTTCAGCTCTGGTGCCGGGTGATCCTTGAAGAATGACTCCAGCTTCTGACTGACCTTCTTTCTGAGTGCTTTCTTATCTGTATTGGCGCTCAGACGTATATACATAACATTCAACTGATTGCCCCAGCTGGCAAATCGCTCTCCATAGATAACGAATGCGAGAGGCTCCTCGTTGTTATCTATGTGCGTAGTGCTGGCACGGGGGTTCTTGCATACCCCAAGCACTGTGAGATCGCCATCATAGAGGGGCTTGTCCATCTCTATTTCAGGGTACCTCTTCTTCATTGCCTCGTTGATAATATACACATCGCTGTCCGTTTCCTTGAAGTCGCGTCCCTCAATGACATCAATGCCCAAAGTGCGCAAATAGTTCCAATCCACAGGCCAGGCAATAAAATTAAAAAGCACTGCGTCGTTTCCACGTCCCCATTTCATGTGAATGTCACTTGCACCCAGGGCGAATTGGGAGAAGGATACGCTCTCTACGCCATTGATCTGTTCCAACTCGCTTCGCAGGGCAGTGTGTTGCTCCGAGAGCATCCCGAGGAGATTTGCTATAAGAAGTTCATCCTTGTCATATCCGTAGTCAGAGTTGTAGATGTAGTTTCTCTGGCAGAACAGGATGCCGACAAATATGACCATGACAAAGGCCATGACCATCTGCAGGCCGACAAGGAATTGACGCAAAAGACGTCCGCTGGGATTCAGTCCGAAATTACCTTTCAGAACCAATGCGGGTTGAAAAGAGGTAATATAGCGAGCACTATAGAAGGTGGAAAGTATGCCCACCAGGATACTGACGACTGCCAGCAGGAACACAATGTCCAGATTGTCTGCGACAGCAACAGAGCCATGCGTGTATTCGCCAATGTATTCCCACCGACCGATGCAGATTGCCAGCAACATGGATACCGCAAAGGCACAAATGCTGACGACACACCCCTCTGCTCCCAACTGCAGACGAAGCATTCCGTTGCTTTCGCCCATTACCTTGCGTGTGTTGATACTGCGCAGACGTATAGGAGCCTGAGCCATGGAGAAGTTGGCAAAGTTGATGAGAGCTATAAGCAAAAGCAGAACGAAAGTCAATTGGAGGATGTAGCACACGGTTTTGTTGCCTTGATCTATCAAGGCGTCGTAACCCTCCATATAGGTTCTGTCCAGTGGAAGCGCAAAGAATTGTAACAAATTCATGAAATACTCATATTGATCTGATCTCCATTCTTTTTCAAGCATAACGTCGCCAAAGATCTTTTTCAGCGTAGCATTCAGCGCATCAGTATCCACGTTTTCTTCTGTACGAATATATGTATCGTAATTCCAGTTATTGAAATCGTCTAGGCTCTCTTTGCCCATGGACACATAGATTGCATTAGCAAAGTTGGAGTTGACGGGAAAGTCCTTATACACACCTACCACATTCAATTCCGCTCCAACCGATTGTTTCATGGACTTGCCTGCCACCATCACTTCGCCAAAATACTTTTCCGCAAATGATGCAGGGATGATGATGCCACCATCAACAGCCTTGGAGCCATCCAGCGTACCATCGACCAGTTCTGTGTTGATGGTCGTCAGCATATCATCACTTATCAGGTACGACGGAGAAGTGAGGATGCTTCCATCCTTATCAAATTCAATCTCGCCCCAATAACGCAGATAACCTAAGCTCTGAACCTGGGGACATTTTTTGAAATTCTCTATCACCCCACGGGAGCATGTCACATTCCACTTATCATCCCCCATCGCTCCACGTATATAGATGCGACGAATGTTCTCATAGTCCTTGATGCCATGGTTGAAACGTCCGATGAAGTTGATCTGCGTGAGCAGGATGTAACAACCGGTGAATGCAATGACGAGCCCAAGAAGATTGAGCGAGGACGCTAACTTGTAGCGTCGGAACAGATACAATAAACCTTTCATGTGACCCTATTATAATATGGTGTTTTCAACTATCTCACCGTCGAACAGGTTGATGGTGCGGTTGGCGTAAGCGGCATCGTGCTGGCTGTGGGTAACCATCACAATGGTTGTTCCCTCTGCATTGAGCTGCGAGAGCAGTTCCATGACATCGAGACCGTTCTTTGAGTCGAGGTTACCCGTTGGCTCGTCGGCCAGGATAAGTTTTGGCTTTCCCACCACGGCACGGGCGATGGCTACACGCTGCTGCTGACCACCGGAGAGCTGCTGAGGATAATGGGTGGCACGCTGGGAGAGGTTTACCTTGCGCAGGATGTCCAGCACACGCTGCCTGCGCTCTGCCCTTGGCACCTTGAGGTACTTCAGTTGTAGGTCGATGTTCTCCTCCACAGTCAGTTCGTCGATGAGGTTGAAGCTCTGGAACACGAAGCCTATACGTCCTTTGCGGTATTTGGTGCGGTCTTTCTCCTTCAGATGTCCCACCTCTTCGCCTCCCAGGTAGTAGTTGCCGCTGTCGGGATTGTCTAACAATCCGATGATATTCAGGAGCGTTGACTTGCCACAACCCGAAGGTCCCATAATGGCAACAAACTCACCTTCCTTTACTTCGAGGCTTACACCATTCAATGCTGTTGTCTCCACATTCTCGGTGCGGAATACTTTTGACAGGTTTTCAATCTTAATCATTTTGTTGTATATTATTTCAGTTTTAATACTTCATTGTCCTTGAATGCTTCGTAACCACTGGTGATGACTCGTTCGCCGGGGTCCAGTCCATCCTCCACTTCGTAGAACTGAGGGTTCTGGCGACCGATGCGGATGTTGCGCCGATAGGCTGTGGTGCCGCTCTTGTCGAGCACGAATATCCAGTTGCCACCAGTAGTTTGGAAAAAGGTGCCCTTTGGGATGAGGATGGCCTTGGAGGGTTTACCTAATTCAAGGTTCAGATAATAGGTTTGACCGGAACGGATATTGGCGGGGCGTGTGCCCGTGAATACCAGGTCGGTGCGGAACTTGCCTTGGCGAACCTCGGGATAGATCTTGCGGACGGTGAGGTCGTACGTCTTTCCATCACGTTCGAAGGTAGCAGAGAGACCTACCTTGATGCGGTCGATGTAGTGTTCATCTATCTGTGCTTCAATTTTGAAGTCACTCAAATCATTAACCTGACCTATCGTCTGCCCGGGAGTGATGCTTTGCCCAAGCTCAACATCCAGCAGACCTAACTCGCCATCAATCGTGGAGCGTACCTCCAGCTTACTTTTGCGCTCGCGTACCAGCACAACGTTGCGTTGCATGTTGGCAAGATTGTCCTCCATCTGCTCCATCTGGATGCTGCGGTACTGGGCATCCTTTTTCAGTCGCTCACCGATGAGTGTCTGCTTTTTCATGGCCAAGTCATAGTCCTCCTTTGCCTGAAGATATGTTTCTTTTGAGATGAGTTTTTCTTTGTAGAGTCGCTCGTTCTGCTCATGGGCTCTGCGCTTGCGCACCACATCCATCTCGAGCGAGGCATTCTCTGTCTCGTTGTTCAGTTTGTCCTGCTGCATGGCTACCTGCGTGTTTCGCAAGAGGTTCTGCTTTTCTGCCAGTTCGGCTTCGGCATTGAGTATCTGCAGGTCAAGGCTGCTATTAGAGAGACGGATGATGACATCGCCTTTCTTTACAGCTTGACCTTCCTCTGCCACCTTCTCCGTCACGATGCCACCCTCCTCGGGAGAAATGTGCACCACTTGGATGGGGATGACCGTTCCATTCAGACGTACATAGTCCTTGAATTCTCCCTGCGTGACTTCGCTTATGGTGACATCCTCAGCATCAACTTGCAGGGTACTCTGGTGATTGCCGAAGAGAATCAATAGCAGTACAATCAGCACGAATGAACCTCCTGCTATGTAAGGGATGTGCTTCTTCCGGAGACCTCGTTTTTTCTCTATTATTCTGTCCATAGGGGTGTTCCTTTGTAATAGTTCAATATACGTGTCTTGTATAAGTATGTAAGCCGGCATTGCAAAAGTTGAGCCTTGCTCTGTAGCAGAGTGACTGTTTGCGTCTGTACATCGATGGAGGAAGCAAGTCCCTCTTCGTACTTTCGGATGGTCAAGCGTGATGCAATGCTGTCTGACTCCACTTTTGCCTTCATCTTCTCTGTTTCCTTGCGGCTGTTCTCCTGATCCGTAATGGCTTCCTGTATTAGTCTTTGTAGTTCGTTACTTCGATACTCTAATTCTTCCTCTGCCCGTTTGACATTGTTACGCTGTCGGCGAATGTTGGTAAGTGTGTTCAACCTGTTAAATATCGGAATGGAGAGCGAGGCATAGACATACTGACCGGCATTGTTGCGGAATTGTTCGCCGAAACTTGTAGCAAGCGATACATTCAGTTGCTTATAGTACGTGGTAGAGACACCGGCTCCTAAAGATACGGATGGGAACAAGGCAGCTTTGCTGGATCGATATGCAAACTTGGCTGACTGTAAATTGTATTCTGCTTGCCTGATGTCTGGATTAAGGAACTTTGCACGCTCATAAATTCCGGAGTCTTCGGCTAAGTTAAGTTCCAAGGATTCTTCCTCACAGTCTGCAATTTCAAGTATATCATCTATCGGGTAATTCATCAACTGCTTCAATGTCAAGATAGCACTGTCGTATAACCCTTGCTGGTGAATCACTTCGTAGTCATCGGCAGCGTATGTGGCTTGCATCTGTGCCACATCGGCTTCTCCCTTTTGTCCAACTTCTGCCATGACCTTTGTCTGGTGGAGGAGCATCTCGCTCTCCGCGCGTTTTTGTGTGGATATGTCTATACATCCCTTATAATATAGCGCGAGCACGTAAGTCTCCAGAACCCTCTGTGCTGTGGCATCTTTCTGTGCCATCAACTTACTTTTTCCCATCAATACATTTGCCATTGCTGCACGCAGATTGTTGTAGCGTTGGAATCCGTCAAAGACAGGGATGCCTACACTCAGCCCATACGAATTGTAGAATGTGCTGACACTGGTGTAGGTGTTTGTCTCTGGGTCAATGGCGCGACCAAAGTTGTACTGTCCTCCGATGTTTCCTTCTGCTGCAGGCAGGAATGAACCGATTGCCCTTACCTTTTCTGCCCTGTAGTCGTCAAAACCAATACTCTGCAGGCGCACCTCATGATTATGAGTGACAGCATACTGAATGCAATCATCGACTGTCCACGGCTCCAGGCCATATCCATTGAGGCTGCATATAATTAATATGTACGTCAGTCTTTTCATTTTGCTGTTTTTGTACTGCAAAATTACAATCAAGGTCATAAATAGCAATGGTTTTTCACCTCGCCAAAGTACGATTGTATTAAAACAATACACTTTTCTGTATTAAAATAATACACTTTCACGCTACGATGTGGGTATTTTCACAAAAAAGCATTACCTTTGCAACCAAGGAAAGTAGACGACTATGCATGCAAGCGTCCTAAGGATGAAGTGTTGGTTGTACCTATCGGTTGCTTAAAAGATTAAGGAATATATGGCAAACTACGGAACAATACTTGTTGTGGATGACAATACGTCCATATTCACAACGTTGGAAATATGTCTGGATGGTGTGTTTAACCGCATACTGACCCTCACAAAGCCTGAAAGCATTCTGACCACATTGGAACAGGAGGCGGTTGACATTGTTCTGCTTGACATGAATTTTTCTCTTGGTGTGAATAATGGTCAGGATGGATTACTGTGGGTACAGGCGATTCACCGCAGACATCCTGATATTCCTATCGTATTGATGACTGCATACGCAGATGTGAAACTAGCAGTCAAAGGTTTGAAGAGTGGTGCAGTTGACTTTGTAGCCAAGCCATGGGATAATCACGAACTTGTCCGTGTGCTGAAGGATGCCATTGATGCCAACACCGAAGTTATACCATTGGAAAAGATGGAAGAGGAACATGTCCGCAAGGTGGTTGACAAATGCCGTGGCAATATCAGCAAGGCTGCGGAATTGCTTGAGATTTCTCGTCAAAGACTATACAAAAAGTTAGGCAAATGACAATGGTTGCAATTTTCGTCATCGTCCTTATCTTGGCTGGTATAGTGTTCTTTTTTCACCACCAGAACAAACTGAAATTACGTGCCCGACTGATGCGTGAAGCTGTGAGAAACCATGAATTTACGTTTCGTCTACCAGTCAAAGGACTATTCTACGGAGAAAAGGCATTGCAAGAAGCCGTGAATGATTTGGGACAGGACATCAACAAGTTGGTGGCACAAAAGGAAGTGGAATCCTGGCAAAAACTTACGCGTGTACTTACCCATGAAATAATGAATGTGAGCACTCCAATCCAGAGTATTAGTCAGGCGTACCTTGAACATCCAAAGGTTATAGGTACATCGTTGGAGAAGGGCATCCATGCCATCAACGATGCAGCTGTTGGCTTGGTGACATTTGTAGATAGTTATCGCAAGCTAACTCAGCTTCAAGAACCTGTAATCTCAACTCTGCGGCTGAAAGACTTTCTCGCGGGAATCATGGAATTATATCCCGATATAGCCTGGAAAGTAGATGTTCCACCAGATACTGCCCCCCGCACAGACGAATCGCTCCTGCGCCAAGTCGTCGTAAACATCGTAAAAAACGCAGCCGAAGCCAATGCCAAGAACATAGAATGCAGATGGCATGAGTCTGCACTACGCATCAGTAATGACGGAACACCCATTCCGGCAGAGGTAAGGAGAGACATCTTCATCCCGTTCTTCACTACCAAAAGCACGGGTATGGGCATAGGTCTTGCCCTGTCACGACAAATCGTCACCATGCTAGGCTGCTCGCTCGAACTCCAGGATAAAGCTGATACCGGCTATCACACTACATTCATCTTGAAATTTGAGTGACAACCTGCCTGAAGGCAACGGAGGCAGTTCATAGTTAAGAGTTCATAGTTAAGCTACGACATGAATTTTCTTTGTTCGGTAGGATTTGCAATCCGACCGTAGGGATTATAGGGATTTATAATCCCGCAACTATTCTCATGTCGGCATTACAAATGCCTATATTCACTTCTGGTGGATTGCAAATCCGCCAGAACAGGGGGCACACTGAGGCAGTTCATAGTTCACTATTCACAATAACAACTGAACTTTGTTCTTTATCGATAACGACAGCTTCAAAGGTAATAGGAAACATTTCCTCCGGATTCATACTTGTCCCACCCCAAGATAAATCATATATCTTGAACAAATAAGTGTATGAATAGCCAGGCTGCCAGGAAGTATATTTCGCTGGAACCTGAGTTTTTGCTCCTTTTATGTTGATGATTTCACCACTTCCATCTGTAGCGACAAGCTTATAATCTACCTTGATGCTCAACGTTGCACCAGCCTCATTGGGATTGACACATGTAAAGTAATTGTCGTAGAGCTTTCCTGCGAATGATGCAGAACTTGAGGAACGTCCGAGATAGTATTGACCATTCGGTTCGTAGTATTCTTTAGTTGAATAGTTCAATGCTCCAAACGCTTTATTAGTCTCAACAGTGCCATTCGTGTCAGCTACAAATGCTATGTGAGGCTTATTGTAGTCTGCTGAACCTTGGTTGATGGCGCCTGTGGTAGGATAATATACAATGTATTTGCCATAGTCGCTGAATATCTCAGTATTGTCTGTATAGAGCCTTGCTTCGCCATCGGCAACAGTTTCATCATTTTCATAGAACTTCAAGTCCCTGACACTATAGCCGGGAATAGTTTCATAGAAGGCTAAGCGAACCTTAGGAGAAAGAGGATAGAAACTCAACTCTACTTCCTTGCCGTAGTCGTTACCCTTATAGACTGTTTTCGCATCAGCAACATAGGCCTTGGCAATATCTGCTGTCTTACCCTTTATGAAGAATGCTCCGTCTGTTACCTTGCCCTTGTCGTCAACAACGCCATTCATTTTGCTTGCATCGATGGAGGACACGAATACTTGACCATCGCTCAGCCCGGCTGCTTCGTTATACACAGCCATAGCATCGCCCGTGGAGTAGGCAATGAAGTTATACTTCTCTGAACTGTAGTCCCAATACTTGATGGGCTGACTCCAATCGTATATGTTGGTCAGTCCCACATAATCCCAAATGCCTAGCATACCATCAACATACTTCACATAGTAGTCATCGAAAACAACTGACTGCTTGCTGTCTGCATACTTCACGCCTTCCACAACGAAGTGACTGTTCAGCTTGCCTTGCATCCCAGCACCAGCACTACGAGTTTGAGGCGTGTCATCATGTACAGTAAAGACAATCGTACTGGAGTCAGTAGGATTGATTGGTGTTCCTTCACGCGGAAACATCTCCTTGATGTTTTCAATATCAAATTCCTTCTCGCTGTCATCATTGAAGCGAATGACCCATTTGCTTTGTGCGAAGGAAGTGGCACTTCCAAGCAACATAATTGAGAGCAATATGGAAAACTTAACCTTCTTCATAATAATACTTGTATTTGCCTGGTTATATATTCTTCTTTTATCAATTGTCAGAAGTATCGAAGCCGATGGGGCGATGCGGTTTCTTGGGTGGTGCTTGCAATGCTGCCAAAGACTGGTTGATAAGTTCCAACTGCATGCGTGTATCTTCGTTGATGTTGTTCTGGTCGGCAAGTATGTCCTCTATGTCGAGCTTCAGCTCTTCAAAGTCCTTGCGCAACTGGGCCACATCTGCAACTGTATTAGACAATACGCCCACCATACTGCGCATTGCAACAAAGGCACGGGTTATCTTAATACTCATATCTATGGCAACATCACTTCTTAACACACTTGCAAGCATGAGTGCACCATGTTCTGTGAAGGCAAAAGGCAAGGCTGATTTAGGGCGCTTTAATCGTGATGTCATCACAAATTGTGATGAGATAAATGACCATTCTTCTGCTGTGAGTTGGAACATAAAGTCAGCTGGGAAACGCTCTGCATTGCGTTTTACTGCCTGATTCAGTACACGTGTTTCCACACTATACATCATAGCCAAGTCGAAGTCGAGCATTACGCGCTGACCCCGTATCTCGTATATCTTATTTTGTATGGTTTGAACTTCGTTCATACGACTGCATTCTGTCTTTCGCGCTACAAAGTTAGTTATTTATTCCTTTCAATCAAATAAAAGGAAAGAAAAGAGTTTATATCACCATTTCCAGCATGCTGAGGTCGGCTTCTTCGCCTACGACCCAGACGATGTCGCCTTGGCGAAACTGACGTTTGGCTTGGGTGATGCCGAGATGACCGTGCTCGTCTTCCACTCCCACCACCATGCAATTGTAGCGACGGCGGAAGTCGGTGTCCTGCAAAGTGTGCCCTATGAGCGGACTGCTCTCGGTGAGCGACACGGAGATGATTGACATGCTGTGCTTGTCCTCCTGTGCGGCTTCCTGCGGTTTGTACAGCTCTTCCGTGCTACGCGCCCGCAGCGATTCGATGGTCTCCGCGTCGCCTACCACCTCCAGCACGTCGCCGGGATAGATACGGTTGCTGCCGCCCGGGATGTTGATGCGGTGCTCACCACGTATGATGGCGGCAATGTGTACCTGCGACGTACGGCCGAAGTTGAGCTGAGCCAACGAGTGTCCGCCCCAACGCGAGTGCATCGGCACTTTCACGTGCGCTATCTGCAGGTCCTTGCCGCGCAGACGCCGTCCGTAGCCGGTTGCCCCCTGCTGTTCGCGCAGCCGCAGGTTCTGCTTGAAGGTACGCTCTATGCGCATGCTCACGAACTGGACCGTGCGGTTCATCACAATCAGCATCAGCACGCCGACGCTTATCAGTACGTTCCACACCCACCAGAGCGGCGAAACAAACTCCACCACATAATATATAATAGCTAAGCCGATGAGTAGTTTAACCGTGATGATGATGCCCACCAAGGCCCTGCTGCCAGCATTCGACGAGCGCAGGTACTGGGCCTCCTTGCTGTTGTTCTTGCGTATGACGATAGGGCGGATGAAGGGCGAGAGGCACAGCAGCGTGACGAGGCCGCAAAGTGCCGGACCATAGGTTTCGCCCAGGATGTGATGGAAGAGGGGCAGCAGTGTGGCAAAGCTGAACATGGCGAGTGCTATGCAGATGGTCAGGAAGGCAGCCGTCTGGAAGAGCACTTCGACGACAAAGCGCCGCCGCACAAGTACGGACAGGCGTACCGCTTCTCGCTTACGGCGACGGGCTGCAATATCCTCATGCAGGCGGAACAGATTGCCGGCATGCGAACTGAGCGTCTGATCCACACGGTCGCACACCGCCGGAGCCATGCGTATGACGTAGGGCGTAAAGAACGTCGTGACGATGCTCACCGCTACGACAACGGGATAAAGGAAGGCGCTTGTGACGCCCAACTCCTGCCCCAAAGCGGCGATGATGAAGGCAAATTCGCCTATCTGCACCATGGAGAAACCGCTGCGGATAGCGGTGTGGACGTCGCCACTCGCTACGAAGAAACTCAACGAACCGAAGAACATCTGCCCCAGCACAACGGCGAGTGTCAGCACGAGAATGGGCAGCCAGTACTCGACGAGCACGGAGGGTTCCACCATCATGCCTACCGATACAAAGAAAACCGCACCGAAAAGGTCACGCAGCGAACCGACGACCTTCTCTATGTTCTCTGCCTCGATGGTCTCCGCCAAGATGCTTCCCATCATGAACGCACCGAAGGCCGGGCTGTAGCCGACGCTCGAAGCCACTACCGCCAGCAGGAAACACAGGCCGACGGACACGACGAGCAGGGTCTCGCTGTTGATGTAGCGGCCGGCCTTCCTGAGCAGGAGCGGCACAAGGTAAATGCCGACCAGGAACCAAAGCATCAGGAAGAAACCGAGCTCCATGAGGCTTTTCATCAGTTCCAGCCCTTCGAAGCGGCGGCTCACGGCCATGGCGCTGAGCACCACCATGAGCAGGATGCCCAGTATGTCTTCGAGGATAAGCACGGAGATGACGCCCGAGGCAAAGCGTTTGCTGCGCAGTCCGAGCTCGTCGAAAGCTTTGTAGATGATGGTCGTCGAGCTCATACTGAGCATACCGCCCAGGAAGATGCGGTCCATGCTGCTCCAGCCGAACAGGAAAGCCACCATGCTGCCAACGCCTATCATGCAGCCCATCACCATCAGCGCCGTTAGGATTGGCTTCATGCCCATGCGCACAATCTTCTTGAACGAGAACTCAAGTCCCAAAGTGAACATGAGGAAGATGACGCCAATCTGACTCCATTCCTCTATGCCCTCCATGCTGCTCACCGACGGCGTGTACGTCATGTGCGGCCCCGCCAGGAAGCCTGCCACGATGTAGCCCAGCACGAGCGGCTGCTTGAGTCGCTTGAAGATGATGGTGACGATGCTCGCTACGGTCAGAATGTACGCGAGGTCGGTTATTAAGGAAGACACTTTCTAATAATTAAAAATGAAAAATTAAAAATTAAAAATTTAATGATTTTACTGTGCTGAAAGGTCGAGCATGCGGTTGATGCACTTTACGGCCTTTTCTGCAACCTCGGGTGCGACCTCCACCTCCGGCCATTCGTACTTCAGACAGTTGTAGAGTTTCCGGAGCGTAATGAGCTTCATGTAGTTGCACTCGTTGCAGGCACAGGTGCTGTCGTCGGGCGGAGCGGGCAGGAAGACCTTCTGCGGACAGGCCTGCTGCATCTTGTGCAGGATGCCGCTCTCCGTGGCTACGATGTATTCCTTGGCGTCGTCCTCCTGACTGAACTTGAGCAAAGCTGCCGTACTGCCTACCTTGTCAGCCACCTTCACGACAGGTCCCTTGCACTCGGGGTGCACCAGTATCTTGGCTTCGGGGTGCTGTGCCTTCAGCTCCAGAATGCGCTCCAGGCTGAACTTCTCGTGTACGTGGCAGGCTCCGTCCCAGAGCACCATCTGACGACCCGTGAGGGAATTGATGTAGCTGCCCAGGTTGCGGTCCGGACCGAAGATGATCTTCTCGTCCTTGGGCAGGGAGTTTACTATCTTGAGGGCGTTGCCGCTGGTGACCACGATGTCCGTCAGGGCCTTGATGGCAGCGGTGGTGTTGACGTAGCTGATGACGGTGTGGCCGAGATGAGCCTTGACGAACTCACCGAACTCCTGCGCCGGACAGCTCTCGGCCAACGAGCAGGTGGCGTTCAGGTCGGGCACCAGTACCTTCTTGTCCGGGCAGAGAATCTTGTTCGTCTCGCCCATGAAGTGCACGCCGCACATCACGATGATGTAGGCATCTGTCTTTGCTGCCTGTTGCGCCAAGGCCAGACTGTCGCCCACGAAGTCGGCTATGTCCTGCACCTCGGACTCCGTATAGTAGTGCGCCATGATGACGGCGTTCTTCTCCTGCGCCATGCGGCGAATCTCCTTCTTGATGTCCGTACCGGCAGGAACGGGTTCGTCCACGTAGCCTGCCTCTTTCCACTTGTTGTCAACCATTGTTATATCATTATTATATTATAGTTTTATTTTTTATAAAGAATAAATATGATGATGATGATGTACGGTGGATAAGTTGATAACTCACCCAGCGGCACCCTCATCCGTGTTGGAGCATTGCATTCACAGCCTTTCCTTATGCTTGGAAACGTAGGCAGTTAAATACGCACTGCAAAGTTAATACTTTTCCTTCACATAGCGTATGGATAACTTTCTTTTTTCGGGTTGAAACAGGATTTATAACATTTTGCTTTTGTTAATAACGCCTATCGGGGGTTCGATTTGTACACATTAGTGTGAATAAGTGTGGAGTTATTCACCGACTTGTGAACATAAATTGTTAACTTTGCACAGAGAAACAACCGATACATGAGAAAGCTGAAGGTAACGGAAATGGGAAGGCTGAGCGTAGAGGAATACCGTGCAGCCGAGAAACAACCGCTGGTAGTGGTGCTCGACTGTGTGCGTAGCCTCTACAACGTTGGCAGTGTGTTGCGGACGAGCGATGCCTTTCGTCTGAGCGGCGTGTGTCTGTGCGGCATCACGGCACAGCCGCCTCACCCCGAGATACACAAGACGGCTCTCGGAGCGGAGGACAGTGTGCCCTGGCGCTACTTCCGACGGACGGAGGAGGCCGTGGAGTGTCTCAGGGAAATGGGCTATACGTTGCTGGCTGTGGAGCAGTGCGAAGGGAGCACCATGCTGCAGGACTTTCGTCCGGAGAAGGGCAGGAAGTATGCCGTCGTGCTTGGCAACGAGGTGAAAGGTGTGCAGCAACAGGTAGTGGACATGTGCGACGGTTGCCTGGAGATACCGCAGTACGGCACCAAGCACAGCATGAACGTCAGCGTCACCGCCGGCATCGTCCTCTGGCACTTCACAGAGAAGTGGTAGCAGCGGCGGTAAATATGAATTGTATTTGTTCGTGCGTATTTTTCCACTTGTTCGTGCGGATTTGCAATCCGCACGTGAGTAATATAGGGATTTGTAATCCCGCAACTCTTTTTTTTCGCATTAAAAATGCTTATATTCCATGCTGTCGGATTTCAAATCCGACAGAACGTTACCATAAGCCCCTCGCGCTTATTTAGGAAGCCCCTCGCGCTTATTTATGAAGCGCCTCGTGCTTATTTAGGAAGCGCCTCGTGCTTATTTAGGAAGCGCCTCGTGCTTATTTGAGAAAGGCACAGCGCTTTCGAATCAGCCGCTGTGCCTTTCTTCAGGATTGCCTTAGTTTCTTACGCCTTCTACGAGTATTCGCTTGGCAGCATCCTTGGCTTCCTTGGCCTGATCCACTGCTTCGCTCGCTACGTTTGTCTCGTTCGCCAGGTTCTCCAGGTTCTTTTGCGTGTTCTCGATGTCCTTGTTGATGTTCTCCAGGTTCTGCTGAGCCTTCTGCAGCTTCATCTGCATCTTCGAGATGTTCTGCTCGGCCTTGGTCGACTTGGACTGCAGCTTAGCCAGTTTGTTGTTTGTCTTCGTCTGCTTGCTCTGCAGCTTGGTGCCCTTCTTCTGGGCTTGGTTGTAGTTTTTGTCGGCCTTCTTCTCTTGCGAAGCTGCACGCTTGGCAACGCTGAGGTTGTGCTTGGCTTTCGAGAGCTCGGCCTTCTTCTGGCTGATTTCGCCCTTGATGCTCTTGTCGCCGCTCGTCTTGGCGTTCAGTTCCATCGTCTTGATTTCCGTCTTCAGACGGTCGACCTCCATGCTGAACTCGTTCTTCCAGTCCTCGCAGGACCTGCCGTCGTACATCGACTGTGCCATTGCCGGCATCGAGATGGCAAGAGCCACCATTGCTAAAATTCTTCTGATTTTCATTTTACTTGAAGTTTTAATTAGTAAGGTTTATAATTAGAATTTATTTTAATATGTATTGCTTTATTCACTTCGTCGCCTTCAATTCGTTTAATTCGTGTAATTAGTGGTTAAAAATGTCGCCTTCGATTCGTTTAATTAGTGCAATTAGTTGTTAAAAAACATCATGAGTATCCGTCTAATCCGTGTAGTTCGTGGTTAAAAATGTCGCCTTCAATTCGTTTAATTCGTGCAATTCGTTGTTAAAAATGCCGCCTTCAATTCGTGTAATTCGTGTAATTCGTGGTTAAAAATATCGCCCTCAATTCGTTTAATTCGTTCAATTCGTTGTTTATAATATAGCCCTCAATTTGTTTAATTCGTGCAATTAGTTGTTAAAAAACATAATGTGTATATGTTCAACCCGTGTAATCCGTTGTTTATAATCATACAGTCCTCGCGCACATTATATATTATTTATTTGCATAGTTCCAGGCAGACCTTGTCCTGGAAGGTTCGTCCCATGGCCGATGAACTGATGCCCTGGTTGATGATGGCGAAGGCCAGTACATGTCCGCCTGCAGTAGTCAGGTAGCCTGAGAGCGAAGAGACTCCTGTCACGGTGCCCGTCTTGGCACGTACATTGCTCTCCGCCTCCGTGCCCGCCATGCGTTTCTGCAAGGTGCCGTCCACGCCAGCTATGGGCAGGGCAGGCAGCAGATGCTCGCGGATGGCATCGGTGCGCCAGGCATAGCCGAGCATCGCCACCAGCATCTCCGCCGATACATAGTTGTAGAGCGACAGACCGCTGCCGTCCGCCACCTTGTAGCTGGCAGGGTCCAGACCGATGCGCTTCATCAGGTCCTCCGTACGCTGTACCGCCTGCTTGCGGCCCGCGCCCTTCGTACCCGTCGTCGCTGCCGTCTGGTAGAACAGGCACTCCGCGAAGATATTGTTGCTGTCCTTCATCATCGGCCAAAGCAGTTCGTCCAGACTATGATGGATGGTGCAGACCGAAACGCCCGCATCCACCTGCGTCCTGGCCTTGCCTTGGGCTTGACCACGAGCGTTCGGGTTACCCTTCTGTAGTATATTTTTAGTATCCTCGGCAGAAGGGTCAGGGCAGGAGGCTTTGATGCCCGCATCCTTCATCGCCTGCAGCCAGTATTGCTCGAAGCAGTCCTTGCCGTCCACCAGCAGTGCCGACAGCGGTCCGTAGTCGTCGTCCCAGCACCAGCCCCAGCCCAGCGGCGTGTCCTCGCGCATGGAGAGGTCGTAGACTATCCGACCCGTAATGCTGTCGATGCCCTTCTGCTGACGTATGCTCTCAGCCACCTGCCGCAGTTCGTCGGGCGTGACGAGCGGGTCCATCCCGCCCACCACGCGAAGGTCGCCCTGCAGCGTCCGGCCCACTATCTTCCCCGTGATGCGGAAATCCGTCTTCAGCTGGTAGTCGCCCCCCAGGTAGTGGAGCGCCGTGATGGCTGTGACGAGCTTCTGGCACGAAGCCGGTCGCATGCGCCACGCCGCGTTGACCGCATAGAGCGGCTCGCCGTCGGTCAGGTCGTAGACGTAGAGTCCCAGCTGTGTCGTCTCGAAGATAGGCGACAGGCACAGCGAGTCGAGCGCCCTCTGCTTAGCCGCCTGCCACGTCCCTTCCGCGGCCCGCCGCACCTGCGACACCAGCGGCCTTGCGCTCCTGACGGGTTCTTCCTGCGTCTCCTCCGCCTTCGTCTCCACCACCACCGGCGTCGGCACGTTCTGCACCACCGGCACCACCTCGGCCCCGCCCGTCTGCTGGTAGTAGTGCCTCCCCGTCCTCTGCGACGCACACGCCCCCGCCACCAGCAGCAGGGGCAGGCATTTCAGGTATTTATTATTTATGAATTTAACGGACATAAAAAGCTTTTTTCATCTAAAACGGGCGTAAAGTTAAAAAAAAATAGCTACACAGCAAAACCATGCCGCCTATTTTTATTATAAGATGTGTGAAGTTCGTATTTTATAAGTCTGTTTAGGAACAACAGACAAAACGAAGAGAATAATTTAAAAATAATTGTAAAATTATTTGGCGGAAAGCGGATTTTGACATATCTTTGCCGACGAAAACGACAAAACCATCACAAAAATCTTTTTTAAGGTACATGAAAAGAAACATCATCAGACAGAGCCGAGGCAGGGCTGTTCCGCTGCGAGCGAGACAACGTCGCCTGTGGAATCGGTGTGCGCCTGCGCGTACTATGGAATGATGTGTGCTCTTTGACATGTTGTACCGCCTTTGCGTGTTTTTGTGATAGGGAAGTCCGTCCGTGATTTCTCTGTGGATCCCTTGCGACATCTGCCCCGGCAGGTGCCGCCTCTCTCGTGCGCCTTCGTCCGTGGGAGACAGTCCCCTCGAATGGTATCGTCCTCTTATAACTCCCACGTGCGAAGCACGTTTACTTCCATTTTAACTTCCATTTTAACTCCCTAAAGCAGAGTATTGTTTTTATTAACCTTAAAAAGATTTTTGTTATGCGTAAGATATTGAATTCAACCCCCGTCAACAACGAGTGCAAGCAACAGGAAAACTCCGGCGACGACTCCGTAAAGGAGTTCGAGAGGATGCTGGAAGAGTTTATTTCATCCGGTCTCAACTACGGGAAAGCGCCCGACGAAGAGCCGGAAACTGAGGACGAGATGCCCGAGCCGGAAGAACTGCCCGAGGAGGAGGAAACGGACGAGGAGGACGACGAGACGCCCATCGACCTGCCCTCCGGCATCGTGGAGCAGAACGCGAACCTCTGCGTGAAGGTGCGCATCCTGCCGCCTATGGCCCGTCCGCGCGAGGAGCTGGACCGGCTGGTGGGCTGCGCGGACATCAAGGCACGCCTCGGCGAGCTGCTGGCCCTGACGCGCTACAACCGCATGCTCCGCAAGGCGTTCCCCCAGGCCAAGGAGCACGAGGTGTCGCTCCACAGCATCTTCTTCGGACGACCGGGCACGGGCAAGACCACCGTCTGCAAGATCTTCGGCTCGCTCCTCCACGAGGCCGGAGCCCTGTCGAAGGGACATGTCGTCGTAGCCGACCGCGGCACGTTCATCGGCTCCCTGTGGGGCGACGAGGAGCGGAGCGTCCGGCAGGTGCTGGAGATGGCCCGCGGCGGCGTCCTCATGATTGACGAAGCCTACCTGCTCAACGGCAAGAACGACCACGACCCCGGCAAGATCGTCATACAGCTCCTCATGGATGTGCTTGCCGACGAAGACCAACGCGACATCGCCGTCGTGCTCTGCGGCTACAAGGAACCGATGATGCGCCTGCTCGACTCCAACCCCGGGCTCCCCTCGCGCTTCCCAAACCGCTTCGAGTTCAGCGACTTCTCCGTCGACGACCTCTTGGAAATCAGCCGCCGGCGCGTGGACCGGTACCGCTACCACTTCACGCCGCAGGCCTGGCAGAAGTACAGCGAAGTGCTTGCCGCTGCTTACCGCGAGCGCGACCCGCAGACGTGGGGCAACGCCCGCTTCGTCGCCAACCAGCTGGAGCGCATTTACATCCGTCACGCCCAGCGTTGCACCCAGGGCAAAACCCCGTCCGGCAGGCAGCTGCTCACCCTTACGCCCGCCGACATCGTCTCCGTCGAAGTGCCCCGCCCCAAGCCCCACATCGGCTTCTGAGGCACTTCAACAATTTCCCCTCCCCCAACCAACAATTTCCCCTCCTTACGCTCACAACTTCCCCACGCCACGGATAAAAACTTTTTCAGTGGCTTGGAAATTTATTTCAAAGCCTTGGAAATATATTTTAGTGCCTTTGAAATTTATTTCCAAGCCTTGGAAATAGTTTTATCCCACGGGGAGAAGATTTTTATATCACGTCCCGAAAAACTTCCCCACCCGCCGAAAACGATTTTAGTCCGCTGCAAACGAATTATTTTCACCCGAAAAGTTGGCTCGGATTCCTAAAAGTATTAACTTTGCAAGCACATAGTCCCGTTCGCACACGACAGACGGGAATAATTGCATCGAACACCGAACCCGCACAACACACGAAAAGACAAGTATATGGAAACAAACCGCGTAGAACAACTCTGCATAAAGAAGGAACAGGAACTGCTGAATAAAGCCTTCGGAAACATCGTCCACGAAGCCGCCATCCAGCGGCCCGAGACCATCGGAACCTACACCAAGGACCTCCCCGTGCGCATCGCCGCCAAGTACAAGAGCTATCTGGAAGAGCTCTGGCACGACTTCGCACCCGACGACATGAAAGGCACGCCGCTCATCCTGGAAGAAGAGAAGCTGCGCCAGCTCATGACCGGCGAGGACTGGACCCGCGTGGAGAAAGCCTTCGCCGACGCCGAGGAACAGACCGTCTGGGAGTTCATCACGCAGACGAACCACAAGGACGTCGCCTACTACAAAGGCCTCCTGCAGGACTACACCCGCAACCTCCTCAGCCTCATGCGCCTCGACTTCCTCGAGGAAATCACCGGCCACTACATCAGAAACAAGACCTTCGAGGCAGACTGACACCAGAGCTAAATGAAGATGATGCAGGATAATTAGGGTCTGGTTCTTTTGGAAAAACAATAAAGCGCAGTACAGTTATTACCGAAATGTACTGCGTTTTTTAGAAAATAATCTAATGTTTATTTTGGAAGTGCGGGCGCTTCGTGGCGGGAGGCAGCGGCCCAACGGATGCCGCGCTTCATGATTTCGAGGGCTTCGGGCACGGAAAAGTCGCTGGCCGAATGGCAGAGAGAGGAATAGAAGACGCGACCCTTGCCGAAGGTCTTCTTCCAGACGACGGGCATGACGGTGCCTTCTATCCAGGGGGCTTCGGGGTGGGAGCGGAAAGTGGTTGTGGCAAGGACATGGACGCCCGGGTCGACGAGCATGTAGTACTGCTCGGACTTCATGTGGAAGCGCTTCAGGCCGCGCGTCACGGGGTCCCGCTTGTCGCGGATGTCCACGTCGTAGTCCACGCTGCCGCCGGGATGGGCCACCCATTGTCCGCCCACCATGAACTGGTAGTCCGTGTTGCTGCGGAAGGCGTCGCACAGTCCTCCGTGCCAGCCTGCCAGTCCTGCGCCGCCACGCACGGCGCTGAGCAGGCCTCTTTCCTGTTCGGGCGTGATGCTGCCCATCGTCCAGGTTTGGATGACGAGGTCGATGCCCGACATCAGTTCCTTGTCGGTGTAGACGTCGAGGTTCTCGCTCAGGCGGACGCTGGCTCCTTCGCTTTCGAGCCACGGCTTCAGTACCTCCATGCATTGGCGCGGTTCGTGGCCGTCCCATCCGCCGTAGACGAACAGTATCTTCTTGCCCTTCAGGTCGCTCTCCTGAGCGGCGGCTGGCAGCGATATGCACGCGGCGGCGGCTACTGCCAGCAGGATTCTCAGTGTGTGTCGTATTTGCTTCATAGTCGTAATGTTTGGTACAAAGGTAAGGATAATAATCCGAATAAGTGTAAGGCGCAGGCAAGAAAATACGTTTTTACGTAAGATTGGGGTGGGGAAGAAGTGACTTTTGGAAGTTTTTTGCAGGGGAGATTAAACCTTTCGTCCGTTCGTGTGTCAAAAATACTAATAGACAACAATAACAAACTGTACAGATATCATGAAGAACACGAGAATCATGAAAGCCTTCGTGGCTGGCCTGACTGCATGTATGGCAGCGGGCCTACTCGCCATCTACGCCGCCGATGCGGATGGCATCTACGTCTGGAAGAACGGGAAATACACGCGCTTCGACGTGGGCGACATCGTCTTTTCCGACACACAGATTGACATAGCCGACACGAAGTTCAGCGTGAATGACATCGACAGCATCACCTTTGTTCAGCCCGACGAGGCCGCCGTGGTGACGGACACCGTGTACGTCGCCTACGACGGACAGACGGCTACGGTCAGTCCCGCCGTCGTGGAGGGCATCACTGCCGAGGTGGACGGGGCTGCGGTCACTTTGACGAACGAGAACACCGACCGCGAGATGACGTTCGTCCTCAGCGGCGAGAGCAGCGCAGGCAGCTTCACGTACAACGGCTCGTACAAGACTTGCATACAGCTCGCCGGGGTCAGTCTGCAAAGCACGACAGGTGCGGCGCTCAACATCCTGTGCGGCAAGCGCATTGCCCTCGAGCTCCTCGACGGTACGGAGAACACCCTCTCCGATGCTGCGGACGACCTCGGGCAGAAGGCCGCCCTTTACTGCAAGGGACATCTCGAGGTGAGCAAAGGCGGCACGCTCAACGTCAAGGGTAACGTCAAACACGCCATCAGCACCAAGGAGTACATGCTTGTGAAGAGCACCACAGGCCTTATCTCCGTCACCGGTGCGGCGAGCGACGGCATCCACGCCGGACAGTACTTCAAGATGAACGGCGGCACCATCAACATCCTCGGGGTGAAGGGCGACGGCATCCAGGCCGAGGCAACCGGAGACGGCGACGACGACGACGGACAGCTCATGCTGCGCGGCGGCAAGCTCGACGTGACCGTGACCGAAAGGGACGTCGCTGCCATCAAGAGCGACAGCCTGCTCACCGTCAGCGGAGGCAGCATCACCATCCATACCACGGGCGACGGCGACAAGGGCATCAAGAGCAAGACCGACATCAGCATCACCGGCGGAGAGCTCGAGGTAGTGCAGAGCGGCAAGTACATCGTGGAGGACAACGACCCGGGCTACGTCGTGGCCATTAAAGCAGCAGGCGACCTCGACATCAGCGGCGGCTCGATAACCGTCAACAACACGGCCGAGGCTGGCAAAGGCCTAAGCGCCGACGGCAACATCACCACGAGCGAGGACAGCGCTGCGCTCACCATCAACATCACCGCCAACGGCACTGGCGCCGCACTCGACCTTTCGCGCAACGTCGACACGGGCACTTCGGACGACAACACGGGCGACGACGAGCAGACCGTCTACCGCATCTGTGCCACGCTAAGCTCCTCCAGCAGCCAGTACTGGAACCAGGTCGTCTACCTCTGCAGCAGCGACGGCACCCGCATCGCGCAGCTGACGAAGACCATCACCGTGCAGGCCTCGGGGCAGACCACCCGCACCTTCTTCTACTATGACTTCGAAGAACCCACCACCGGACAGTTCTACTTCTCCAGCGACGACTATACCCGTACGGGCGGAGGTCCCGGCGGCGGATGGGGAGGTCCCGGCGGTGGCGGCGGCACGACCTACACCGTCCGCACCGCGGCTGTGAGCGGTCCCACGGAGAGCACCCCGGTCGTCTACTACTACATCAACACCTCGTCGCCATCCCGCAGCGGCAACGTCTACACCTTCTCCACTACCGACTACACCTCGCGCTACTCTGGCGGCACCATCACCGACAGCGGCTCCGTCTCCTCCGGCAGCAGCTTCGCCACGGCAGCAGGCATCAAGAGCGACGCAGACATCTGCATCGGCGGCGGCAACATCACCATCTCCAGCACCGGAGCGGCTGCCAAAGGCATCACCTGCGACAAGGAGCTCCGCACCACAGGCGGCACTCTCGGCATCACCATCAGCGGTGGCGGACTTGGCAGCGGCAATAACACTGCCACGGCCAAGGGCTTGACGTCAGACGGAAGCATCAACCTCGTGGGCGGCAACATCACGATAAAGATGTCGGGCACGGGCGGCAAGGGCATCAAGAGCGACGGCACCCTGACCATCGGCAGCGACGATGAGGACCCCGTGCTCAGCGTCACGACCACCGGAGCCAAGTACGCCAGCACCTCGTCGGCCAAGGCCATCAAGGCCACAGGCGCCATCACGGTGAACGGCGGCGAACTGACCGTCAACACCAGCCAGACGGGAGCCGAGGGCATGGAGAGCAAGCTGAAGTCGAAGGACGCAGTGGTCATCAACGGCGGCAAGCTCTACTTCAAGTGCTACGACGACTGCATCAACACCGCCGGCTGCATCCGCTTCGAGGGCGGTGTCACCGTCTGCTACAGCAACGGCAACGACGCCGTGGACAGCAACTACGGGCAGAGCGGAGCCATCACCATCGGCAATGGTGTCGTCATGGCCTACACTACGAAGGGCAGTCCCGAAGAGGGATTCGACTGCGACAACAACTCGTACATCCAGATTACGGGCAACGGCATAGGCATCAGCGCAGGCGGCAGTCAAGGCGGAGGCGGCGGTTGGGGCAGCTCGTCGGGCGGCATCGGCAGCGCCGTGCAGGGCTACTACCTCAGCACGTCGTCCATCAGCTACGCCACCGGACGCTACTACACCCTCTCCGACGCGAGCGGCAACAACCTCGTCACCTACAGCTTCGAGGCCGGCGTCAGCAGCTCGCTCTCGCTCATCACAGCCACCGGCATGGTGAAGGGCAGCACATACAGCCTCAAGTACAGCACCAGCAAGCCTACCGACGCGGAGACCGAGTGGCACGGCCTCTACCTGGGCAGCACCGCCACAGGCACGACCAACGTCCTGAACAGCTTCACCGCACAGTAATTGCACTCCGCCCGAAGAAACACCCAAATGACTTTCACCACGAATTGCACGTACCGCCTAAGCACCGCCGTTCGTGCGGATTTGACCTCCGGCTTTTCCGCCTGAGCACCGCCGTTCGTGCGGATTTGCAATCCGCACGTAGGGAATATAGGGATTTGTAATCCCGCAATTCTTTCTTTCGCATTACAAATGCTTATATTCAATGCTGTCGGATTGCAAATCCGACAGAACATTACCGTAAGCCACACGCTCTTCTCTCCGAAGCGCCTCGCGCTTATTCCCGAAGCGCCTCGTGCTTATTTCGGAAGCGCCTCGCGCTTATTGTCGAAGCGCCCCGTGCTTATTTCGGAAGCGCCTGGCGGTTATTCTGGAAGCGCGGGGAGTTGTTCAATAGTTCTCGGCCAGGATCTGGAAGTAGCTCTGCGGGTGGTTGCAGGTGGGGCATACTTCGGGGGCTTTCTTGCCGATGACGATGTGGCCGCAGTTGGCGCACTGCCAGATGACGTCGCCGTCGCGCGAGAAGACCACGGCGTCCTGGATGTTCTGGAGCAGGCGGCGGTAGCGCTCCTCGTGGTGCTTCTCGATGGCGCCCACGAGCTCGAACTTCTCGGCAATCTCGTCGAAGCCTTCCTCGCGAGCCTCGCGTGCCATGCGGGCATACATATCGGTCCATTCGAAGTTCTCGCCTGCGGCAGCGTCGGCCAGGTTGGTCACCGTGTCGCTCACGCTGCCGCCGTTCAGGTACTTGTACCACAGCTTGGCGTGCTCCTTCTCGTTGGCGGCCGTCTCATCGAAGATGGCGGCTATCTGCACGTAGCCGTCCTTCTTGGCTTTCGATGCGAAGTAGTTGTACTTGTTGCGAGCCATGCTCTCGCCGGCGAAGGCCTCCTTGAGGTTCTTCTCCGTCTTGGTTCCTTTCAGTTCTTTCATAATCGTTTTGGGTTAAGGGTGAATGATATCTGGCGCAAAGATACTGTTTTTTAGTGATACCCGCAAGCGCCGGGCGAATTTTTTGCATTGCGTGCGGAGAGTGACTGTCCTTCGCAAAAGGAGGAAAACCGTCGGTTTCGGCAGGCTCCGGCCCGCCGAATCGCGAGTTAAGGCCGTGTCGCGATGCCACTTTTCCCCGGAAAAGCAAAAGAAATTGCGGTTTTCTTTTGCTTTTAGCGCACTTAATCGTAACTTTGCCTCGATATTACGTTAAAAAGAAGCGCTGGAGGTGCGTTCCGGCTCCCAGTGCCTGAACAAAACAGAAGTCATTGACGATGATAAAAAAATGCGAATTCCTGATTATAGGTAGCGGCGTGGCCGGAATGAGCTACGCGCTGAAAGTGGCAAACGCAGGCAAGGGCAAGGTGACGCTCATCTGCAAGACAACCCTCGAAGAGGCGAACACGGCGAAGGCCCAGGGCGGCATCGCCTCGGTGACGAACCTGCTGGTGGACAACTTCGAGAAACACATCGAGGACACGATGATAGCGGGCGACTACATCAGCGACCCCGCGGCAGTGGAACAAGTGGTACGCAATGCGCCGCAGGGCATCAAGGACCTGCTGCGCTGGGGCGTCAACTTCGACAAGAAAGACGACGGCGAGTTCGACCTGCACCGCGAGGGCGGACACTCCGAGTTCCGCATCCTGCACCATGCCGACGATACCGGTGCCGAGATACAGCGCGGGCTCATGGAGGCCGTTCGCAGCAATCCGAACATCGAAATCCTGGAGAATCACTTCGCTGTCGAAATTATCACCCAGCACCACCTCGGCATCCGTGTCACCCGCCGCACGCCCGACATCGAGTGCTACGGCGCTTATGTCCTCAACCCAGACACGGGCAAGGTGGACACCTACCTGAGCAAAGTCACCCTCATGGCAACGGGCGGAACGGGCGCCATCTACGCCACGACGTCGAATCCGAACATCGCGACGGGCGACGGCATAGCGATGGTCTACCGTGCCAAAGGCAAGGTGAAGGACATGGAGTTCGTGCAGTTCCACCCCACTGTGCTCTACAACCCGCAGGAGACCCATCCGGCCTACCTCATTACCGAAGCCATGCGCGGCTACGGCGGCATCCTCCGTCTGCCCAACGGCGAGGAGTTCATGCAGAAGTACGACGAGCGTCTGTCACTCGCTCCGCGCGACATCGTGGCTCGCGCCATCGACCGCGAGATGAAGATTCACGGTCTGGACCACGTCTGCCTCGACGTCACGCACAAGGACCCCGAGGAGACCAAGCACCACTTCCCTAACATCTACGCCAAGTGTCTGAGCATCGGCATCGACATCACCAAGCAGTACATCCCCGTAGCGCCCAGCGCCCACTACATGTGCGGCGGCATCAAGGTGGACCTCGACGGGCAGAGCAGCATCCGCCGGCTCTATGCCGTGGGCGAATGCTCGTGCACCGGACTGCACGGCGGCAACCGCCTGGCCAGCAACTCGCTCATCGAGGCCGTGGTCTACGCCGACGCCGCCGCACGCCACTCGCTGGAGGTCGTGGACCAGTACGACTTCAACGAGCGCGTGCCGGAGTGGAACGACGAGGGCACGATGACGAACGAGGAGAAGGTGCTCATCGCCCAGGACGTGAAAGAGGTGAACCAGATCATGAGCACCTACGTGGGCATCGTGCGCAGCGACCTCCGCCTGCACCGCGCCTGGGAGCGCCTCGACCTCCTCTACGAAGAGACGGAGCACCTCTTCAAGCGCGTCAAGCCCACCAAGGACATCTGCGAGCTCCGCAACATGATCAACGTGGGCTACCTCATCACCCGCCAGGCCCTGGAGCGCAAGGAAAGCCGCGGCCTGCACTACACCATCGACTACGCGAAACACGCTTTAGATAATTCTTAATTCATAATTCATAATTCATAATTTGGCTACGCCCGAAGGCTTGGCGAAAGAAATAGTTCATAATTAGGCTACGCCCGAAGGCTTGGCGAAGGAAATAATTATGAATTATGAATTAAGAATTATGAATTAAAAAAAAGTTATGAAGAAAGGCATACTCGGCATACTCGTCATCATGGAGAGCTTCTTCCTGCTGCTCTCCATGCTCATCGCCATCCTGAACGGCGAGGACGGTTGGCTGTGCTTCCTGGCTACGGCGCTGGGTGCGACGGGCATCGGTTCGCTGTGCCTTTTCCTGAGCCGCAGGGGTGAATGCCGACGGATGAACCGTGCCGACACCTTCCTCATTGTGGCGCTCTCCTGGATTGTCTTCTCGCTGATTGGCATGGTGCCCTACCTGTGGCTGACGGAGATGGACGTCTCCAGCGCGTTCTTCGAGACAATGAGCGGCTTCACCACGACCGGTGCCACCTGCATCCGCGAGATAGACAACCTGCCGCGCTGCCTGCTCTTCTGGCGTGCCATCACGCAGTGGATAGGCGGCCTGGGCATCGTGGTCTTCTCGTTTGCCCTCATCCCTGTCTACGAGATGAAGAACAGCAACCTCTACTCTGCCGAGGTGACCGGCCTGGGGCTGGACAAGCTGAGGCCCAAGATTGGCGCCACAGCCCGCCGCGTCCTGCTCATCTACATCGTGCTGACCAGTGTCTGCGCCCTGCTCTATTGGGCCGGACCGATGTCGCTCTACGATGCCTGCTGCCATGCCTTTTCCACCATCGCCACGGGCGGCTTCAGCACCCACAGCGACAGCATTGCCTACTTCCACAGCAGCTATATAGAATATGTGGCGAGCCTGTTCATGATAGTGAGCAGCATCAATTTCTCGCTCTACTACTACATGAGCATCCGTCGCAGCCGTGTCTTGTTCCAGAACGAGGAGGTGCGAGTCTTCCTCGGCTACCTGGCCGTGGCCGTGGTCGGCTTTGTGTTGCTCTTCTACTTCGAGCCCATTCCCGACGACGCCACCGCCGCCTTGCCCCGAGGCTTCGAGGAGACCTTCCGATCGGCCCTCTTCCATGTCAGCAGCGTGGCGACGAGCACAGGCTTCTCCGCACAGAAGTTCGACTATGTGGCGTGGGGCGCTTCGTTCTGGATGCCCACGGTGGTCATCATGGCTATCGGTGCCTGTGCGGGTAGCACGGCGGGCGGCATCAAGATGATCCGCATCATCATCTGTGCCAAGAGCGTCTTCAACGAGCTCATCCTCATGCTCCATCCCAGGGCCGTCATCGGCGTGCGTGTGGGCAGACAAATCGTGCCGGAGCACAAGGTCCGCCAGGCTCTCTCGTTCATCTTCATCTACATCCTGCTCGTTGTCATCGCCATGACGTGCTATTCCCTGCTGGGTGCCGACGTCGACACAGCCCTGGGCAGCAGCATCAGCATGCTGAGCAACGTCGGTCCGGCCACCGGAGCCACCGGACCAGCCAGCACCTTCGCCGGAGTCCCCGCCCCGGGCAAGTGGCTCATGAGTGCGTATATGCTCATCGGACGTCTGGAGATCTTCACCGTACTGTTCCTCCTCATGCCCAACTACTGGAAGGACAGGAAGTAACGCCCCGCGTACACCGCCAGGCCACCGCACACGATTCCCACGGGAATTGTTTATTTTCACAACGGATTACACGGATTGAACGGATTAATTCTTCTCCGTCGCTCAGCGAATAGTTAATTCGTGTAATTCGTGCAATTCGTGGTTGAAATAATAAACTCGCGTTCGTGTAATCCGTGCAATTCGTGGTGAAGTATATAGGTGCATGGGTAAATGACGGAAGCGCCCGGTTCTTGTTGTCGAAGAGCCGGGCGCTTGTGGAGGGGGAGCCTGGGGATTATTTCCTCAGTTTCTTGCCGTCGACGATGTAGATGCCGCTAGGCAGGGTAGTGATGCCGTCGGCGGAGTTGGAGACGACGGAGCCGCTGATGTTGTAGACTCTGCCTGTGGTCGTGGCGCGGTCGCGGGCGTCGATGCTGCCGATGCCTGTGCCTTCCTCAAAACCGATGCGGAGCTCGCCGAGGATGGGCATGTGGTCGGAGGTGACTTTGTCGTTGATGACCTCGTAGCTCAGCTTTTCTACGCCGCCTATCTCGTCGTAGCTGATGATGTTGTCGATGACGTATGTGCCGTCGCTCCACGTGGGAGTGGTGAGGTCGGAGTGGAAGGTGAAGCCGTTCTCCTGCAGGTACTTGGTCAGTGCGCCGCGTGCTCCTTCCATTTCGCCGTCGGTGCCGTCGTCGTTGAAGTCGCCGGCTATGATGAGGGGCTTGCCTGTTGCTACCCAACGCTCTGCTTCAGCCTTGATGATAGGACCTGTGCCGCGGCGGGCGCTGGCGGAGAGTCCGACGTGGACGCTTGCGAAGACATAGTTGTCGAACTCGGCAATCAGCATGCGACGCGGTTCGAAGTCGGATGCCAGAGCCACGACTCTGACGGAGAGCGGCAGCTGCTTCGAGAGGATGCCGATGCCGTAGCCTGTGAGTGCGCTGCAGAAGATGCCGTACATGCCTGTGGCCTCGGCCAGTTCCTTCACCTGGTACTTGTTGTCGGAGCGCGATGAGAAGACGCTGTCCACCTCCTGCAGGGCCACCACATCGGCCTGCTGTGCGGCGATGACACTGGCGGTGCGTGGCAGGTTGAGGCCGTCGTGGTTGCCGGCGCAATGCTTCACGTTGTAGCTCAGCACGCGCAGGTCTTGCTTCTTGTACTTGTCGTAGACGGGCTCGGTGTATTCGCCTTTTGCTGCTGCATCGAGGTCGGCTGCCAGACGCTCGAGGATGATGTCGTAGGCACCGTTCGTGACGGCTTCGTCAGCTTTCGCCCAAACCTTGCGCAGGGCAGCGAGCTGCTGCTGGCTGAGGTTGCTGTGGTCCGTGAAGTCGGGGTTCCCCACCTCGTCCATCTTCTTGCAGAGTGCGAGTCGGAGCTGCATGGCGGGACTTTCCAGCGAGGCTGCATCCACCTTCTGCGTCTTCCAGCATTCCACCACGGCTGCGTCCGTTGTGCCGATATGGGTGTAGGGAGTTCCGCTGACGGGAGCAAACATCTCGCTGTCGACGCTGTAGATGGAGAACTGTTTGTTGTTGGTCAGCACGCGGAAGAACGTGAGCGGTTCCTCTTCCGTGTCGGACATGAGGACCAGTCCGTCTTCGGTCATCGTGCCGGTGACGTACCTGCCCGACGCATAGTTGCAAATTCGGTACTGCCCTTTCTCCCTGTCGACGGCCTCGATGCGGAAGATGCTGCGCGGGTCGCCGCTGTGCTGTGTGTCGAGGATGAGGCTTGCGCCTTGCTCGTAGGCCTGTGCGTCGGCCTTCTTGTCGCTCCAGCACTTCTTCTCCGTGCCATAGGCGTAGAGGATGTTGTAGTAGCCGTTGGCCAGGTTGAAGTAGTCCGACTGTTCCTCGCTGCCCGGGTTGACCTTGAGCAGCTTCCATCGTCCGGGATAGCCGTTGGTCGCTACGTCGTCGGAGTAGTCGTCGTCGCCGACGTACTGCTTGGCGAGGCTGTTGTTGGGACGGTCGCTGCGCAGGTAGCCCTGGACGTGCAGTGAGTGTTCCGACTCGCTGTTGGTCATGTAGAAGCGTCCGGCGCCGTCGGTGAGGTCGGAGAGCGTGTAGCCCACGGGTGTGTCGGAGAAGACGACGTCGGCCTCGGCAGGGCTGGTGTTCATGTTGCCCAGGTACCTGTTGTTCTCCTTGTTGAGGAAGGCCCACTGGTCCCCGTCGGCTTTCTTTGCGGTCCACACGAAGCCGTCGGACTCTCTGTCGAGGTCGCCCCAATAGACGTACTGGCTGCCCCAGTTGACCTTGTAGCCTTCCTGTGCGGTGGACATGGCCTTGGAGAGTCCGGAGCTGTTGCCTGCGAACTTCGTGCGGTCGCTGATGATGTAGTACTGCTCGCCGTCCTTTATCTGGCTCACGTCGGTGATCCATACGTCGACGTTGCCCGTCTCGGCCTCGTAGATGTGCCAACGGGCAGGATAGCCGTTGTCGGCGACGTCACTCACGTAGGTTGTGAAGCCGGTGTCCTGCTTGCCCAGGCTGTTGTTGGGTCGGTCGCTGCGCAGGAATCCCTGGACGTGTGGCGAACGTGCGTCTTCGCTGCTGATCATGTAGAAGCGTCCTTCGCCGTCCTCGAGGTCGGTCAGGGTGTAGCCGACCGGTGTCTCGGAGAAGGTGACGTCGTTGTCGGAGCCCGACTCGCGCCCCAGGTAGAGCCCGTTGGACTTGTTCTTGAATGCCCACTGGCCTTCGTCGGCCTTCTCGCAGACCCACTGGAAGGCTTCCTCCTCAGCGTCGAAGTCGCCCCAGTAGACGTACTCCGTGCCCCATTTTATCTTGTAGCTGTCCAGCTGCGGGGACATGCCTTTGGGTTTGCCGGTAGTGTTTCCGGCGAACTTCGTGCGGTCGCTGATGATGAAATAGGCTTTTCCTTCCTTCAGGTCCCCGGGGTAGAGCACGCGCTTGTACCCTTCGATAAGGTCATTTGCGCTGGCGCTTGTGCCGCCCAGCAACAGCAGCGCGGCCACGAAGAGCTGCAATAGTGAGTACAACTTTCTCATGATAACGAATGTTTAAAGGTTAATAATAATGTTGGTTAGTTTAGTGTTTATTCTCACGCAAAGTTACAACTTATTGTTAACATAACAAGCAAAAACGGTAAAAACTTCGGACAAAATGGATTTTGCGGACGGGGATTATTTATGTCCCGCCGTTGAGGGCGCAGGCAAAGACCATTTCGTGGTCGCCGGCACCCGTTCGTGCGGATTTGAAATCCGCACGTGGGGAATATAGGGATTTGCAATCCCGGAATTCTGTTTTTCGCATTGCAAATGCTTATATTCCATGCTGTCGGATTTCAAATCCGACAGAACGGCGA
>JAFUVM010000045.1 GCA_017483665.1 Bacteroidaceae bacterium
AAGCAGAAGGAATACGAAGACCTCTTCGCCAATCCTTATCAGGCAGCCAAGTACGGTTACATCGACGACGTCATCGAACCGCGCAACACCCGCTTCCGCATCATCCGCGCCTTGGCTCAGCTCGAGAATAAGAAGCTTACCAATCCCGCCAAGAAGCACGGAAACATTCCTCTGTAAGACAGCTTGAGGTTAGTGGCAAGTGGTTAGAGGTTAGAGAATACCTTCGGCCACAAGAATAGCAGCCCAGTCATTTCTCTAACCCCAAACCCCTAACCCCTCACCTCTAACCGCTAAACTCTAACCCCTAACCCCCAAAAAAAGAATCAGACATGCAATTACTTTCAATATCAGATCCTCAGATATGGCTCTTGGCAGGCATCTCCATTCTGGTGGTGTTCTCCATCCTCATCATCCTGGTTCTCATCCTGGGCATCTTCACCGCCGTTGCCAAGAAGACAACAGCCAAGGCTAAGGCCGTGAAGAATACCCTCGTGGACAGAGAGCAGGCCAAGACCTTCGAGAAAGCCAGCGAAGAGGACAAGGCAGCAGTGGCAATGGCACTCTACCTCTACTTCGACGAGAAGGACAATCGCGAAAACCGCGTCCTCACCATCGTTCCCTATCAGTCTGCATGGGGAGCTCAGCTCAACCCAAGACTCTAAAAAGTTAAGAATTAAGAATTAAGAGTTAAGAGTTAAGAATTAACTTGTCAACTCGTCACTCGTTTACTTGTCAACTAATAAAAACAAATGAAAGAATTTAAGTTTAAGATAGGTGGTCAGGACTATGCTGCCACCGTAGAAGACCTCAAGGACGGACAGATGAAGGTTACCGTCAACGGTCAGACTTATCAGGTAGAAGTACCTCACAAGAAAGCCAAAGGACCTCACGTAGCAATGGCTCCCGCAGCATCAGAAGCGCAGACGGGCGGCCCGAAGAACGTCAACAGCGAACTGCCTGGCACCGTCACGAAGATTAACGTCAGCGCCGGTCAGCACGTGAAGCGCGGCGAAGTCCTGCTCGTCATCGAGGCCATGAAGATGGCTAACGACATCGTCAGCGAGGTGGACGGCACCGTTCAGCGCGTGGCTGTCACTTCAGGCCAGAGCGTCAACCAAGGCGACCTCCTCGTCGAGATGGTGGCCGACTTCGTGGCTGCCAAGGCCGAGGTGACGCCGAAGCCCGCTCCCGCTGCTCCCGCTCCCGTGGCAGCTCCGGCTCCCGCTGCTGCACCTGCTCCCGCAGCAGGCGCCAAGACCGTCACGGCTCCCCTGCCCGGCACCGTCACCAAGATTACCGTCAAGGTGGGCGACAGCGTGAATGCAGGCGACACGGTCCTCATGATGGAGGCCATGAAGATGGAGAACAACATTACGGCAGAGTTCGCAGGCACCGTCAAGGCCATCCTCGTCGATGCCGGCGCACAGGTACAAAGCGGACAGGCTCTCGTGGAACTGGATTAGATAATATGAGGTTAGCGGTTAGTGGTTAGAGGTTAGAGAATACCTTTGGCCACAGTATCAGCAGCCCAAACATTTCTCTAACCCCTAACCTCTTACCTCTAACCACTATAAACTGAATTCAAATGAAAAAGTACATTAGTTTGCTCCTTCTCCTTCTCGTCGCCACTCCCCTGATGGCTGCGGACTTCAATCTGGAGGAGGGCTTGAATAAGTTCTTCAACGAGATGGGCTTCGTCACCTTCTTCGTGCAGGAAGAAGGCTGGAAGAATGCCGTCATGATTCTCATCGGCTGCTTCCTGCTCTACCTTGCCATCAAGAAAGAGTACGAACCCCTGCTGCTCCTGCCCATTGCCTTTGGCATGATTCTGAGCAACCTGCCCGGCGCAGGCCTCTTCGACTCTGACATGTGGAACAACGAGTTCCTCAATCCCAACAGTCCCAACTACCACAGCTACGGCTACGTCATGGCGCATGGCGGCCTGCTCGATGTCCTGTACATCGGCGTGAAGGCCGGCGTCTATCCCTGCCTCATCTTCCTTGGCGTGGGCGCAATGACCGACTTCGGTCCGCTGATTGCCAATCCCAAGAGCCTGCTGCTCGGTGCTGCTGCCCAGCTCGGCATCTTCGCTACCTTCCTGGTAACGCAGATTGACGTCTTCGGCTTCACGGCTGCCCAGTCGGCTTCTATCGGCATCATCGGCGGCGCAGACGGTCCCACGGCCATCTTCCTGACGTCGAAGCTTGCGCCCGAGCTGCTCGGCCCCATTGCCGTTGCCGCTTACAGCTACATGGCCCTTGTGCCCGTCATTCAGCCTCCCATCATGCGTGCCCTCACGACTGAGAAGGAACGCAAGATTCGCATGAGTCAGCTCCGCACGGTCAGCAAGAAGGAGAAGATTCTCTTCCCCATCATCGTTGCCATCGTCGTGAGCTTGATTGTGCCGTCTGCCGGTACGCTCATCGGCTGCCTGATGCTCGGCAACCTCTTCAAGGAGAGCGGCGTCGTAGAGCGTCTGAGCAAGGCTGCACAGAACGAGCTGAACAACATCGTCGTCATCATGCTGGGCGTTACTGTTGGTGCGACAGCTACGGCAAGTGCCTTCCTGAACTTCCAGACGATTGCCATCCTCTGCGTCGGCATTGTTGCCTTCGGTATCGGCAGCGCAGGCGGTGTCCTCATGGCTAAGTTCATGAACCTTTTCCTCAAGGAGAAGATCAATCCGCTCATCGGCTCGGCTGGTGTGAGCGCTGTTCCTATGGCAGCTCGCGTCAGCCAGACCGAAGGTCAGAAGGCTGATCCGCGCAACTTCCTCCTGATGCACGCTATGGGCCCCAACGTGGCAGGCGTCATCGGCAGCGCCGTTGCAGCAGGCATCCTGCTCAGTTTCTGCGGCTAAAGACCCCTAACCCCCTTTAAGGGGGAAACTTCCTATGCTGCCCGAGAGTTTCCGTATTGGATTCTTTCGGGCAGTATTTATTTGCTCTTTCTTACTTTCTTTCTTTGCAGATTACTGAAAAAGTCGTATATTTGCGCTGGAATAAGGATAACAGATGGACGCAATCAACAATCTTTTCTCTCTGCTCAGCTCGTTGCTTTGGGGCTGGCCTATGGTCATCTTGCTGCTTGGCACGCATGTGTTCCTCACTTTCAGACTTCGCATTCCGCAACGGCGACTGCTGACGGGCATCCGCCTCTCCGTGCAGAAGGACAAGGGAGCCACGGGCGACGTGTCGCAGTTCGGAGCCTTGGCAACGGCTCTGGCTGCCACTATCGGCACGGGCAACATCGTGGGTGTGGCAACCGCCGTCGCACTTGGCGGACCGGGAGCCGTGCTGTGGTGTTGGCTGACAGGCATCTTCGGCATGGCTACGAAGTACGCCGAAGGTTTGCTGGCCGTCAAGTATCGCGTCCGTGGAAGCGACGGAAAGACCTACGGAGGCCCGATGTATGCTCTCGAACTCGGCCTTGGCATGAAGTGGCTGGCACTTGCCTTTGCCATCTTCACGGCACTCGCCAGCTTCGGCATCGGCTGTACCGTGCAGGCCAACTCCATCGCCCTCTTGGCGAACGAGACGTTCGGCATCCCGACGTGGGCTGTGGGCGTGTTCGTCTGCATCCTTACTGCACTTGTCATCATGGGCGGCGTGAAGTCTATTGCTCGCGTCTGCACCATCTTCGTCCCCTTCATGGCAGCACTCTATGTCTTGGGCTGTCTGTTTATTCTCTACATGAACAGCAGCTTCGTCTGGCCTGCCGTGCAGCTCATCGGGGAGTCTGCTTTCAATCCCACAGCAGCAGGCGGTGGCTTTGTCGGTGCTACGGTCATGATGGCAGCACGTTATGGCATCGCCCGCGGACTGTTCTCCAACGAAAGCGGCATGGGTAGTGCTCCCATCGTGGCTGCGGCCGCTCAGACACGCAACCCGGTGAGGCAGGCGCTCGTCTCCAGCACAGGTACTTTCTGGGACACGGTCGTCATCTGCGCTCTCACGGGACTTGTACTTGTCAGCAGCATTCTGGCCTATCCCGACATCAGCTATGCCGACGGCGCGGCCTTGACGAAGGTTGCCTTCTCCAAGATACCATACGTCGGCGCGCCCTTGCTCACCTTCGGCATCCTCACCTTTGCCTTCAGCACCATCCTCGGCTGGAGCTACTACGGCGAGAGTGCCGTCAACTACATCGAGCGCCAGCGCATCAACCGCTTCTACCGCATCCTCTATATTGTGGCTCTCTTCTTCGGCAGCATCATCAGCCTCGACGTCATCTGGAACATCGCCGACACCATGAACGCCCTCATGACGATACCCAACCTTGTTGCCTTGCTCCTGCTGAGCGGCGTCGCAGCACGCGAGACCGACAAGTACCTCTGGAGTGGCCGCCTCGACGAGGACATGGAGAACACAGAGAAAAGCAGAAGCGAAGACATATAATGTATAATAATGTATAAGGTAAAGAGATTATGAAGAGACAAATCATCAGCCTTTTGCTCGTCCTTGCAGCCATTTCGGCGCTTGGGCAAAATGCTTCTGCCGGCAATCCCGGCTGGTTGTGGACTATCAATGGTAACGGACTGCCCGGGCGCTCGTTCCTCTTCGGGACGTGCCACGGCGACGGCATCAGCTTCACGGACGAGGAGATTTACAGCATCACTGGGCTTTCCGAAGCCCTGGACGAGGCTCAAACCGTCTTCTTTGAATCAGATCCGAATGTCGATAGCATGTCGGACGAAGAGAAAGAAGAGCTGAAACAACTCTATGGGATGATATATAATCCTGGGCCGGAATACATGATGCCCAAAGGTGTCTTCTACAAGCCGCTCTTCGACAGCGTGGCGCACTTCTACGAGGTCAACAACTTCATGATCTCCAAGATGAAAGACGTGGAGTACTGGAAGAAGACACCCGGCTATTGGTGCATCCGTCTGAGTATGTATGCTTTTACGAAGGTAAGGATGTGCAGAAGCGTGGACTTGGCCTTGCACGAGGAAGTCGTCAAGCGCGGCAAGGAAACCGGCGGCTTGGAAACAACGTCATCTGTGATGGGAAAGTTAATGCCCATGTTCTCCGATACGGAATCCATTGATACGCTCTCCATGAAGGAGCAGGCCAAAATCATCTACAAGCTTGTTCATCGGATGAATAATGACAGCATCTTACAGTTCCCAAAGCTCCATGAAGCCTATCTTGAGAACGATACTTGCAAGTTTAACCAGTTCTTAGGGGAGTTTGAAGAAGAGCTGACGAAGTGGAATGAAGAGGATCTTGGGAACGGGATGCAAGATAAGAAGGACTACAAGAACGAGCACCTCCTGCGCGAGAGAAACGAGGCGTGGGTACCCGTCATCAAGGAAAACATTGCCAAGCGGCCCTGCCTGATTGCCGTCGGCTGCCGCCATTTGCTGAGTGCCGACGGACTTATTGCCATGCTCCGACGCGAAGGATATACCGTTGAGCCTGTAGTAAAGAAGTAATTTGAATGTATTCATTTTGAGTTTTGAATTATTCTTCGTACCTTTGTGAACAAATCAGGTGTGTGAACGATGAACGAGGCACTGACACTATTTGAGCTGAACAGCTTGGTACGCGAGCTTGTCGAGGTGAGTTTCGACAAGCCGTACTGGGTGGTAGGCGAACTGAGCGACGTCAGTACGCCTGCCTTCGGCGGACACTTCTACGGAGAGCTCGTCCAGAAGGACGAGGCGAGCGACCGCATCGTGGCACGCGCCCGCATCACCTGCTGGGCACGCAACTATAATATAATAAGGTTGCGCTTCCAGAAGGAGGCTGGCGAGACGCTCCGCAAGGGCCTGCAGGTGAAGCTGCGCGTCAAGGTCAACTTCCACGAGCAGTACGGCTATTCGCTCAACGTGATTGACATCGACTCGATGTTCACCATCGGCGACCTCGCCAAACGCCGCCGCGAGATTCTGCTCCAGCTGGAGAAGGACGGCATCCTGCACGACAACCAAAGCCTTCCGCTGCCGCGCCTGCTCCGGCGCATCGCCGTCATCAGCAGCCCGACAGCAGCCGGCTATGGCGACTTCTGCCACCAGCTCGAACAGAACGACTACGGGTTCCACTTCGACGTGAAGCTCTTCCCTGCCGTCATGCAAGGCGACGGGGTGCCGGAGAGCATCATCGCTGCACTCGAGGCCATAGCCTCACCCCCGACCCCTCTCCGAGGAGAGGGGAGTCTTGATGCAGAAAGCTTTCCGCTTCGCGGGGATAATTGGAGAGGGGCCGACCTCGTCGTCATCATCCGAGGCGGCGGAGCAAGCAGCGACCTGAGCGACTTCGACAGCTACGAGCTGGCGGCCTGCATAGCGCAGTACCCCTTGCCTGTGCTGACGGGCATCGGTCACGAACGCGACGAGACGGTGCTCGACTTCGTGGCTCATACGCGGGTCAAGACGCCGACGGCCGCAGCGGCCTTCATCATCGACCATCAGGCACAGGAAGCTGCCCTGCTCGACGACCTCTTCCTGCGCATCACGCGTTCGGCACGCGAGAGACTCCTGCGCGAACGCAGCCGCCTGGAGCGGCAGCAGAGCATCCTGCCCCTGCTCTTCACGCGCTTTTGCCAGAGCGGACGCAGCAGGCTTGACCTTCTCGTCCAGCGCGTGACGGGTGCATCGCGGCAGCGCCTGGAGCGCGAGCCGGGCAGGCAGCAGCTCGTCGGTCAGCGTCTCGTCGCAGCAACGCGCCGTCGCATCGAAAGCGAGCAACACCGCCTCCAGCTCATGGAGCAACGTCTGGCATCGCTCGACCCCAGGCTTCTCCTCAAGCGAGGCTACACCATCACCACGTGCGGAGGCAAGCTTGTCCGCAGCATCGAAGGCCTTGCCGAAGGCGACGTCCTGTCGACACAAACGGAGAAAGGGGAGATACTGTCGAAGGTACTAATAATTCAAAATTAATAAATTCAAAATTCAAAAACTCCTTCTCCTAAGGGAGAGGGTAGGGGGGGCACTATGAAAGAAGAACTGACTTACGAACAGGCGATGCAGAAACTCGAGGAGATGGCGTCGCAGATGGAGCAGGGCGAGATAGGCATCGACGTGATGGCCGAACGCCTTCGCGAAGCACAAAAGTTGATGAAGTATTGTCACGAAAAGCTCTACGAAGCAGAAAAAAACTGCAAATCCTTGCTGAATGTCGAGGAAAAGGCGTAACTTTGCAGGGCAAAACATGAGTTGAGAGGTTAGTAGTTAGAG
>JAFUVM010000046.1 GCA_017483665.1 Bacteroidaceae bacterium
AAGGGCGTAGGCAGTCGCATCAACAATCTCTACCCCGAAGCCTGGCGCATCCGCACCACCTACACGACGCCTTTTTCCCTGCTCGGCACGGACTGAAAAGGCCTCGTCGCAGAGACAGAGCCTCGTTTCTCTCCCTTTAAGGATATTTTTCCCGCGCAATCTTTGTTCAATAGCAAAGAAAGTGCTAACTTTGCCGCTCAAACTTTACAAAGCAATGAAAGAGCATAATCATTTGGTAATCATGGCTGGCGGCGTGGGAAGCCGTTTTTGGCCCATGAGCACTCCGCAGAGACCGAAACAGTTTGTCGATGTCTTGGGCTGTGGCCGCAGCCTCATACAGCTGACATTCGACAGGTTCAGGAAGATTATTCCCGCACAGAACACTTGGGTTGTCACCTCGGCATCGTACCTCCAGATAGTGCGCGAACAGCTGCCCGAAGTGCCCTGGAACCACGTGCTGCTGGAGCCTTGCCGTCGCAACACTGCCCCCTGCATTGCCTACGCCAGCTGGCGCATCAAGTCGGAGGACCCGAAGGCCAACATTGTCGTTACGCCCAGCGATGCCCTCGTGCTTGACACCGCCGAGTACCAGCGCGTCATCAGCTCGAGTCTGAAGTTTGTGTCCGAGTCGGACGCAATGGTGACCCTCGGCATGAAACCCACCCGTCCGGAGACAGGCTACGGCTACATCCAGGCCGACCTCTCGTTCTCCACGGCCCGCAACAAGGAGATTTTCCGCGTAGACTCCTTCCGCGAGAAGCCCGACATCGACACCGCCAAGCGCTACATACAGAAGAACAACTTCTTCTGGAACGCAGGCATCTTCATCTGGAACGTCGGCACCATCGCCAACGCCCTGCGCGTCTACCAGCCTGCCCTCTCGCAGATATTCGAGGACCTGCTGCCCGTCTACGGCACAGCCCGCGAGCAGGAAGCCATCAACGAAGTGTTCCCCACCTGCGAGAACATTTCCATCGACTACGCCGTCATGGAGAAAGCCGAGGAGATCTACGTGTTCCCCGCCAGCTTTGGCTGGAGCGATCTGGGCACATGGGGCTCGCTCCACGAGAACTCCGAACGCGACATCTACGGCAACGCCCTCATCGGACAGGACGTCAAGGTGTACGAGACGACGAACTGCATCATTCATGCCAGCCAGGAGAAGCGCGTCGTGGTGCAGGGCCTGGACGGCTACATCGTGGCAGAATGCGACGACACGCTGCTCATCTGCCGCCTTTCCGACGAACAGCGCATCAAGCAGTTCAGCGAGGAAGGCTAAACACTTCTCGTCATTACGTCATTACGTCATAACGAAATAACCACTTTAAGATGAAACACATCGCACTTATCACGGGAGTGACAGGTCAGGACGGTTCGTACCTGAGCGAGTTCCTCCTTGCCAAGGGCTACGAGGTGCACGGCATTATCCGCCGCAGCTCGGTGGACTACCGCGAGCGCATCGCTCACCTCGAGGGCACGCCCCACTTCCACCTCCACTACGCCGACATGGGCGACTCCATGTCGCTTGTCAAGCTGGTCGACCTGGTCCAGCCCACCGAGATATACAATCTGGCAGCACAGAGCCACGTGCAGGTCAGCTTCGACGCGCCGGAGTTCACGGCCGACGTCGACGCCGTGGGCGTGCTCCGCATACTCGAAGCCGTGCGCACCAACCATCTGGAGAAGACCTGCCGCATCTATCAGGCATCCACATCCGAACTCTACGGCAAGGTGGAGGAAGTGCCGCAGAACGAGAACACGCCCTTCCATCCCTACAGCCCCTACGCCGTAGCCAAGCTCTACGGCTTTTGGATTGTCAAGGAATACCGCGAGGCCTACGGCATGTTCTGCTGCTCCGGCATCCTGTTCAACCACGAGAGTGAGCGCCGGGGCGAGACGTTTGTCACCCGCAAGATTACCCTCGCCGCCGCCCGCATCGCACAGGGCAAGCAGGAGAAGCTCTTCCTGGGCAACCTCGACTCGCTGCGCGACTGGGGCTACGCCAAGGACTATGTGGAATGTATGTGGCTCATCCTGCAGAACGACAAGCCCGAGGACTTCGTCATCGCCACGGGTGTGCAGCACTCCGTCCGCGAGTTCACCGACCTGGCCTTCCGTCACGTCGGCATCGAGCTCAAGTTCGAAGGCGAGGGCATCGACGAGAAAGGCATCTGCGTGAGCGGTCCGGAGCACCTGGTGGGCAAGGCGCTGGTCGAGGTCAGCAAGGACTTCTACCGTCCCACCGACGTCGTCAACCTCTGGGGCGACCCCACGAAAGCCAAGGCCAAGCTCGGCTGGGACCCCGGCAAGACCAGCTTCGAACAGCTCGTCAAGCTGATGGTGGAGCACGACATGGGCAAGGTCGCCGCAGAAGGCGCTGCAGAGAAAGTCCGCACCAACCTGGCCGAATACCTCGAAAAGGGCATCGTGAAGTAGTCACACGGACAGGTGAAGGTCACACAGAAACCACAGAAATCACAGAAAAGGCATGCCAGTGCAAGTGCTGGCGCATTATGAGCATCAACGAGATTACATACGAGATAAGAGGGGCTTTCTATGATGTCTATAAGGAATTGGGTCCCGGACTGCTTGAATCTGTGTATGAAGAGGCTCTGTGTTTTGAACTGGAACAGCGTGGCCTGAAAGTAGAAAGGCAGATGCAAGTGCCTATTAACTATAAAGGAAATGTGTTGAAGACAGAACTACGACTTGATGTTCTGGTAGAAGATAAGGTCATAGTAGAGTTGAAATCAGTCGAGGAAATGAAGAAAGTGTTTGCAAAGCAATTGCTAACCTATCTGAGACTGATGAATAAGGAGGTAGGCCTTTTGGAGAATTTCAACACAGACAATATCCTTACAGCGATAACTCGCATAGCGAATTGAACAGTCACACAGAAAACACAGATGCCGCAGAGAGGCTGCGCAATCCACTCACCAAGGGAGAGAAGAGTTCTGTGATTTCTGTGATTTCCGTGTGAAATGAAAAAAAATAATTTCAGTGTGAAATGGAAAAGAATTCGAAAATTTACGTAGCGGGGCACCGCGGGATGGTGGGCTCTGCGATAGTCAGGGAGTTGCAGCGGCAGGGCTACACCAATATCGTGACGAGGACCCACAAGGAACTCGACTTGACGAGGCAGGAAGCTGTTGAGGCTTTCTTCGCCCAGGAAAAGCCGGAGTACGTCTTCCTTGCTGCCGCGAAGGTGGGAGGCATCGTTGCCAACCAGTCGGCCCTGGCGGACTTCATGTACGAAAACATGGTGCTGGAGATGAACGTCATACATGCTGCGTGGAAGAACGGCTGCAAGAAGCTGGAGTTCCTGGGCAGCTCGTGCATCTATCCGCGCTTGGCTCCGCAGCCGATGCCCGAGAGCTGTCTGCTGACGGGCGAGCTGGAGAAGACCAACGAGGCCTATGCCTTGGCTAAGATAAGCGGCCTGAAGTACTGCGAGTTCCTCAATCGTCAGTACGGCACGGACTACATCTCCGTGATGCCGACCAACCTCTACGGACCCAACGACAACTACCACCCCGAGCACAGCCACGTGCTGCCGGCGCTGATACGGCGCTTCCACGAGGCAAAGGAGGCGGGCCTGGAGAGCGTCACCTGCTGGGGCGACGGCTCGCCCTTGCGCGAGTTCCTCTATGTGGACGACCTTGCCAACCTCTGTGTCTTCCTTATGAACAACTACAGCGGCAACGAGACGGTCAACGCCGGAACGGGCAAGGAGCTGACCATCAAGGCGCTCACCGAGCTGGTGGCTAAGGTGGTGGGCTACAAGGGACGCATAGAGTGGGACACGACGAGGCCGAACGGAACGCCCAGAAAGCTGCTCGATGTGTCGAAAGCCAAAGCCCTCGGGTGGACCTACAAGACGGAGCTGGAGGACGGCATCCGCCTGAGCTACGATGACTTCCTGCACAATCCTATGAGGGCTGAAAGGTGAAGACGAATGCAGCGAAACTCCATCTGAGGAGATTCGGAGCGTCTCTCCTCCTGATGCTCCTTGCCTTGCACATTTCGGCACAGAGCAAGGGGAACACCTCGGCGCAGGGACTGAAGGATGTCTTCGCGAAGGACTTCCTCGTGGGCGTCTCGCTGAGCGGACGCAACGTGCGCATCGAGGCTGAGCAGGACCTTATCCGCAAGGAGTTCAACAGCGTGACGTGCGAGAACGCTATGAAACCCGCGTCGCTCCATCCCGCACCCGACGTGTGGCGATGGGACGAGGCCGACCGCATCGCAGACTTCTGCCGGCAGAACGGCATCAAGATGCGCGGGCATTGCCTCGTCTGGCACAATCAGTTCTCCGAATGGATGCTTTATGACGACAAGGGCAGCTTCGTGGACAAAGAGACCTTTTATGCCCGTCTCAAGGACCACATTCAGACCGTCATGAAGCGCTACGCCGACGTCGTCTACGCCTGGGATGTCGTGAACGAAGCCATGTCCGACGGCGGCGAGAATCCCTACCGTCAGTCCAAGCTCTACCAGCTCTGCGGCGACGAATTCATTGCCAAGGCTTTCCGCTTCGCACGCGAGGCCGACCCGAAGGCCGTCCTCTTCTACAACGACTACAACGAGACGAACCCCCGCAAGAGCCGCAATATCTATGAAATGGTACTGCGCATGCGTAGCGAAGGCGTGCCCATCGACGGCATCGGCATGCAGGGTCACTACAACATCTTCGGTCCGAGCACCGAGGAATTGGAGGCCGCGCTCCGTCTCTACGCGCCCCTCGTGGAGCATATCCACGTGACGGAACTCGACGTACGGGCCAGCGAGGAGATGGGCGGACAACTGAACTTCAGCCGCGAAGGCATCAGCATGACCGACACCATCCAGGCCTTGCACACCCGGCAGTACGAGCGTCTGTTCCAGACCTTCCGCAAGTTCCGCGACAAGATAGACTGCGTCACCTTCTGGAACCTGCACGACGGTTGCTCCTGGCTCGGCGAGAAGAACCATCCTCTCCTCTTCGACAAAGCCCTCCAGCCCAAGCCAGCCTATTATCGCATCACGGCGGACAAGTAGTTCTCCCCTCGATATGTTTTTCTTTTCCTCGGCAAGACAAGTTCCTCGCCGCAGGGAATAAAACTATTTCCAAGCCTTGGAAATAAATTTCAGAGGCTTGGAAATATATTTTAGTGCCTTGGAAATATATTTCCGTGCCACTAAAAAAGTTTTGTTCCCTGCGGCGAGGATTTTGTACCGTGGGGAATGGAAGTTTATGTTGTGCCCTAATGAACTTTCTGCCCTTTGGCGGGACTATTCGTTCCAGAAGCGCCAGCTTGCCAGAGCCTGCAGGTGCAGCATTTCCAGGCCGTTCTTGCCCGTTGCCCCATGCTCCCTGCCTTTTTTTAGGAAGAGCGTGTCCTCGGGATTGTAGACGCAGTCGAAGAGCAGATGCCGCGGGGTGAGCAGCTCGTAGGGAATGGCCGGGGCCTGGTCCACCTTGGGGAACATGCCCACAGGCGTGCAGTTGACGATGACGGTGTACGCCTGCATCACGTCGGGAGTAAGGTCGGAGTAAGACAGCCTCACCCCCGACCCCTCTCCGGGGAGAGGGGAGTCCTTCACGGCAGAAAGCCCCTCTCCTCGGAGAGGGGTCTGTGGTGAGGCTTTGCGGCTGACGTAGGTCCAGTCCAGCCCGAGGCGCTTCAGCCCCACACAGATGGCCTTGCTTGCGCCGCCGGTGCCCAGGACGAGGGCTTTCTTGTGGTGCGGCTTGAGGAGCGGCCTGATGCTTTCCATGAAACCGATGATGTCGCTGTTGAAACCCTTCAAATGAATTGAGGATTTAAGGATTTGAGGATTTAAGGATTTGGGAGAGCAATCATTAAATCGTAAATCATTAAATCGTAAATCATTAAGTCTTTCAATCTTTATGACGTTGACTGCTCCTATCTCGCGTGCTTCGTCGCTCAGCTCGTCGAGCAGGGGGATGACTGCCTGCTTGTGGGGCAGCGTGACGTTCAGTCCGCGCAGCTCGGGATTGTCGCGCAGCACGTCGAGGAGCATCGCCGCGTCGGGTATCTCGAAGTTAATGTACTCGGCATCGATGCCTTCGCGTGCGAACTTCTCCGTAAAGAACCCTCGGCTGAAGCTGTGCCCCAAGGGGAAACCTATTAAACCGAACTTAATCATTGAATATTGACCATTGAACATTGACCATTGGTTGGCAGTTGTCAAGCTTTGCCTCTTCTCTCTCTTGTGGAAGTTAGAGAGGGGCGGTCGCCAAGTACATCGTGCTGATGCCGAAGGTGAAGCGTCGCCACTCCACGTCCGCAAAGCCGGCTTTGTGCAGGATGCCTTCCATCTGCTCGGCCTGCGGGAAGGCTTCCATCGAGGCCGGCAGGTAGGTGTAGGCGCTGTCGTCGTGGCTGATGAGTCGTCCCATCAAGGGCATCACGACATGCGCATAGAGCCAGAACAGCTGCTTCATGGGGAAGCGGGGTGGGGGCGTGAGCTCCACGATGAGCAGGTGCCCGCCGGGGCGAAGCACGCGCCGCATCTCGCGCAGTCCGGCATCGAGGTCCTGGAAGTTGCGCACGCCGTAGGCCGACGTCACGGCATCAAAGGAGCCGTCGGGGAAGGAGAGCTTCAGACAGTCCTCATGCTGGAAGGAGATGACGTCCTGCAGGCCTGCCTGCTTCACCTTCTCGCGCCCCACGGCCATCATGCCTTCGCTGATGTCGGCTCCCGTGATGTGCTGCGGGTGCAGACGCTCGGCAAGAAGCATGGCGAAGTCGCCCGTGCCGGTGGCGATGTCGAGCAGGGTCTGCGGACGATGCTTGCCGAGGGCATCCACGGCTGTGCGTCGCCATCGGCGGTCGATGCCGAGCGACAAGGTATGGTTCAGCCTGTCGTATGTCGGGGCGATGCGGTCGAACATCTGCCGAACCCCCTGCTTATTTAATTCATAATTCATAATTCACAATTCATAATTATTTCTTTCGCTAAGACTTAGGGCGTAGCCCAATTGTGAATTATGAATTATGAATTAAGAAGTTCTTGACGTTCCTCTCGATGCGGCGTGCCAGGTCGCCTTCGCTGTCGGCGGGCACGAACTTCTCGCCCACGATGTGCTCGTAGAGCTCGATGTAGCGTTCGGCCACGCTCTGGGCGTACTCGTCGGTAATCTCCGGCATGGTCTGTCCGGGCTGGTTCATGAAGTTATGCTCGATGAGCCACTGGCGCACGAACTCCTTCGAGAGCTGTCGTTGCGGCTCGCCGTTACGGAACTTCTCCTCGTAGCCCTCGGCGTAGAAGTAGCGGCTCGAGTCGGGCGTGTGGATTTCGTCGATGAGGATGACCTTGCCGTCGCGCTTGCCGAACTCGTACTTCGTGTCGACCAGGATGAGGCCCTTCGCGGCGGCAATCTCCGTACCGCGCTGGAAGAGGGCCCGCGTGTACTTCACCATCGTCTCCCAGTCCTCTTTGCTGACCAGTCCCTGCCGTATGATTTCCTCGGCAGAGATGTTCTCGTCGTGTCCTTCCTCAGCTTTTGTAGTCGGGGTGATGATGGGTTCGGGGAACTTCTGGTTCTCCTTCATGCCTTCCGGAAGCTTCACGCCGCACAGCTCGCGGCAGCCGGCCTTGTATTCGCGCCATGCCGAGCCGGTCAGGTAGCCGCGGATGATCATCTCCACGCGGAAGCCTTCCGCCTTCAGTCCGACCGTCACCATCGGGTCGGGCGTAGCGAGTTTCCAGTTGGGCACGATGTCGGCCGTGGCGTCGAGGAACGATGCGGCAATCTGGTTGAGCACCTGTCCCTTGAAGGGGATGCCTTTGGGCAGGATGACGTCGAAGGCCGAGATGCGGTCTGTGGCGACCATCACCATGAGGTCGTCGTTGATGTTGTACACGTCGCGGACTTTGCCGTGATAGACACTCACCTGCCCGGGCAGGTTGAAGTCAGTTCTTGTAAGGGACCCTCCCCCAATCCCCTCCCTTGCAGAGAGGGGCGTAGTTGCTTGTGAAGACTGGGTATTCATTATAATAAAGAGTTTAGTGTATTATCTGATGTTACGGTTTATCGACAAAAAGTGTTTACTCCCCGCCCTGCAAGGGAGGGGCAGAGGGGAGGGTCTGCTGTTTTTCGTAGGCCTCCACGATGCGGGTGACGAGCTTGTGGCGCACGATGTCCTTCTTGGTGAGCTCGATGAAGCCGATGCCCTTCACGTCGCGGAGGAGGTGGAGCGCCTCGATGAGACCGGAGCGGACGCTGTGGGGGAGGTCAATCTGCGTCGTGTCTCCCGTCACGATCATCTTGGTGTTCATGCCCATACGGGTCAGGAACATCTTCAGCTGGGCAGAGGTCGTGTTCTGCGCCTCGTCGAGGATGACGACGGCGTCGCTCAGCGTGCGGCCTCGCATGAAGGCCAGCGGCGCAATCTGGATGATGTTCTGCTCCATCATCTCGCGCAGCTTTTGGGTCGGAATCATGTCCTCCAGGGCGTCGTACAGCGGCTGGAGGTAGGGGTCGATCTTCTCCTTCATGTCTCCAGGCAGGAAGCCGAGTTTCTCGCCGGCCTCTACTGCGGGGCGCGACAGGACGATGCGTCTGATCTCCTTGTTCTTGAGAGCCCGGACGGCGAGGGCAATGCTGGTGTACGTCTTGCCAGAGCCTGCGGGACCGGTGGCAAAGACGAGGTCGTTCTCCTGGAAGGCCTTGACGAGCAGTTGCTGGTTCGTCGTGCGGGCACAGATCGGGCGGCCCGTGACGCTATAGACGATGACGCCCTCCACTCCGTCGCGCTCCGAGCGTTCGCCCCGCGTGATGTGGAGCAGTTCCTCTTCCGTCAGACTGTTGTATTTAAGGATGTGTTTCTGCAGTTTCTGCACGTTCTCCTCGAAGGCACAGAGCTCCAGTTCGTCGCCCATGACGTGTATGACGTTGCCGCGTGCCACGATGCGGAGCTTCGGGTAGAGCGCCTTCAGCATCTGCATGCTCGTGTTGTTCACGCCATAGAGCATCAGGGGGTCGATGTCTTCGACGAGGATATGTTTTTCTATCATGCGCTGTTATTTTAGTGCAAAAGTAGTAAAAAAGTTCATAGTTCATAGTCCATAGTCCATAATTATTTGTCAATTCTCACAT
>JAFUVM010000004.1 GCA_017483665.1 Bacteroidaceae bacterium
CCCTGCCTCTGGAGAAACAGTTGGACCGCTCGTACCTGATGCAGCAGGAATTCGACGAGGACAACTTCCCGAAGTACATCATTGGCGAGGCAATGAGCGTGGGTGAGAATTATGACGCCGCCAAGATGCAGGCCACGGAGTTGGCCAAACTAAACCTGGCAGGACAGATCCAGACGGAGGTGGCCGCACTAATAGAAAACAGTGTTGCCAACGAGCACCTGCCTGCAGAGGAGGCTACCTCGGTGACAGAAAGTGTTATGGCTGCTAAAAGCCTGATTACACAGAGCATAGGACGCACTATTTCCTTGGTGGAAGTGTATCGAGAAAAGCCTAACAAGAACAAGGAGGTGCGTGTATACATCGGCTACAATGCCAAGATGGCCAAGGCTGCTGCCAAGAAAGCTGTGCGCGACGAACTGGCAAAGAAAAGCGATGACCTGCGGAAGAAACTAGATGAAGTCCTAGGCTGGTAAAACGAAAATAGAAATAAAAGTTGAGGAATGAGGACATTCGTTCTTTCTCTAATACTGATGGCTGCCTCTGCCGTCTTTGCACAGAAAGTGAAGACGGTGGAGGCAGAATATACATATCGCGCGCCAGAGAACGTGACGCTGGAGCAAGCACGGCGCACAGCACTGGAGCGGGCTAGGATACAGGCCATAGCTGACGAATTCGGCACCATCGTACAACAGACAAGCGCCACCCGACTGGAGAACCGCAACGGTGAGACGCAGACCGACTTCCTGAGCATCGGCGGCTCGGAGGTGAAGGGCGAATGGATAGAGACATTGGGCGAGCCGCAGTATGAAATAAGGTACGAACAGGGCATGCTGGTGGTGACATGCCGGGTGAAGGGAAAGGCCCGCGAGATAACCACGGCACAGATAGACTTCAAGGCACTGGTACTGCGCAACGGCGTGGAGGACAGATTTGAGAGCGACCGGTTCAAAAACGGCGACGATCTGTACCTGTCGTTCCAGAGTCCTGTGGCAGGCTGGCTGGCCGTCTACCTGATGGATGATGAAAGGCAGGCTTTCTGCCTGCTGCCCTACCAGAGCCAGCAGACGGGCATATACCAGATAGAAGCCAACCGCCGCTACGTGTTCTTCAGCGCCAAAGAGGCATCAGCGGCAGAGCGCAGCATGGTGGATGAATATACGATGACATGTGAACGGACGTCGGAGCACAACCAGATATACGTCGTCTTCTCGCCCAATATCTTCGTCAAGGCGGCCGACGTGAGTACCAGCGAGGGGCTGCCACGCCAGTTAGGCTATGAGGCTTTCCAGCAATGGCTGGCAAAATGTAGAAAACGGGATACGCAGATGAATCTGCGGATGATACCCATCAGCGTCAACAGGTAGTGCTAACGGGGGCTCCCAATTTCACATTATTCGGTGGCATTGGCTGCTTTTTCGTCGTGAATGTTTGGCCGTTAGGGGAATATTCGCTATCTTTGCAGTCAAAACTTAAAACAAAAACAAATACTGATATGGCAAATGTTGTAGATTTCAAGTATGCCCCGATGTTCCAACTGGGCGAAGACAAAACTGAGTACAGACTGCTGACAAAGGTGGGAGTGACCACGGCCGAGTTTGAAGGCAAGCAGATAGTGAAGGTGACGAAAGAGGCGCTGACGCTGCTGGCCCAACAGGCTTTCCACGACGTGGAGTTCATGCTGCGCCGCGAGCACAACCTGCAGGTGGCTGCCATCCTGAACGACCCGGAGGCCAGCGACAACGACAAGTACGTAGCCCTACAGTTCCTGCGCAATGCCGAGGTGGCCGCGCGTGGCGTGCTGCCCTTCTGCCAGGACACGGGCACGGCCATCATCCACGGCGAGAAAGGCCAGCAGGTGTGGACGGGCTTCGAGGACGAGGAAGCACTCTCGCGCGGCGTGTTCAATACGTTCACGCAGGACAATCTTCGCTACTCGCAGAACGCGCCTCTGAACATGTACGACGAGGTGAACACGAAATGCAACCTGCCTGCCCAGATTGACATCGAGGCCACGGAGGGCGCAGAGTACCGCTTCGTGATGGTTGCCAAGGGCGGCGGCTCGGCCAACAAGACGTATTTCTACCCCATGACGAAGGCCACGATTCAGAACGAAGGCACGCTCCTGCCCTTCCTTGTTGAGGAGATGAAGCACCTGGGCACGGCAGCCTGCCCTCCCTACCACATCGCTTTCGTCATCGGCGGCACGTCGGCCGAGAAGAACCTGCTGACCGTCAAGCTGGCCAGCATCAAGTACTACGACTCCCTGCCCACGACGGGCGACGAGACGGGACGTGCTTTCCGCGACATCGACCTGGAGCAGAAGCTCCTCGAGGAAGCTCATAAGATTGGCCTCGGCGCACAGTTCGGCGGCAAGTACCTGGCTCACGACATCCGCGTCATCCGTCTGCCGCGTCACGGCGCAAGCTGTCCCATCGGCATGGGCGTGAGCTGTTCTGCCGACCGCAACATCAAGGCAAAGATCAACAAGGACGGCATCTGGCTGGAGAAGATGGACGACTGCCCGAGCGAACTCATTCCCGAAGAGCTGCGTCTGCCCGGCGAAGGCGGCAAGGGCGTTGAGATAGACCTCGACAAGGGCATTGATGCCGTTCGCAAGGAGTTGAGCAAGTACCCGGTGTCCACGAGGGTAAACCTGCGTGGCACCATTATCGTGGCCCGCGACATCGCACACGCCAAGCTGAAGGCACGCCTGGATGCAGGCGAAGGCATGCCGCAGTACTTCAAGGACTACCCCATCCTCTATGCCGGTCCTGCCAAGACGCCCGAGGGCTATCCCTGTGGCTCGATGGGCCCGACCACAGCCAACCGCATGGACCCGTACGTGGATGAGTTCCAGGCAAACGGCGCCTCGCTCGTGATGATAGCCAAGGGCAACCGCACGCAGCAAGTGACGGATGCCTGCAAGAAGCACGGCGGCTTCTACCTCGGCACGATTGGCGGCGTGGCAGCCGTCCTGTCGCAGTCGAGCATCAAGAGCATCGAGTGCGTGGAATATCCCGAACTCGGCATGGAGGCCATCTGGAAGATAACCGTCGAAGACTTCCCCGCCTTCATCCTCGTGGACGACAAGGGCAACGACTTCTTCAAGCAGCTCAAGCCCTGGTGCCCCGCCTGCAAATAGCAGGTAGCGCGGACACAAATCCCTCGCAACACGATTACAACTTCCGCGCCGCGCGGACACAACTTCCTCGCGGCGCGGAATAAAACTATTTCCAAGCCTTGGAAATAAATTTCAGAAGCTTTGAAATATATTTTAGTGCTTTTGAAATATATTTCCGTGCCACTGAAAAAGTTTTGTCCGCCGTGGTAAAGGATTTATGAACGTGCCGAACAACATTTGTCCGGCAAGAGAGAGAATAATATAATATGGTATCACCGAGAAAAGCCCTCCTGTCCGCGGCGCTGTTCGCCACGCTGTGCCTATGGGCAGAGGCTGTGGAACTGCCCGTCCTCCGGGTCACGTTCGACGGAACGTTCACGCGTGACATGGACTACACGAACGGCACGATGCAGCTGACCGACACCGACGGCTCCGTCGTCACGCTGCCGGCCAAGTTCCGCATCCGCGGCGCCACGGCCCGCAGTTACCTGATGAAGCCCTCGTTCAATATGAAGCTGCGCACGGCGGACTACACCGAGGAGGCCGACTCGTCGCTGCTCGGCATGCGCAGCTGCTCGTCGTGGATACTCGACGGCATGGCTATCGACCGCATCTGCATGCGCAACCGCGTGGCCTTCGACATCTGGAACGAGTTCTCGCGGCTGCCGTACGACACCGACTTCGGCGGGCGCAACGGCACGGAGGGCCGCTTCGTCGAGGTCTATGTCAACAGTCAGTACTACGGCATCTACTGCCTCTCCGACCGCATCAACCGCAAGCTCCTGAACCTGAAGAAGGTGCGGGAGCTCGGCGAAGGCGAGTGGGAGGTGCGCGGACTGCTTTACAAGAGCGGCACGCAGGACATCGCCGACCAGAACAACCCCGGCTACAACGACAACTACACTGCTTGTACCATAGAATGGCACAACGCCTGGGAGCTGACCTACCCCGAGGACTACGCCAGCCCCGCCGTGTGGGAACCGCTCCAGACGGCCATCCTCCAAGGGCACTCGGCCAGCTACGTCAAGAAATACTTCTTCCTCGACAACCTGGCAGAATACCAGATACACGTCATGGCCCTCAGCATCGGCGACAACTGGGGCAACAAGAACCACTACCTCTCCATACGCAACGTCACCAAGAACATCGATGACGCCGACCCCACGGAAGCTGACCGACGGCGCTTCGTCCTTACCCCTTGGGACCTCGACACCAGCCTGGGCGGAGGCTACGACGGAAGATACTATGACGGAACCTACAGCGACTGGCCCGTCCGCGACATACAGAAGAACTCGCCCTACCCCATCTGCTACGTCAGCGGCGACCGCGAATACCTCGACCTGCTGCGGCAGAAGTGGGCAGAAGGACGCCGCGGAGCCTTCTCCGTCGAGAACGTCCGCCGCAAGCTGGAAGCATATCGCGACCTCTTCCTGCAAAGCGGAGCATGGCAACGCATGGTCTCCCATTTCGACCAAAGCGCGGAGCGCCCCTGCTACGTCAGCGACCTCAGCCGCGAAGTAGAGCTCGTAGCCAAGTGGTACGAAGCACGTTTCTGCGAGATGGACGCCTACTTCGGCACCACGGACAGCATCACAGACCGCATAGCCCCGCCTTCTGCCATCCCAAACAGCACAGCCTTCGACCTCCAGGGCCGCCCCGTGTCACACCCGATGCCATCGGTCTTCATCCGCGACGGCAGGAAGTACTTCGCCCGCTGAGACACAGCGCCCAGGGAGAAAAGCCCGTCATCTTTAGGGAAAACCTCCCGTCAAAATAGGGGAACACCTGCGGCGGCATAGCAGGAAATTGCGTAACTTTGCATCGTAAACAAGAAGTTGAACCCCTTTAACGAATAGGAGACACAGCTATGAAAAAGATGATGGTTATGGCAATGATGATGGTAATGTCCATCTCGGCCAACGCAATGAGCTACAGCGTAGCAAGGAACGAGGCACTCTTCCTGAGCGACAAGATGGCCTACGAGCTGGGCCTGAACAGCGCACAGTACGATGCCGTCTACGAAATCAACCTCGACTATCTGATGAGCATGAACGGCCAGGGCGACGTCTTCGGCATCTGGTGGAGCCGCCGCAACAGCGACCTCCGGTATGTGCTCAGCGCCTGGCAGTACGACAAGTACATGGCATGCAGCTACTTCTACCGTCCGCTGGTATGGAACGCAGGCAAGTGGCAGTTCGGCATCTACAGGCACTACAGCAACCCAGGCCTCTTCTACATGTCGCATCCCGCAGGCTATGCAAGCTACAAGGGCGGCAACAACCACAGGAGCGACCGCTACTATGCCGACCGCAGAATCTCGAAGTCCGTAGCGAAGGCATCCGTCGCAGGCTCCCACAGCATGCACGCCAACGGCAGACTGAGCGCTGGGGCAAGGAGCAGGGTACAAGGAGCAAGCAGAGGCGGCGTAGTCATCTCCGGCCGCCGGTAAGAGCGAACAAACATCGAAGCGAAGCTGCGACCCCGGTCGTCGGCAGGAGCTAAAACAGAAAGAGGGTGTGTCAAAATAGGCACATTCTCTTTTTTTTATTGCAAAGCCCCGACTTTCACAAGCCAGGGCTTTGTTATGTCGTAAAATTGTTGTACCTTTACGACATCAAAATCAAAGTTATGCAAAGGTACCACTTTC
>JAFUVM010000047.1 GCA_017483665.1 Bacteroidaceae bacterium
CCCTCGGCACACTCCGGCTGCGCAATTGATATACACATCCGTAGGCGTCACCTCTGCGTTTGTCTTTGATAGAGATTTGAATTTCCTACGTTCAAAAAGGTCAAAAACAAAGCGTACAGTGTCGCTTTTCCACTATGTAGTGCATCGCCCGTCGGCTCCGTCATTCTCAAATGACATCCCAACCGCGACAGGCAGATGCAGGTGCAAAATTACAAAATTTATTTGTATTTCAGCTCTCCATGAGTAAAAAGATGTATAAATTTTGTGTTTAGAGGGCAAAAATGGCCCGATTTGGCTTCAAAAATCGAAAAAGGAGACGAATTTATAGGAAAGTATTTGGAAGATACCAGAAAATGTCTATCTTTGCAAACAGAAAGTAAGTCGTGAGAGGACGATGTATATGGGTAGTGCGAAGTCCCCGCCAGCATAGCGTCACGCGAAAGTGTAGCCCTCTTCTCCGGTCAGAATGGCATCAAGTTGGAGCACTGCAATCGTTGAGAGGTAAGTCTTTACGGCATGTTCGCTGGTCTGTCTTTTCAGTAAAGGTGTCAACGATTCCAGTAAAGTGGCAACTTATGCAGAAAAACGACTGTCAACCACATCAGGAAAGAGAGCAAAAATTTTGTTGAAAAACCATAAAAACTGAACCTCATCACGTTCCGAACCGCGAAACTCCGACGTGCTTCACAGCAGGTCGGAGCCGCGGGATTCCCATACATTAATAAACCTTAAAAACCTTTTAAGCTTACTCTTGCCGGACGAACCGGTAGTTCGTAATGCCGCATTCCTTCATGAGACGCGTGATGCGGTCGATGTGCCCCTGCGGAACGCCCTTGCATACATTGATGCGGACGCTGTGGTCGCTGCGGATGGCTACTTCCTTCAGGTGGACGCTGATGTCGTCGACGTCCCACTTCCACGAGCAGATGGTGTAGTTCTTCCAGCTGAAGCCGTCGAAGTTGCCACGCCTCTCCCAGATGGAGGTCTTGGTGCCGCAGTCCTTCGGGGGCGTGCCCGTGAGCAGGATGGTCAACTCGGGGTTGATGTTGCCCTTCACGCCGGCAGGTATCTGGACGGGCTTCGTGATGAGGTTGACCGTTAGCTTCTCCCCCTTGGACCGCAGCTGAATCTCCACTTTCTTCAAGGCCGAGGCTGGCAGGTCGGGCAGGTTGTTGACATCGAGTGGCTTGCCGTCGAGCATAACGTCGTAGTACTTCGTATGAAACGCCATAGGATAACCGCAGTCAGGATGTTCCTCGATGAAGGAGTTGTCTCCCTTCACTACCCAAGTTCCCTTGAGCCACGAGACAGCGATGGCCGGGCCGTGCTTCCTGATGAAGTCTTTTGCGTTGTCATTGGGAATGAAGGCATTCAGCATTCTGCCCTCCGAGAAGGCGCGAACTTCATCCGTCGTAACGATTCCCAGGCCAGGCACTTGAACCTCGACAGGCAAAGTCCCCTCCCTGACCTCCCCCGAGGAGGGGAGTTCCTGCCTCGAAAGTCTCTCCCCCTTGGGGGAGTCGGAGGGGGCTCTCTTTGCCCATGAAACTAAGGCCAGCGCCATGAGTGCCGGCAGGATGAGAGCCTTGCCCATCAGCCAGCGGTTGGATTTGTGTGTTTGCATCATCTTGATTCGCTTTTTGAGTGAATGGTGACTGAGGCTGTTGCAGACCGTCTGCAGTCGGCTGCCCACAGCTTTCGTCACGAGTAATAGTTGATATGTCTTTGCATCGATGCCATTGGAAAGTACAGCGTCGTCGGCCTCGTATTCGTGTACGGCCTTGAGGTCGCGCCCCAGCAGATAGACGAAGGGATTGAACCACTGGACGGCCTTCACCGCTTCGAGCAACAGGAGGTCGTAGGTGTGGCCCAGGCGGATGTGAGCCTGCTCGTGCGCCAGGATAGGACGGCGCAGGTGCTCGTAGTCCGACGCGCTCATTATTATATAATGTAGGAAGCTGAAGGGAGCGAAGTTGTCGGCATGAATGACGACCGTGTTGCCCAGCTCGTCCTTCGTATGCACGCCGCCCTTGATTTCCACGAAGAGACGGAAGAGCCCCACGAAGAAGAAGGCGAGGGAAGCAAGGAGGCCAAGGAGATAGAGGATCCCAACCCAACTGCGGACCCCCCAGCCCCCTTTAGGGGGAGTAAAGAATGCCTCGTCCTCGCTGGTTTGGGGAGCGTCAAAATGTTCGGACGGATTTGCTTCCGCCTGCGCCTGAGCACCCTTCGGGAGCGCAAGAATCCGGCCGTATTGAATATAGGGATTTGCTTCCGCCTGCACCTGAGCATTCTTCGGGAGCGCAAGAATCCCGTCATTCTTCTTCAGTTCCGACAGGACGAGCTCGACTTCCTTATAGCCGAAGAACTCGGGCTTCCGTATCGACAGCTCCACCAGCGGCAGCACCATCGAAGCCACAAGCACAGAGAGCAGCGCCAGGCGGTTGAAGCGATGGAACGTCTCGCGGCTCAGCAGCAAGGCAAAGCCTCCGTAGAGGGCCGCCAGCAGCAAACTGGACTTTATAACGTATTCTAACATAATAAGCTTCGATTATAATTCATTGAGGGGTTGAAGTTAAATTGGAAGTTAAAATTGAAATTAAAGTGGAAGTTAAATTGGAAGTTAAATTGAAAGTAAAATCGCTACGCTCGTAGAAGTTCTTCGCTTCGCTCAGGCGCAGGCGGTTCTAAAAGGACAATACAGTATAGGCAAAGCTATCGTCCAGCCAGCGTGCTGGCTTCTTCCGCGCCTTAACAGTGCGCCTTGGTGCTAAATTTTGATTTTATTAATTTTGAATTTATTCATTTTGAATTAAAGAAAGTATCTCTTTCAGCTCCTCGTCCGTCAGTTCCTCGTTCTGTATGAGGAAGGAGCAGAAGCGTTTCGTCGAGCTGCCGAAGAGCGTGTCCTTCACGTCGTTCACCACCTGGCTGACATACTTCTCGCGCGAGAGCATGGGTGAGAAGCAGAACGTGCGCCCCGTCTCTTCCTTCTTCCTGTGCTCCACATACCCCTTTGCCTCCAGTATCTTCAGGAAGGTGGCAACGGTAGTGTAAGCCGGCCGAGGCTCCGCATAGCCGTCCACAATCTCGCTGACCGTCAAGGCGTGCCCGGCATTCCAAAGGACGTTCATCACATCCATTTCGGCTCGGGTGAGTGGTTTCAGAGTTTTCTTTTCCATCGTTGGCAGAAGTTTGGTTTGTCTGCTGCAAAGGTACGAGGCTTTCACCTTGCCCGCAAGAAATATGGCCGAAAACGCTTCGAACCGTCCGTTATTTAACAGCTTTGTTTAGTTTGGCGGGAGAAATTATTAGTAATTAACACACCTGCACGCCACACAAACCCGTTTGTTGAGTTTCCCTGCGCCCGTCCCCAAAGCGACAGCCAAATAATTTTCGAATTTTCTTTATTTTGAATTTATTAATTATGAATTTTGAATTTAGAATTTTATTCCGTATCTTTGCAGTCCGAAAGTAACAATGGCATGAAACCAATCCAACAAACGGACACACTTCAATGAACTATCACGGCATCATACTCGGCCTGGCAACCTTCCTTTGCATCGGCATGTTCCACCCCCTCGTCATCAAGAGCGAATACCACTTCGGTGTGAAGTGCTGGCCCGCATTCCTGCTGGCAGGCATCGCCGGATGCATAGGGTCGCTGTTCGTCCGGGACATCTACGTCTCGGTCCTGCTCGGTGTCTTCAGCTTCTCCTGCTTCTGGTCCATCTTGGAACTCTACCAGCAGCGCGAACGCGTCCGCAAAGGCTGGTTCCCCAAGAAAGAAAGCAGAGGGAAGAAGTAAAGGGGAGGGAGAAATGGATTACAAAAGAGTTCTCACCATAGCAGGAAGCGACAGCGGAGGCGGAGCCGGCATACAAGCCGACATCAAGACCATCTCAGCCCTGGGGTGCTATGCAGCGTCGGCCATCACAGCCATCACCGTACAGAACACGCTGGGCGTTGCAGCTGTGCATCCCCTGCCTGCCGACATCATCCGCGGACAGATCTCTGCTGTACTCGATGACATCGGAGCTGATGCCATAAAGATAGGCATGCTCGGGTCGGCCGAGGCAGTCCTTGCCGTCAGCGAGGCCTTGCGCAGCCACGAGGCGCGGAACGTCGTGCTCGACCCCGTCATGGTCTCTACCAGCGGACACAGGCTGACAGAAGACAGTGCCGTCAGCAAGATGTGCTCCGAGCTGATTCCCCTTGCCACAGTCATCACTCCCAATATACCCGAGGCCGAAGTGCTGCTTGACGGCAGAAAGCTGCAAGCTCAGGCCGACCTCCCGGATGCCGTCCGACAACTCTCGCTGAAGTTCGGTGTATCCGTCCTGCTCAAGGCCGGACACCTCGTCGAAGACCGCCTTGTCGACTATCTCTTCGATGCCTCGACGGGCGAGACCACAGAACTGCCTTCGCAGAGAATACGTACACGCAACACCCACGGAACAGGCTGTACTCTTTCTTCAGCCATCGCATCCGGACTGGCTAAGGGCGAGACACTTCTGCAGGCTTCCATAACTGCCAAGAGATACATCACCGAAGCCATTCGTGCCGGAGCAGACCTGAATATCGGACACGGACACGGACCTGTAAACCACTTCTACAAACTATGCAGATAAACGTCAACAACAAACCACTGGACACCCAGGCAGCCACCCTGGAAATGCTTGCAGCAGAACTTTCCCTGCCTGCCAAGGGCGTGGCTGTAGCAATAGGCAACAAGATGGTGCAGCGGAGCCTTTGGGCAGAGACTGCACTCAGCGAAGACATGCACATTACCATCATAAAAGCAGCTTGCGGAGGATGATACAGTTCATTTCGCACTATACCGACCGATACAGCTACCTGGACGGCATACGCCTTGTCCTGGACGGCGGCATCAGATGGGTGCAGCTACGCATGAAGGAAGCCTCGGCCGACGATTTCCGCCGTATAGGAAAAGAGGTGAGAAAGCTTTGCGACAACTACGGTGCAACGTTCATCATCGACGACCACGTGGAGCTTGTCCGCGAGCTTGGAGCCGACGGCGTGCATCTGGGGAAGAACGACATGCCGATAGCCGAGGCAAGACGCATCCTGGGAGATGATGCCATCATAGGCGGCACGGCCAACACCTTCCAGGACGTAGAAATGCACTATCGTGCATCGGCCGACTACATCGGCTGCGGTCCGTTTCGTTTCACCACGACAAAGAAGGGGCTCTCCCCTATCTTGGGATTGGAAGGCTATCAAAACATTATCCGGCAGGTTCGGGAGGCTGGCATCAGCATCCCTATCATTGCCATCGGCGGCATTACGTCCGACGATATTCCAACCCTCATGCAGACAGGCATAGCGGGCATCGCACTCTCTGGTGGCATTCTCCATGCCGAAAACCCTGAAGAAGAAATAAAAAGATTACTAAGATATGATGAATAGCAAACTGATTATAGCCGGACGCGAGTTCAACTCCCGTCTGTTCTTGGGAACAGGAAAGTTCAGCAGCAACGACCTCATGGCCCGCGCCATCGAAGCATCCGGAACTGAAATGGTGACGGTGGCAATGAAGCGCGTAGAGCTGGATGATGCCGAAGACGACCTCCTGACGCACATCACCAAGAACCCACGCATACAGCTGCTGCCCAACACCAGCGGCGTCCGTAATGCCGAGGAAGCCGTCTTTGCGGCTCAGATGGCTCGCGAGGCTTTCGGCACCAACTGGCTGAAGCTCGAGATTCACCCCGACCCCCGATACCTCCTACCCGACTCGGTCGAAACGCTGAAAGCGACCGAAGAACTTGTGAAGCTTGGCTTCGTCGTACTGCCCTACTGCCAGGCCGACCCGACGCTCTGCAAGCACCTCGAGGAAGCCGGGGCTGCCACCGTCATGCCCCTGGCTGCACCTATCGGAACAAACAAAGGCCTTCGCATGAAGGACTTCCTGCAAATCATCATCGAGCAGGCTACGGTACCTGTAGTCGTCGATGCAGGCATTGGTGCTCCAAGCCATGCCGCCGAAGCGATGGAGATGGGAGCCGATTGCTGTCTTGTCAATACTGCCATAGCCGTAGCAGGCGACCCTGTGCAGATGGCCGACGCATTCCGTCAGGCTGTCATAGCCGGACGAATGGCCTACGAAGCAGGACTTGGAGCCGTGGGCGACACAGCAGAAGCAAGTTCGCCGCTCACTGCATTCCTTAATTCATAATTCCTATCTATTTAATTCTTAATTATATATTGATGCCAAACGACAACAAAGCATACGCCAAACGCGAGAAGGCCTACATGACTGGGCGGCTTTTCCCCGACATCAAGGTGGGAATGACTAAGGTGAACCTCACGCCGACAGTCACGAAGGACGAACACGGCATCCCGCATACAGAGCCGAATGCCCCTGTCTACATCTACGACACAAGCGGCCCCTATACCGACCCAAACGCTCAGATTGACCTGAAGAAGGGCTTGCCGCGGATGCGCGAACAATGGATTCTCGACCGCCAGGACACTGAACAACTTGCCGAGATAAGCAGCGAATACGGTCGTCAAAGGCTTGCCGACCACTCGCTCGACGCCCTTCGCTTCGAGCACATCCGATTGCCAAGAAGAGCTCTCGAAGGCAAGTCCATCACACAGATGGCCTACGCCAAGGCCGGCATCGTTACGCCCGAAATGGAGTACGTCTCCATCCGCGAGAACATGAACTGCAAGGAGCTGGGCATCGAGAGCCACATCACCCCCGAATTTGTCCGCGACGAGATAGCACGAGGCCGTGCCGTGCTGCCTGCCAACGTCAACCATCCCGAGAGCGAGCCCATGATAATCGGCCGTAACTTCCTCGTCAAGATAAACACCAACATCGGCAACTCTGCCACGACTTCCAGCATAGAAGAAGAGGTGGACAAAGCTGTATGGTCGTGCAAATGGGGCGGCGACACGCTGATGGACCTCTCGACGGGCGACAACATACACGAGACACGCGAATGGATTATCCGAAACTGCCCTGTGCCCGTCGGCACAGTCCCCATCTATCAGGCTCTTGAGAAAGTGAACGGGCGCATCGAAGACCTCTCGTGGGAGATATATCGCGACACACTCATCGAGCAATGCGAGCAGGGCGTTGACTACTTCACCATCCATGCCGGCATACGTCGGCACAATGTCCACCTGGCCGACTCGCGTCTCTGCGGCATCGTTTCGCGCGGCGGCTCCATCATGAGCAAGTGGTGTCTGCTGTACGACAGGGAATCGTTCCTCTACGAACACTTCGACGACATCTGCGACATCGTGGCTCAATACGACGTCGCTCTTTCGCTGGGCGACGGCCTGCGTCCAGGCTGTATTGCCGATGCCAACGATGCAGCACAGTTCGCCGAACTCGACACGATGGGCGAGCTCGTCACACGTGCCTGGTCAAAGAACGTACAGGCCTTCATCGAGGGACCGGGCCATGTGCCCATGCAGAAGATTCGCGAGAACATGGAGCGTCAGCTCGACCATTGCCACGAAGCACCCTTCTATACGCTCGGACCTGTCGTGACAGACATTGCCCCGGGCTACGACCACATCACAAGCGCCATCGGCGGAGCACAGATAGCATGGCTCGGCACAGCGATGCTTTGCTACGTCACGCCCAAGGAGCACCTTGCTCTGCCCAATAAAGAAGATGTACGCACGGGCGTAGTGACCTACAAGATTGCAGCCCATGCAGCCGACTTGGCAAAGGGGCATCCGGGTGCCATGATACGCGACAATGCCTTGTCCAAGGCTCGTTTCGACTTCCGCTGGCGCGATCAGTTCCATCTGTCGCTCGACCCTGAGCGTGCGCTGCAATACTTCGAGGAAGCGGGCCACACAGACGGCGAGTACTGCACGATGTGCGGACCTAACTTCTGCGCTGCGAAGCTGACGCACGACCTGAGGAGAATAAAGAAATGACCGAGTTGACACAAGAACAGAAGCTTCGCTACAACCGCCACATTATCCTGGAGGGTTTCGGCCGCGAGGGACAGGAACGTCTCATGCAGGGGCGCGTCCTGCTTGTGGGCGTTGGCGGCTTGGGAAGTCCGGCTGCGCTTTATCTGGCTGCAGCTGGAGCAGGTACGATAGGAATCGTGGACGGCGACAACGTAAGCCTTGCAAACCTACAACGTCAGGTTGCCCACACCACGAACGATGTAGGAAGGCTGAAGGTCGACTCAGCAGAGGACAAGATAAGGGCCATCAATCCTGATGTAAAGGTGGAGAAGCACCCGTTCTTCCTGAGCGAAGACAATGCAAGGCAGCTTATCGCGGAATATGACTTCATCATCGACGGGAGCGACAATTTTGCCACGAAGTACCTCGTGAACGACGCTTGCGTCATGCTAGGCAAAGCCTGTTCCATTGGCGGAATAAGCCGTTATTCAGGTCAGCTCATGACCCACGTCCCTGGTTCGGCCTGCTACCGCTGCATCTTTCCAGAGCCGCCAGCCATGAACGATGTCGAGACATGCTCGCAGGTCGGCGTGTTGGGCAGCATAGCAGGAATGCTGGGCACTATGCAGGCAACCGAATGCATCAAATATCTTTCCGGAGTCGGCACGCTGCTCACAGGCACTTTGCTCACGTTCGACGCTTTGACAATGGAATGGGGCCGCCTCGACTTTCCGCACGACGAAGACTGCCCGCTCTGTGGCAACAAGCCGACCATAACCGAGCTGAAGGAATATGCCTTCCAGCCATGCAACAAAAAAAATAAGACAAAATGTTTTCAGACGAACTAAAGAATATAAGTTGGGAAGAGACGACGGAGCGCATAGCCGGAATGACCGACACGGATGTGCGCCGAGCCCTTACGAAGAGCCATTTGGACGTGAACGACTTCATGGCTCTGCTGTCCCCGGCCGCCGAGCCGTACCTCGAGACGATGGCCCGACTCTCGCGCCACTACACGGAAGAGCGTTTCGGCCGGACCATGTCGATGTTCATTCCGCTCTACATCACGAATGCCTGCACGAACTCGTGCGTCTATTGCGGTTTCCATCGCGAGAACCCGATGGCCCGCACCATCCTCAGCCCTGAGCAGATAGAGGACGAGTACAAAGCCATCAAGCGGCTGGCTCCCTTCGAGAACATCCTGCTCGTCACGGGCGAACATCCTGCCAAAGCCGGCGTACCCTACCTGGCAAAGGCCATCGACATAGCTAAGCGTTACTTCTCGAATATCAAGATAGAGGTGATGCCGCTGAAGGCAGAAGAGTACAAGGAGCTGACGCTGCATGGGCTGAACGGTGTCATCTGTTTCCAAGAAACCTACCATAGCGACAACTACAAGCTATACCATCCGCGCGGCATGAAGTCGCGCTTCGAGTGGCGCTGCGACGGCTTCGACCGCATGGGACAGGCAGGCGTGCACTCCATCGGCATGGGTGTGCTCATAGGCCTGGAGAAAGAGTGGCGAACTGACGTCACGATGATGGCCCACCATCTGCGCTACCTGCAGAAGCACTATTGGCGCACCAAGTACAGCATCAACTTTCCGCGTATGCGGCCCGCTCAGAACGAAGGCTTCCAGCCCAACTGTATCATGTCGGACCGCGAACTGGCACAAGCCACCTTTGCCATGCGCATCTTCGACCACGACGTGGACATCTCCTACTCCACCCGCGAACCTGCCTACATTCGCGACAACATGTGCACGCTCGGCGTAACCACCATGTCGGCCGAATCGAAGGTCAACCCTGGCGGCTACTACACCTACCCGCAGGCTCTGGAGCAGTTTACCGTCTCCGACGAGCGGACAGCCAAGAAGATAGAGAGGCGTCTCAAACAGCTCGGACGCGAACCCGTATGGAAGGATTGGGATGCATCGTTCGACTATAAAATTAATTAAATTATCGGGAGTTATAAGATGAAGTTAAATAGGAAGTTCTTGGATGCTCTGGCACCAAGGCGCGATTGTAGTCGCGGAAGAAGCACTGCGTGCTGGACGATAGCTTTGGATGCTGTTCTGCCTATATGGTATTGTCCTATTTTAACTTCCATGAAGCTTTAGCCCGACGAAGTCAGCGTAGCGAATTTACTTCCATTTTAACTTCCGCTTTAACTTCTAAAACTTGATGAAAATTGAACGTTGAAGATTGAAACTAATAACAAACGATACTTGAACAACATTACATTATGAAACGCTTTTTGATAATCTTCGGAATGATGGCTGTCGTGGCAGCTACTCCGATTTCTGTTTCCGCCCAGAGGAAAACCGACTTCCTCGACCGCGGCCTTGTGGCTGTGAAGAAGACGGGCGGCATCTTCCTGAGCTGGCGCATCACGGACCAGGAGTATTACGATGTGACGTACAACGTCTATCGCGACGGTACATTGCTGAACACAAAACCGCTCGAGGTCTCTAACTATACGGATAGGAACGGCACGCTGAACAGCAGCTATACGGTTCGTCCGGTGGTTCGCGGCGTAGAAGGTGAAGCTTGCGAAGCTGTCAATGTCTGGAGCCACGACTACAAGGAAATAACCCTGCCGACCGTTATCGGTAAAGACGGCACAGACATTACCGAGCAGTACCAGCCCAACGACATCAGCGTGGCCGACCTCGACGGCGACGGAGAGATGGAGCTTATCGTGCGGCGTATCAACGTGACGGACCAGGCAAGCATCTGGGACATCAACCAGAAGGACTACACCCGCATAGACATCATCAAGCAGGACGGCTCGCTGCTTTGGTGGATTGATGTCGGTCCAAACATGTTCAGCCCCAACCAAATGGAGAGCAACGCTGTTGCCTTCGACTGGGACCAGGACGGAAAGGCCGAGGTGCTGATGAGAGCCAACGACGGCCTGACCATCCATGCTGCCGACGGCACGAAGCGGGTGATTGGTTCAGCCACAGCAAACTACAGAGGCTCTATTGCCTGGCACGAAGCCAACAACTCCTACGAGACGCAAGGCACGGAGTACCTGTTGTATATCGAAGGAGCAACAGGCCGCGTCTACCAGAAGATGAACTACCCCCTGCCGCGTTCCCTGCAAGGGCTCGTCAATAAAACCACGAACAACTCCTGGGGCGACAACTACGGCCACCGCGCCAATAAGCATTTCTTCGGCGCTCCCTATCTGGACGGGCGTCGTCCGAGCATCCTCATTTGCAGGGGCATCTACACACACATCTACATGAAAGCCTTCGACGTCGACCCGCAGACCCACAAGCTGACGCAACGCTGGTACTGGAAGGAAGAGACAAGCGGGAGCCCCTGGTTCGGACAAGGGTTCCACAACTTCAGCATCAACGACGTAGACATGGACGGACGCGACGAGATTGTGTACGGCTCGATGGTCATCGACGACAACGGCAAAGGCCTCAGTACAACCGGCCGCGGACATGGCGACGCACAGCACACCTCCGACCTCGACCCCTTCCGCTGGGGAGAGGAAATCTTCACCTGCCACGAGGACCGGCCGGGCTCTATGCTGCGCAACGCCACAACGGCGGAAGTCTATTTCACCTGCTCGTCCGACAGGGACGACGGCCGCTGCATGGCCGGCAACTTCTCGAACACCTATCCCGGATGTCTCATGTCGTCGGCCCGTACCAACGGATACATCTCGTCGGTCAGCGGACAGACAGCTATGGCATCCGACGGCACGATGATGCAAAACTTCCGCATCTACTGGGACGGCGACCTGCAGGAAGAGACGTTCAACTACGGCAAAATGAGCGATGACGGCTACGACCACGGGCTCAACCCGCATGTCGTGAAGCTCGGTTCGAACTGGAACAGCGGCTACTGGCCCTTCGGCGACAACGTATGGACGTGCAACTCCACCAAAGGCTCCCCGAACTTCCAGGGAGACATTCTCGGCGACTGGCGCGAAGAGCTCATTCTGCGCACCAGCACAGGCAAGCTCCGCATCTACACCACAACCGAAGCAACGCGCTGGCGCAACTATACGCTCTGGCACGACCACGACTACCGGAACGCCATGTGCTGGCAGATGTGCGGCTACAACCAGCCGCCGCACGTCAGCTACTTCCTCGGACAGCTGGAAGGCATTACCACCCCGCCGCCCCCACTGACCACCAACGGACGTGTCATCGTGGCCGACGGGGAAACCATCGGCAGCGAGCACGACGGGCAGCATGTCCTCGTCTGCGACGCTCAAGATGCCACCATCAACGTGGCCTCTGCTCTCGGGGAAACGGAAAAAGGGCCAAACATCCTCACCGTCAACACACCCTCGTGGACACAAGGAACAGGCAACAATCAGGACATCCGCACCACAAAATACACACACACGCTGACAGGCGGCGCCTTTGCGGGCGACATGCGACTGGTGAAGCAAGGCGAAGGCACACTCATCCTTCCACCTGTTGCACAGACATATACAGGCAGCACAGACGTATGGGGCGGCACGTTGCAGTTCGACGGCACGATGGAAGGCTCCGACGTTTGGATGAACCGGCACACCACGCTGGTCAGCAGCGGCACATTCATGAAGAGCCTGCGGCTGGAGTACAACGCCACGCTGCAAATAGGCGGAGAGGGCACTGTGGGCAGCATTCACGCGGACAGCCTCTCGCTCGGTTTCGGCGCACGCGTCGTATTCGACGTCGACGGACGAAGCACCGACAAGCTGAACGTCCGGGCGCTCAACCTGGAACGTAAGACTTGGAAGCACGGACCGAAATATCTGGCTCCCGTCATAGAGATACGCAGCAGCACAGGCCAAATGGAGAGCGGCACCTATGTGCTCGGCAACGTAGAAAACATCAAGGGCAGCATCGGAAACGTTATCGTAGAAAGCAACTTCGACGGCAACCCCACCATCAGTCTGAACGAAGGACAGCTCCTGCTCACCATAGAAGGCGGAACAGCCGTCACACGGCCCACAGCCCAGCAAGGCTCTGCTGACCGAGCCACCTACAATCTCTTAGGCCAGATGGTGAACAACCCGTCGGCCGGCCGCAGACTGCCGCAAGGCATATACATCCGCGGCGGACGTAAAACAGCAGCCAAATAACTCACCTCCAATGGAACAAATCATCATCACTCAGCCCCAGATGTACGAAGGCGAGCCAGAAGCCGTGAACAGGCTCTTCGCCCGTGGCTGCCGACGGCTGCACCTGCGCAAGCCCACAGCATCGCGCTCGCAGACAGCCGGGTGGTTGGAGCAGATAGAGCCGCAGTACCGTCCGCGCATCGTCCTGCACGACCATCACGACCTTGCCCCACTCTATCACCTGGGCGGCATACACCTCAACAGCCGCAACCCCGTCGCACCCGTCCCGCTGGCAGAGGGGCTTACCCTCTCCCGCTCGTGCCACACCATCGAGGAAGTCAAAACCCTGGCCTCCGACTACGACTACGTCCTGCTCAGCCCCATCTTCGACAGCATCTCCAAACCCGGCTACCGTGCCGCCTTCACGTCCGAAGAGCTGGAGAGCATCCGTCCGCTCTTGTCGCGAAATGTCTACGCCTTGGGCGGCATCACCCCCCAGCGCCTGCCCGAAGTGGAGCGGCTCGGCTTCTACGGCGCAGCCATGATGGGTGGAGTAGTGACCGACTTCATCTTCGACCTTGGCGGCGTACTGCTCGACCTCGACATGCAGCGTGCCGCTGCAGCCTGTCGGCAGGTCGGCATCGACGCAGAGCTGTTCCTGTCGGGCAATCCCGGCTCTTCCACCATTGCCGACGGACTCACGGCCGGCAAGCTCATCGCCGACTATCAGGTGGGCCTCGTGACTTCCGAACAGTTCCTTGCCCTCGTGCAGCGTCATTGTCCGCCGGGCACAACGCGTCAAACCATCGTCGACACCTGGAACGCTTGCATCGGCACCGTGCCGCGCCACAGGCTCGACCTCATCCTCCAGCTGCGTCGACTTGGCTACGGCACACATCTGCTCTCCAACACCAACCAGCTGCATTGGGACTACATCCGCCAGCTCTGTTTCTCGGACACGGGCTACACCTGTGCCGACCTCTTCGACCACGTATTCCTCTCGCAAGAGTTACATCTGGCAAAGCCAGACCCCGCGATATACCGTCATGCCGTCCGCCAAATAGGCACTCCCGCCGGCCAATGCTTCTTCATCGACGATACCAAGGTCAACGTGGAAGCCGCCCGGCGCGAAGGGCTGCAGGGCGCATGGCTCGACGTCGGCCGGAAGAATCACCTACACGAAATCCTCAGTCCGTTCCTGTAGCTAAGACTTCTTTTCGGAAGAGCCTTGCGCTTATCTCGGAAGAGCCTTGCGCTTATTTCGGAAGAGCCTGTCCCTCGACTCTCAGCGGCTCGCCGTCGACCTCGAAATCCAGAAGCTCGTACTTGTCCGACGGCTTGATATTCCACTTCTTCTGACTGTCCACCTGAATGTTACGCATCACGACGTTGTTGCATCGCGAGAGGGGCATTTCGCGGTCGCCAGGCTTGAAGAACTGCGTCCAGGGGTACACGTAGAGGATAGAGCCGCACTTGCCCGTGATGTTTTCCACGAGGATGTACTCATAGTGCTGGGGCGTGTCGGGGCGCATCTTGAGCCACAGCACTCGGTTGACGCTCACGGCGTGGCAGTTGCGCAGGATGACGTTGCGGTCGTGCAGCGATTCGGAACCGAGGGTGAGGCAGGCGTGTACACGTCCGTAGCGACAGTTCTGTATCAGAATGCGCTCGCAGGGACCGTTTGTCTCGTCTTTGTCGGCCCACGTCCCCTTTCCTCCTTTCAGCACCACAGCATCGTCGTTGACGTGCATGAAGCATCCGTGCACCATCACATCGGAGCAGGCATCGATGTCGATGCCGTCCGTCGAGGGACCGCCGCGAGTGGGGTCAGGCGGCCAGATGTTCTCCGTCGGCGCATAGATGTAGCAGCCGAGGTAGCGCACATGGTGACTCTTGTAGACGTGGTTCGTCCAGAAGGGCGAGTTGATGAGGTGGACGTCCTGGATGGTGACGTTCGCGGAGTTGGAGATATACGTCAGCCTCGGGCGCTGCGCGTCCTTGTTGGTGCATTGCGGGTTCCACTTGCGCCGGATCCAGAACTCCTGCCAATAGGGGAGTCCGTTGCCGTCGATAGTGCCGGAGCCTGTGATGGTGAATCCGTCGAGGCCGTCGGCATTGATGAGTGCCACGAAGTACGGGCAGGTCTCGCCTTCGATGCGCGTCGTGGCAATGGGGAAATCGCTGATGCGGTCGGAACCCAGGAGTGTGCCGCATTCGCTGACGTGCAGGTGGGTGCCCTGCCGGAAGAAGAGCGCTCCCGTCTTGAAACGTCCTGCCGGAACCACGACGACTCCCCCACCCTCTTCGGCGCAACGGTCGATGACGGCCTGTATCTGCTGCGTCTGCACCGCGTCGGAGCCTGCCAGCACACCGTAGTCGGTCAGCACATACCTTCGCCCCAGGCGGCTGGTGTCCACCTTCGTCGTGTCGCGAAACCACTCGTCCATCGGCGTTCCGTCCGGCCAAATCTCCTGTCTCTCCGTTTTAGCCTTCCCTGTCGTCTTCCTTTCTGCCTGCACTCCGGAGGCAGTCAGCAGCAGGAGCAGCAGCGCTCCCAACATCGCAGTTTTTCTGTCCATCATTGTCGTTTCCTTTGTCTTTCGACTACAAAAATACATAAAAAGTAAAAAATGAATGAATGAACTGCGAATAATCTGCATTTTTCATTAACTTTGTTGGCGTAAAAAGGCAAAATACGATGAAAACGCTATCTAAATTAATACAGACACTGGCTCTGCTGGCAGGCTTTTGCCTTATCAGCTCCGTCGGTGCCAAAGCACAGTCACCCGCAGACGTCCTGGACGCAGTCCGAAAGGCCAACGACTACTTCATGAACCACAACGCCGACCCGACGGAGCCGACCTTCGTGGGACGGATGCGAGAGAGCAACCTGTGGACACGCGCCGTCTACTACGAGGGCCTGATGGCGCTCCACTCCGTTGACCCGCAAAAGCTATACATCGACTACGCCCTGCAGTGGAGCAACTTCCACAAATGGCAGGCAAGGGGCGGGACGAAGTCGACCAATGCCGACAACCAATGCTGCCAGCAGACGTACATCGAACTGCACCAACTGACGGGCAAAGGCTCTCTGGAGCATGTGCGTGAGAACCTCAACCACCAGATTGCTACGGGACGGACGGACTACTGGACGTGGATAGACGCTATACAAATGGCAATGCCTACATATATAAAAATGTACGCGCACACGCATGAGAGCCGATATCTTGACTACGCCATGAAGAGCTACATGTGGAGCCGCAACGAGTGCGGAGGCGGATGCTTCAACCCGAAGGAAGGGCTCTGGTGGCGCGACAAGGACTACGTGCCGCCCTACAAGGAGCGCGACGGCAAGAACTGCTACTGGAGTCGTGGAAACGGATGGGTCTACGCTGCCCTGGTGCGCTGCATGAGCGAGCTGTCGCCCAAGGAACAGGCATACAAGCTGCTGAAGAAGGATTTTCTCGCCATGAGCAAGGCTCTGCTGGCCTGCCAGCACAACGACGGCTTCTGGCATGCCAGCCTGCTGAGCGATGCCGACTACCCAACGCCCGAGATGACGGGCACGGCACTCTTCCTCTACGGCATGAGCTGGGGACTCCGACAGGGATTGCTCGGAGAGAAACGCTATCGCCCCGCCTGCGACAAGGCCTGGCTTGCACTGAAGTCCTGCCTGCACGACGACGGTTTCCTGGGCTGGAACCAAGGCACAGGCAAAGAGCCTTCGGCAGGGCAGCCCGTCACCTTCGACAGCAAACCTGACTTCGAGGACTACGGCACAGGCTGTTATCTGCTCGGCTTGACGGAATACTTCAAGCTGACGAAGGATGAAGGACTAAGAGCTAAGAAAGAAGAATCTGGAGTTCAAGATGCGCAATGGCCCACGCCGCGCCCTGAGGCAAAGGCCGGCACACGCTGGTGGTGGCTGGGCTCGGCGGTAGACAAGGACAACCTGCGCTGGAACCTCGAGGAATATGCCCGCGCCGGCATCGGAACGGTAGAGATTACGCCGCTCTATGGCGTACAAGGCAACGAGGCGAACAACATTCCCTTCCTCTCTCCCCGCTGGATGCAGGTGCTCCGGGACGTGGAGGACATGGCCCGTCCGCTCGGCATAGAGGTGGACATGAACTGCGGCACGGGATGGCCCTTTGGCGGTCCGCAGGTGCCGAAGGAGCAGGCTGCATGCAAAGCCGTCTTCAAGGATACTGTGGTAGATGGTTCTCCCATCTACAGCGTAGAAGTGGGCCGCACCGGACAGAAGGTGAAGCGCGCCGCGCCCGGAGGCGAGGGATGGGTGGTGGACCACTTCGACCGCAAGGCCGTCGCAAACTATCTCGCACGTTTCGACAGCGCCTTTGCCGCATCGGGCACGCCCTATCCGCACACCTTCTTCAATGATTCATACGAGGTGTACCGGGCCAACTGGACACCGACGCTCTTCGAGGAGTTCCAAAAACGGCGCGGCTACGACCTCCGCCAGAAGCTGCCCGAGCTGCTGGGCGACGTGGACGACGGCGGACAGGTGCTCTGCGATTACCGCGAGACGCTGTCCGACCTCCTGCTCGAGAACTTCACGCAGCAATGGACGGAGTGGGCTCACAGTCACGGCGTCAAGGTACGCAACCAGGCACACGGCTCGCCTGCCAACCTGCTCGACCTCTACGCCACCGTCGACATACCGGAGATCGAGGGCTTCGGACTCTCCGAGTTCGGCATTAAAGGACTCCGCACCGACCCAGGCATGACGCGCAGGAACTTCAGCGACGTGTCGATGCTGAAGTATGCGCCCTCGGCTGCCCACGTCATGGGCAAGCCGCTCTGCAGCAGCGAAACGTTCACTTGGCTGACGGAGCACTTCCGTACCTCGCTCTCGCAGATGAAACCCGACCTCGACCTGATGTTCAGCTGCGGTGTGAACCACGTCTTCTTCCACGGCTCGTGCTACACGCCGAAGGACGATCCCTGGCCGGGATGGAAGTTCTACGCCTCCATCGACATGAGTCCGACCAACAGCATCTGGCGCGACGCACCGTACCTGATGCAGTACATCGAGCGTTGCCAAAGCTTCCTGCAATGGGGAACGCCCGACAACGACTTCCTCGTCTACCTACCCGTCCGCGACATGTGGCGGCAACGCAAGCCGCTCACCGCCGACGGCAAGAAGCGCAAGCCAGGCGAAGACCTGCTCATGCAGTTCGAGATCAACAGCATGGGCGAGAAGGCTCCTTTCTTCATCCGCAGCATCCTGAGGATTGACAGCCTGGGCTACGACTGCGACTACATCAGCGACCGCGGGCTGGCTAACGTCCACATCCAGGACGGTATGCTCGTCACCGAGGGCGGCACACGCTACCATGCCATCATCATCCCCTCCGGCACGACCATCGACCCGCGCCTGCAAGCGGCCTTGGAATCGCTCCGTCCCCACGTTATCCTCGGCGAGAACGAAGAAGCGATGGCCCGCTTTGCACAGGCAGAGCCGCTACGGAAGGAGCTGGGGCTGCGTGCCATCCGCCGCAAGAACGACGCAGGGCACCACTACTTCATCGCCAACCTGACGCCACAAGACGTTGAAGCCGACATCCCGATGGCCGTCCCCTGCAAGAGCGCCACATGGTTCAACCCGATGAACGGCGACATCACGCCCGCCACGCTTGCCTCCGGTCGCCTGCATATTGCCCTCCGCAGCGGAGAGAGCCGCATCCTAAAGACCAGCCAAACTATCAACGCCCAAGCTCCCAGCTACACCTCTCAACCATCGACTCTAACCTCTCAACTAACACTCCAGGGGCCCTGGCAGCTCTCTTTCATCGAGGAAACACCCAAGGTCGGAAAGACCTTCCTTTTGGAAAAGCCACAGACATGGGAGACGCTGAGCGACTCTGCTGCCGTCACGATGGGCACCGGAGTCTACGCCACGACCTTCCGCCTCACCAAGGAGCAGGCTCAAGGGCACTGGAAAATCGACCTCGGCGACGTGCGCGAGTCGGCCCGTGTCTACATCAACGATACATTCATCGGGTGCGCCTGGGCTGTTCCGTTCGTCCTTGACTGCCGCGATGCGCTGAAGAAAGGCAAGAACACGCTCCGCATCGAAGTCACCAACCTGCCCGCCAACCGCATCCGCGACCTTGACCGTCGGGGCATCAAGTGGCGCAAGTTCTGCGAGATTAACGTGGTGAACATCAACTACAAGCCCACGACCTACGAAGGCTGGGAGCTGATGAAGAGCGGACTGGGTTCGGAGGTAAAGCTAATCCGTTGACTGAAGTTTCAGCGTCACGCTCTTCAGGCCGGGAGACGTGGCAGTGAGCGTGACCGCGCCAGGGTTCTGCGTAGAGCGCAGGATGACGGTGCATGTGCCGTTATAAAGGGAACGGCTGTCGCCTACGGTCAGTTCGCCGGAGTTGATGTCGCCATTGATGACACCCACGATGCGGGCATTGCCCTCGACAGAGAAGGTGACCTTCCCCGCACAGGTTTGCACGCGGCGGCCCTTGCTGTCGACGGCTACGATGCGCACATGTTGCAGGTCCTGTCCGTCAGCTTTCCAACGGTCATTGTCAGCCTGGGCGGTCAGACGCTTTGCCTCGCCGGTGGTCTCTATCCGGTGGCGGCAGACGACTTTGCCTCCGGTACGACCGATGGCTTCCAAGCTGCCGGGCCGGTAAACGATGCTGTCCCAGCGAATCTGATTGCGGCGCTTGGGGTCGTCGACGGGATTCTGCTTCCTGCCGAGGCTCTTGCCGCAGAGCAGGAGCTCCACCTCTTCGGCATTGGTGTAGGTGACGAGCGAGAGGGGCTGCCCTTCGCGGCGACACCAATGGTCGCTCATGCCGTCGTTGCCAGTCTGTACGCCGTTCCACATCTGGTCGCCCTTCTTGTCGATGATGCCGATGTGCACTACGGGCTTGTCGGGCAGGAAGATGCTCTTCATCAGATATGCCTTGGGCTTCGGCTCCAGCGAGATGTCGAAGCACCCTTGTGCCCAGCCCTTGGCAGGCCAGCCTTGGCTTTCGCCCAGATAGTCGATAACGCCCCAATAGGCCAGGCCGATGACTTTGTCCAGGTCCATCGCGAAGAAGTTCGGGCCCATGGCAGAGACGGATGCTTCGCTCTGGTAGAAGGTCATCCAGGGGAAGCGCTGCCCGTCGCCTGGGAAGTACATGTAGCGATAGTTGTATGCCTGTACGTCTGTCACCATAGCGAGGGCAGCCGGCAGCGAATCCGTCTCCCAGCTGCGGTAGCGCGGGTGCATGGCTACGGTGACAAGGCGCGTGGAGTCGTAGCGATGCAGGAGCGTCCGCTGCAGCTTGAAGAGCGTCACGCCGAAGTCGCCGAAGGGCTGGTCGGCGTTCTGCTGCAGTTCATTGCCGAGGCTCCAAAGCACGACGGAGGGCGAATTGCGGTCGCGCCGGACCACCTCGGGTATGTCGCTCTGCCACAAATGCTCAAAATGAACACGTCCGCCGGTGTGCTGTTGCGTCCATTTGTCGTAGAGCTCGTCGACGACGAGGATGCCGTTCTCGTCACAAAGCTCGATGAACTCGCGGCTATAGGGGTTGTGGGAGGTGCGGATATGGTTGATGCCGAACTGCTTCAGGAGCTTTATCCGCTTCTCGATGGCGCGGGGATAGGCGGCGGCTCCGAGGGCTCCCAGGGCATGATGGCCGGCGCAGCCTTTGAGCAGGACCTTCTGTCCGTTAAGCCGAAGCCCGAACGAGGGACCTATCTCTACGGTGCGGATGCCGAAGCGGGCTGTTGCAACGTCGGCCACAGTGCCGTCCTCGCGCACAAGCGTCACCTCTGCGCGGTAGAGGTTGGGGTGCTCGGTGTCCCACAGCTGAGGGTCGGCTATCTCAACTTCCTTCATGCTGGTCTCGATAGTCCTTGAAGTTGTGATGCGCTGCACGACGTCGCTTTGTCGGCAGACACACGCTCCGTCGGGGCCGTAAATCTTCAGTTCGACGTGTGTCTGCCTGGCGCGACTCATGTTGTTGAACTCGTAGCCTACGCTGATGAAACGGTTGTCGCGCGTGGTGATGCGAAGCGGATGGCGCACGAAGTAGAGGTCGCGCGGAGTGGTAACGAGCTTCACGTCGCGGAACAGCCCGCCGCCTGTGTACCAGCGCGAGTTGCCGGGCTCGCGCGTGTCGGCCAGCACTGCGATGACATTGTCCTGCCCGAAGCGCAGCCGTTCCGTCACGTCTGTCTCGAAGCCGACGTAGCCATAGTCTGTGCCGCCGATGCGCTGGCCGTTCAGGTAGACGTCGCCCACGTACATGATGCCGCCGAAGTCGAGCAGAATCCTTCGTCCCTTCAGACTGTCGGCAGGCGTCAGATGATAGCGGTACCAGGCCCGTCCCATCTCCTTGAAGCCACGGCTGGAGAGACGGCTCTTGATGTTTGCCGCCACATCCGTGTTGTCGGGCCGCTCGGAGGGGTCGGGAGCTACCCAGGGCTGCTCCGTCTGGAAGTCGTGCGGAAGGTCTACCCAGGGCCAACCGCTGTCGTCGAGCGCCGGCGAAGCGCCCTCTGTCAGGTCCCCTGCATGGAAGCGCCAACCGAAACTGAGGGCAATTTCCGTGCGTTGCTGTGCAGGCACTGCCACGCAAAAGGCAAGCGCAACAATCAGGATGAAATGTCTCTTTGTATACACCTTATTATATTATTATAGTTTATGACCAGCTGCCATCGTGCAGTCTTCGTTGTCCAACGGAACCTTTGCAATGGCGTATGGTTAAACACGGCACGGACTTCTTTCGGAAGCGCAAGGCGCTTATTTCGGAAGCACGAGGCGCTTATTCCGGAAGCGCAAGGCGCTTATTGCCATCACGGCACGCCGTGTTTCGGGCCACCGCATGGAGTTCCGCTAAGACAAACGAGCGACGTCGATATTAATACAGATAGATTCTGACGTCCTTCGCACTGCCAGGAGCTCCCTGTTCTGCTCGCGGCAGGTACTCTATGCCCGTGAGCGTTTGCTCGGAACCGAGGTCGACGACAAGCAGATGCGGTGAGTCGGAACCCTTGACGGTCTGCCAATAGGTGCTCTCCTGCAGGTCGTAGACTTTGTCGCCCAAGTGGTTGCCGTTCTCTTCTTCCGAGTCGGCATACTTCACCGTCCAGGGCTCACGGCTGATGCGCTTGCCGTCGCCGCCAAGGGCGTAAAGCTCTGCAATGGCTGCGACGTCGCCTTTCTGCTGCGTGCTCAGCACCTCGAAGGCAAGATAGCGGCCTTTTCCGGGCGAAGCAAACTTGAGCGTCTGCCAGCCGTTGCCGGCCTTCAGCTGTCCGTCGAATGCAGGAGACTTCGAGTTGAGGTCGGGCTTGTCGCCGGGATTGTTGTGCTTAGCCGTCTTTTCCAACTGCAATTTATTGAGCTCAGGGGAAACCTGACCCCACACTACGCGTTCGCCGGGACCGACAATATCAAGGACTATCACCTCGTTCCTACCCTTCTTCAGCCAGCAGCCGGGCACATAGAGCGTCTGCTGCGGGCCAATCGACCAGATGCGTCCCATGGCATGACCGTTCACCCAAACCTGTCCCTTGCCCCACGTCTCGAAGTTGAGAAACGTGTCGCCCACCTTCTTCAAGTTGAAATAGCCGCGATAATAGCCGCGACCCGTCACGAGGTCCAGCCCGTCCTTGTTCAGCCTGGGAGCCTGTCCGAGGCGCATTCCCTCTTGTTCGGGCTTTGTGAAGTCCTCATTGTGGACAAAGGCGTCTACAGCCTTCTCATAGGAATCTGGCAAACCAATCTTCACCCATTGCTGTGGCTTCCACGTGGTTTCTATGCCGTCGACCTCTGCCGAGATAACAACCTCACCAACGATGCCCTTGAAGTCCTTGATGGCACGACCGAAGTTGATGCGTCCCATTGCCTCTACAAGAATCTCCAGTTCGTCGCCTTTCTTCACGGGAGGCAAGGTGAGACTCTTTTCGTTCTTTACGCGGTCAACCTTGCCGATGTACTTGCCGTTGATGAAGATTTGTGCATAGTCGTGGAAGTCAGCCAACATGTCGGACGGTGCAGGGATGTCGGGCAATGTGGTTGTGTAGAGCATCGAGCCCCATCCCATGTCCATTTCTTCGAAGGTCATCAGGCCGCCTTCTTTGCGAATGGCTTCGATGCCGTTCAGCAGTGGTGAGAACTCCGTCAGCTCGAACTTGGGTACGGAGATGATTGGCATTGGAGCCTTGGGGACTGCATGCATCTTCTTGCCGTCGTTATACTTCTCCATCATCTTCCTGAGCTCCCAGAACTTTGGCGTAGGCAAGCCCCATTCGTTGATGGGCGCATCGTAGTCGTAGGAGGTCACGTCGGGTGCAAAGCCCGGACTGTTAGCGCCTGCCCAATGGCCGAAGGAGGTTCCGCCATGCGTCATGTAGAGCGAGAAGCTGATGCCTTTACTAAGCATCTCGTCCATACCGTCCACCATGTCCTTGGCAGGTCGCGTCTCATGCTGTGCTCCCCATTTGTCGAACCATCCGCTCCAGAACTCAGAACACATCTTCGGAGCATCGGGGCGCAGTTCGCCAAGCCTGCGGAACTGCTGGTCGATGTTGGCACCCGTGCCGAAGTTCATCGTCCAGGTCAAGTCGTCGAGGCCGTTCTTCTCGAAGTTCGACGCCCAGTCGCATTGGAAGAGTGTCAGTTCCTTGCCATAGATGCCGCGCAGACAGTCCCTAATCTCGCTGACGTAGGGCTTGTCCTCGCCGTACGAGCCATACTCGTTCTCCACTTGCATCATGATGATGGGGCCGCCGTTCTGTATCGTCAGCGGACGGAGTTGCTCGCCCACCTTCTCTTCGAAGAGCTTCACGCGCTCCATGAAGTAAGGGTCGCGCTCGCGCAGCTTGATGTCCTTCTTCTTCAGGAGCCACCAGGGCAGACCGCCCATCTCCCATTCGGCGCAGACGTATGGGCCGGGGCGCACGATGACGTACATGCCGTTCTTCTGCGCCAAGCGGCAGAACTCGGCCACGTCGTTGTTGTCCGTGAAGTTGAACTCGCCTTCCTTCTGCTCGTGGATGTTCCAGAAGATGTAGATGCAGACGGAGTTCATGCCCAGCGCCTTGCACATCTGGATGCGATGCTCCCAATAAGGGCGCGGGATGCGCGGGTAATGCACCTCGGCAGCCTTCACGATGAAGGGCTGGCCGTTAAGGAGGAAAGTCTTGTTGCCTATAGTGAAGTCTCCTGCAGTAATGCTTGCAGAGAACATCATCATAACAATGAGTGCCAGTAGTTTGAATGGTTTCATGGTAAAGGTTAAAAAGTTAAAGTGTTAAAGGGTTAAAAGGTTTTCTTCTCGAGCAGGACGACGTTCTCGACGTGTTGGGTATGCGGGAACATGTCGACAGGCTGGATGTGCTTCACCTCGTAAGCCACGTCCAGCAGCTGCAGGTCGCGAGCCTGGGTAGCAGGATTGCAGCTGACGTAGACGATGCGTTGCGGGTCGGCAAAGAGGATGGCATCGATGACATCCTGATGCATGCCGGCGCGAGGCGGGTCGGTGATGATGATGTCGGGCTTGCCGTGCTTCTCGATGAAGTCACGGTTGAGAATGTCCTTCATGTCGCCTGCGAAGAACTCGGTGTTCGTGATGCCGTTAATCTCGGAGTTCACCTTGGCATCCTCGATGGCCTCAGGAACATATTCTATGCCAATGACCTTGCGAGCCTGCTTCGCCACGAAGTTGGCGATTGTGCCCGTTCCCGTGTAGAGGTCGTAAACAAGTTCTTCGCCAGTGAGCCCGGCAAACTCGCGCGCTACCTTATATAATATATAGGCCTGCTCGGTGTTGGTCTGATAGAAGCTCTTCGGTCCGACTTTGAAGCGAAGTCCCTCCATCTCGAGGAAGATGTGGTCGGTTCCGCTGAAGAGCTGTACGTCAAGGTCGCCTATAGTGTCGTTGAACTTCTCGTTGTTCACCCAAAGCAGACTCGTCACCTCGGGGAACCCTTCGTGCATCCACTTCATCATCTCCAGGGCCTGCTCTCTGAGTTCGTCGGCAGAAAGCGTTTCGAAAGGTGCAAAGCAGAACTGCATCAGCACCATCAGCTCGCCTGTATTCGAGAGGCGGATCATCATGTTCCGCAGAAGGCCACGATGCTCGCGGGCATTGAAGAAGGTGAGGCCGTGCTCGTAGGCATAGGCCTGGGCTCCGTTGCGAAGGCGGTTGTTGATGTCTTCCATGAGGCGGCATTCCGTGATAGGCAGTATCTTGTCGAAAGCCCCGGACGTGTGGAAACCAACCGCTCCGGGCTGCTCGAACTTCTTGCCCGAACGGATTTCCTCTTCCGTCAGCCAGATCTTGTCGGCAAACCCGAACTCCAGCTTGTTGCGGTAGCACCTGGTCTTCTCCGAACCGAGAATAGGACTGCACTCCGGCAAAGGTATCTTGCCGATACGCTCCAGATTGTCCATCACTTGCTTCTGCTTGTAGCGAAGCTGGTCCTCGTAGGGCAGAATCTGCCACTTGCAGCCTCCGCACACGCCGTAATGCGGACAGAAGGGCTTCGAGCGTCGTTCGCTCATCTTGTGGATATGGGTGCAGACCGCCTCAGCATAGTGATGTTTCTTGCGCGTGACACGAAGGTCGACCACATCGCCCGGCACCACGAATGGCACGAATACAACCAGGTCGTCAATGCGGACAAGGGCCTTTCCCTCGGCAGCAACATCCTGTATCTCTATTTCCCGATAAACGGGCAATTCTTTCTTCTTTCTCGACATGTTTAATGCTCTTTCTTTTGTTTCCGAATGCAAATTTAAGCATTTTATCATAATTTTCCGCATTTTCTTTGTAAGAATAGAGAAAATAACATAACTTTGCAAATTATTGAATCATATACAAATCAAGTCAAACATAAATTATGAGTCAAAAAAGAGTTTACACCTTCGGCAACGGACAAGCTGAAGGAAATGCGCAGATGCGCGAAGAGCTGGGTGGCAAAGGTGCCAACCTGGCTGAGATGAACCTGCTCGGTGTGCCCGTGCCTCCAGGCTTCACCATCACAACAGATGTGTGCAACGAGTACTATGAGGTAGGTCAGGAGAAAATCATGGAGCTGCTGAACGACGACGTCATGGCAGCCGTAAAACACATCGAGACCCTCATGAACTCCAAGTTCGGCGATGCACAGAACCCCCGGCTCGTCAGCGTTCGTTCCGGTGCACGCGCTTCAATGCCCGGCATGATGGACACCATCCTCAACCTCGGTCTGAACGACGAGGTGGCCGAGGGCATGGTGAAGAAGACCAACAACCCCCACTTCGTCTACGACAGCTATCGCCGCTTCGTCCAGATGTACGGCGACGTCGTGCTCGAAATGAAGCCCGTCAACAAGACCGACAAGGACCCGTTCGAGGAAATCATCGAAAAGGTAAAGGCTGAACGTGGCGTCGTGCTCGACAAGGACCTCAGCGTAGAGGAACTGCAGAAGCTCGTGAAGCTCTTCAAGGCTGCCATCAAGGAACGCACAGGCAAGGACTTCCCCAACGATCCTATCGAACAGCTCTGGGGTGCCATCTGCGCCGTTTTCCGCAGCTGGATGAACGAACGCGCCATCCTCTACCGCAAGATGGAGGGCATACCCGACGAATGGGGAACAGCCGTCAGCGTCATGGCAATGGTATTCGGCAACATGGGCGAGACGTCCGCTACCGGCGTTTGCTTCAGCCGCGATGCAGCCAATGGCGAGAACCTCTTCAATGGTGAGTACCTCGTCAACGCTCAGGGCGAAGATGTCGTTGCCGGCATCCGCACACCTCAGCAGATTACGAAGATCGGTTCTCAGCGCTGGGCAGAACGTGCCGGCATCAGCGAGGAAGAGCGTGTAGCCAAGTATCCTTCCATGGAGGAAGCTATGCCCGAGACCTACGCTCAGCTGAACACCATCCAGAAGAACCTGCAGAACCACTATCGCGACATGCAGGATATGGAGTTCACCGTACAGGAAGGCAAGCTCTGGTTCCTGCAGACACGTAACGGCAAGCGTACCGGTGCAGCTATGGTGAAGATTGCCATCGACCTGCTCCACGAAGGCATGATCGACGAGAAGACCGCTCTGCTTCGCTGCGAGCCTCAGAAGCTCGACGAACTGCTGCACCCCATCTTCGACAAGCAGGCGCTGACCACAGCCAAACTCATCGCCCAGGGTCTGCCTGCATCACCCGGTGCCGGTTGCGGACAGATTGTCTTCCATGCCGACGACGCTCAGGCTTGGCATGCAGACGGTCACAAGGTTATCCTCGTCCGCGAAGAGACTTCTCCCGAAGACCTCGCCGGCATGAACGCTGCCGAAGGCATTCTCACAGCACGCGGCGGTATGACCAGCCACGCAGCCGTCGTTGCTCGCGGCATGGGCAAGTGCTGCGTCTCCGGCGTAGGTGCCATGAATGTCGACTACAAGGCAAAGACCGTTGAAATCGACGGCATCGTATATAAGGAAGGAGACTTCATCTCGCTCAACGGTACCACAGGTCGCGTCTACGCCGGCGCCGTAAAGACCATCATCCCCGAACCCAGCCCCGAGTTCATCGAGCTGATGGACCTCTGCGACAAGTACACCAAGCTGCAGGTTCGCACCAACGCCGACACACCGCGCGACGCAGAGCTGGCTCGCCAGTTCGGTGCCAAGGGTCTCGGTCTGACACGTACCGAGCACATGTTCTTCGACGACCAGAAGATTATCGCTATGCGTCAGATGATTCTGGCCGACAGCGCTGAAGGCCGTGAGAAGGCTTTGGCTAAGCTCCTCCCCTACCAAAAGGCTGACTTCAAGGGCATCCTCAAGGCTATGGACGGACTGCCAGTGAACATCCGCCTGCTCGATCCTCCTCTCCACGAGTTTGTCCCCCACGATGAGGCCGGACAGCAGACGATGGCCAAGGAAATGGGCGTTGACATCGCCACTATCCGTCGCCGCGTAGAGAGCCTGGCAGAGAACAACCCGATGCTCGGCCACCGTGGTTGCCGTCTGGGCATCACCTTCCCCGAGATTACTGCTATGCAGACACGCGCCATCCTGAGCGCCGCTTGCGAACTGAAGAAGGAAGGTCACGACCCGAAGCCCGAGATTATGGTTCCTCTCATCGGCATCCTCTACGAGCTGAAGCAGCAGAAAGCCATCATCCAGAAGGTTGCCGACGAGGTATTCCTGGAGTATGGCGTAAAGGTTGACTTCGAGATTGGCACGATGATAGAGATACCTCGTGCCGCCCTCACAGCCGACCGCATTGCCACCGAAGCAGAGTACTTCTCCTTCGGCACCAACGACCTCACACAGATGACCTTCGGTTACAGCCGCGATGACATTGCATCCTTCCTGCCCGTTTACCTTGAGAAGAAGATTCTGAAGGTTGATCCCTTCCAGGTACTCGACCAGAACGGTGTCGGCAAGCTCGTGAAGTATGCTGTCGAGAAAGGCCGTGGCGTTCGTCCCAACCTGCGTTGCGGCATTTGTGGCGAGCACGGTGGCGAACCCAGCTCCGTCAAGTTCTGCGCCAAAATCGGCCTCAACTACGCCAGCTGCTCACCTTTCCGCGTGCCCATCGCCCGCCTCGCTGCCGCGCAGGCAGCTGTCGAGGAATAATCGAAAGATGCTGAAAATCAGCAACATAAAGGGCAAGTATCTGGGAGACAGGTACTTGCTCTTACTTTTTTGTGCATGTTCTGCACGTTCCAAATGCAGAATAAGATGCCGAAAATGGGGCAAATGTTTCCCAAAAACGGAGGTCGTGTTTCCCAAAAGAAAAAGAAGAAATAAAAGAATAGAGAGATGTTTCCCCAATTTTTAGGGTCTGTTTCCCAAAAGTCAAATCTCAAAAAA